>JADZCI010000197.1 GCA_020851655.1 Bryobacterales bacterium
AGCGCAGCGCGAGGGTCTGCGGACCGCCTTGCGCGACAAACTGGTGGGCCGGAGAGATGAGCCGTTCGAGTTGACCGCCGCGGCCTGGGCGGTGCGCGGCCAGCGTTAAGTAAGCGAGAGTTCCTGGCCGATCAGGCTGACGGCGATGCGCTGGTCATCGTTGCCCGCCGCCGTGTGCAACCGCTCGATCGGCTCGTGCAGCGGTTCGCGGCTCAACGTGAACGTCATGTGGTGAACCGGCAGGATATGCGCGGCCCGGGCGTCGCCGGCCATGTGCCAAGCCTGTTCCGGCGAGCAGTGGTTGGCGATCCACGGGTTGTAGGCGCCAATGGGCATGAGCGCGAGGTGATGCTCGCCCAGATTCCGGAACAGGCCGGTCATGGCGGTGTCACCGGCAAACAGGATGCGCCACCTGCCGGCCGAAATTGAGTATCCGTTGTAGCCCCGCCAGGTGTCGCTGCGCATGCGCGCGCCCCAGTGGCGCACTTCCAGGCCCTTGACCCGTGCGGGGCCGGCCTGGACTTCGCGATTCCAGCCCACTTCCTGGACACGCTTGTAGCGCTGAGGGCGAAGCAGGTCAGAGGTTCCGGTGGCGGTCACGATCTCCACCTTGCGGCTTTCCAGGGCGCGCAGCGTCGGGATGTCGAAGTGATCCATGTGCGCGTGTGACAGCAGCACGAGATCGATGTGAGGCAGCCGGTCGAGTGCGACCGCCGGCAGAAACAGGCGCTTCAAGCCAAGGGTCAGCGGGCCCAGCCCGATCCCGACGCGGGTGGAGAACACCGGATCGGTCAGGATTGTGAACCCGTCCACTTTGAGCAGGACGGTGGAGTGCCCCAGCCAGGCGGCATGCAAGCCGCGGTCCGGCCACTTGGCCGGTTCGGGGTGGTAGGGCGGTTTTTCGACGGGCTCACCGAGCTCGTGGACATACTGATGCCAGAACCCGGGCGCCTGCCGGTAAAGCAACCCCGCCGTGACGCCGATGCCCAGACCGACTCCGCCGATCCAACTCCGGCGTCTGAACTTGCGGCGCGCGCCCTGTTGCTGTTGTGTCGTCTCGAACAGGTTGCGAGCGCCCGGATCAATAGCCAAAGCGTTCCTCCCGCCACGGATCTCCGTGCATGTGGTAGCCGTTCCGTTCCCAGAACCCGGCCTTGTCCCGCTCCAGAAACTCGATCCCGGCCAGCCATTTGGCGCTCTTCCAGGCATACAAAAGGGGAACAACCAGGCGCGCCGGAGCGCCGTGCTCGAGCGTCAAGGGTTCGCCATCGTGGTGCGTGGCGATGAGGGCGTCTTCGGCGAGAAACATTTCCAAAGGCAGGTTGGTGGTCCACCCGAAGTCATAACCGTACGCCATGACGAATCGCGCCTGGGGCGGAACGGGACCGATTTGCCGCACGAGTTCCCGCGTGGAAACCCCCTCCCACAGGTTACCCAGGCGGGACCAGCGGGTGACGCAATGGAAGTCGGCAAAGACCTTCACTGTGGGGAGCTGCTTGAACTGTTCCCAACTGAAACGAATGGGTTTATCGATCAAGCCTTTGATTTCCAGCCGCCATTGGGCGAGGTCGATTCGGGGTGGACCGCCCGCGTCGAGGACGGGCCATTTCCGCGTCCGGCTTTGCCCGGGGGGAATGCGACCGGCCCGGCGGATGTCCGGACTGATGATGATGCCAGGTCCCAGTTCCTCCGGGCGACGGAGCGCTTCGTCCTGGAACTTATCGCGTTCAAAGTCGAGCAAGCGTTGGCCTTGTTTTCAGGCTAACACGCGCGGTGCGGCGGGACTCCCCGCCCTCGCCTGAGAGAGCCGGGACGCCCGGCGCACTTCCACCATAGGGTGTTGTGTCCCATGAAAGCTGCGTGGTTTCTGCTGTTCGCTTTGCCGGGGTTGGCCGGTGAAGCGGGAGGGGCGGCCGAGTACGTTGGCGGAACCCTGAAAATCGTCCAGTCCCGCACCCAGGGGACGCTGATCACCTCCGATGCCCAATCGTTTGTCTTCTCCACGAAGAACGCCCTGGTGCGGGTGCCGTACGACAAGATCAACCAGATCGAGTACGGGCAATCGGTCAGCCGGCGCTACCTGGAATCGATCCTGATTTCACCCGTATTCATGCTGGCCAAGAAGCGCGCCCATTTCTTGACCGTGGCGTATGAAACCGAGGACGGCCAGCAACAGGCTATGGTGTTCCGGGTGGACAAGACGGCGATCCGGGCGGTCTTGATCAGCCTGGAAGCCAAGACGGGAAGGCGCGTGGTGTACCAGGATGAGGAAGCGCGAAAGGCAGGCAAGGGATGAAGCGATTCTGGTTGATGTTACTGCTGGTCCCGCTGGCCGGCGGGGACGAACCCGAGGAAGTTTCCACGCAGTTGCTCCAGGTCAAGCGGCTGTTCATCGACAAGTTTGCGGGCGGTGAAGGGTCGGCGCAGTTGCGCGACATGATTATCGCGGCCATTCAACGATCCCGGCTGTTTGTGTTGACCGAGAACCCGGACCGCGCCGACGCGGTGTTGCGCGGCTCGGGCGAGGACCTGGTTTTTACGGATACGTTTCAGACGTCGGAAGGCATTCACGCCCGCGGCGGAGTCTCGATGGGCAAGGGCGCCAGCAGCAACAGCAACCGCGAGCATCTGAGCCTGAGCAGCGGCTTTGGAGAAACCGACAGCTCGCGTATCGCCGAGCGCAAGCATGAAGCGTCGGCCTCAGTCCGGATTGTGAACAAGGATGGCGACGTGATCTGGTCGACGATGCAGGAGAGCCAGGGAGGCAAGTTTCGCAGCGCCAGCGCGGACGTGGCGGACCGCATTGCAAAACAGCTTCAGACCGACTTGATGAAGCTCAAGGGCGGACCGCCGGGCGCGCCGAAGCCCGCCCCGGCGGCGCTTCCGCCAGCAATGCAACCCTAGCTCCGGCGGGCGCGCCGAGCATCAGAACCCGCGCGCCGGGCCGCGCCTCGAGCGGGACACGAAAGACGAAATCGTGCGCGAATTTTGCTTTCCAGTTTCTGATCCAGACCAGCGGTTCGATGGCGCCGTCTGCCTGCTCGAGCACGATCCTGGCCTCGGCGCCATCGGGTAACTGAACGGCGCGCAGTCCAACCAGCCGCATGGGTTGGGTCAGAGTCAAAGTCCCGGGGATGCCGATCGGGCGTCCGGATGCCGCGGCCGGCACATAGGGTTCCGGCAGTCGCTGGGGCGTGAACTGGGGATCGCCTTCCGGAGCGCCGCCGTTGACCCAGTCAATGATCAGGGAAATTTCTTCCTGGGAGAGCGAGCCGTCGTCTCGAAACTCACCAAAGCCTTTGACCGCGCCCCACGGGGGCATGGTCCGGTTGGACACCTCGTCGCGAATCGCCACCGCCCACGGGCGGGCCGATTCGTAAGTGGCCAGCGTAAAGGGCGCCGCGCCTCCCGGCTGATGGCACGTGATGCAGCGCTTGATGAATAGCCGCGAGATTTCTTTCGACCAGGTAAGTTTGGTGGTGATCGGGTCGTGCGCCCAAGCCGCGGCGGCGCACACCAACACCGTGACAGCGCATCGAACGAGCATCAATCCGACGGCGGTTTCCTGCCCTGGCGCCAGGACCGCAAATCCAGGCGGGCGTCAAACAGCACGTCGAAGTATCCGAGCATCATCTCTTCCCGGCTTTGCTCGCCCCAGCGGACCTCGGCCTTCGGGTCGGGGTTAAAGGGGTTGTTGGGCGAGTTGTCGAACCAGCCCGAGGCCTCCAGCCGGCCGCCTTTTTGTAGCTGAACCGGCTGAGCCAGTTCGTAGTTCAGTTGCCAGTTGAAGTTGTAGTTGTTGACCTTGAGCAGCGTCGTCACGGTTCCATCGGGCTGCTTGTAGCGGTATTCGAACGCTTTGCCCCGCAGGTGCATGTGCGGGAAAAAGCTCAGCAGCGTGGCGTCGTTACGGAACGTCACGCCGGCGTCCACGCGGTAGTTGGGATCGCCCGGCGGAATACGGAAAGTGGGGTTGACCACGTTCAGCGTGACCACCCGCTGCTTGGGAGGTTGCTTGGCAAAGACGAACCCGACTCGCGATTGATCCCACTGCTCCTTGCCCGTAGGGGTGTAGTGCATCTGCAGCACGATGTCGGACCCGGCCGGAATCAGCTTGCCTACGCCAGGCGCCCAGCGGTTTGGTTCGTGTCCCGGGGAGTAGATCACAAAGGGCTCGTTGCCGTCGCCGCCGATATCCTGCCGGGGTTTGCCTTCCGGGGTGGCGCGGGGCGGCACAAACGGCACGCCGGGTTCGGCTTCGCCCCGCAGCCAGTTCGATTCCGGCACACGCAGGTAGGCGATGATGTGGTGGACCGCGCTGTGCGCGCCGGGGCGCGCTTCTGCCATCTGCACCCAGCGGTCTTCTTTGAGGTTCAGCGGTAGCACGATGTACTGATAGTCGACTTCGCCGCGGGCCGGAATCTTGAACTTGGACGGCATTTCGACCACCAGATCAGGATTCGTGATCTGCCAGCCTTCCGGCCATATCACGGGGGGCGGAGCGCTGGCGGGGTCACCCTCCAAGGCGCCGCCGTCCACCCACGCGGCTATGGTCTCAATGTCCGCCGGGCTGAGCGAACGGTCGTTGGAGAACTTGCCCACATGCGGGTCGGCAAACCATGGGGGCATTTTCCGGGTGACGACGGCCTGCTTGATCGCCTTAGCCAGGGGGCGGGTTGTCTTGTAGTCCCCAAGCGGCATGGGCCCGATCTCACCAGGACGGTGGCAACTTTGACAGTTCTTCCGCAGGATCGGCAGGACGTCCTTATAGTACGCCGGAGCGGCACAAAGGGGCGCGGCCATCACAACGGCCGCGGCGAGTGGTCTCATGGGCTTTTTCTAGTCTCCAGACTTGGCCGGAACCGCCTGCGAGGTTTCGCGTTTGGGGCGGTACAGGTCCATCTTGTTGATGTTGACGTCAACCGCTATGTTGAAGAATCCAAACATCATTTCTTCCCAACTCTGTTCACCGTAGCGCACTTCGGCTTGGGGGTCGGGGTTGGCGGGATTGTTGGCCGAGTTGTCAAAAAAGGCTGTGCAGGCGACCTTGGTTCCCGCAGGAAGGACTTTCACTTCGGCCGGCAGGTACCAAAGCTGCCAGTTGAAATCGTACTTCGGTACATTGAGCAGGTCCTCGCGCCGGCCGTCGGGGTAGGTGACGCGATAGGAAAACGCCTTACCCCGCAAGTGCATATGGGGCAACATGCCGATGAGGGTGGACGGAGAATAGAGAGTCAGCTCGGCGTCGACACGATAGTTGGAATCGCCCGGCGGGATGACAAACTTCTGGTTGCTGACCGCGGCGGTTAAAACCCGCTTGCGGGGCGGCGCTTTGGCAAACACCACACCGATTCGGGAGCGGTCGGATTGTGCCTTGCCACTGGCGGTGTAATGCATTTGAAGAACAATATCGCTTCCCGCCTTCAGCAGGCGGGCTTGGCCGGGAGGCAGGATTTCGGCAGGCATGCCGGGGGCAAACCCGGTCAGGTTGTCATCGGCCATGACGCCGCGTTCGTGTCCGCCTTTAGCGGGGACGAAGGGCACCCCTGGAACCGCATCCTTGAGCCATTTCGAGCCGGGTTCGCGGATAAAGGCGATGATGTGGTGCACCACGGCGCGATTGCCGGGGCGAGCCTCAGCCGCCTGAACCCAGCGGTCCTCTTTCAGGCCGGTGGGAATCACGACGTACTGGTATTCGACGGTTCCCTGGCTTGGAATCGAGAACTCGGACGGCATTTCGAGGATCAGGTCCGGCCTTCCAATCTGCCAGCCCTCTACGAACGAGAGCGGTTTCGGGGCATCGGCGGGATTGCCTTCCGGAGCGCCCGCGTCGGCCCAAGCCGAAATCTGGGCAATGTCGGAGGCCGGCAGCGTCCGGTCGTTGCGAAACTCACCCGTATGCGGGTCGGCGTACCAGGGCGGCATTTTTCGTACCGTAACCGCTTGTTTGATGGCTTTGGCCCATGGCCTGGTTTCCTGATAGGACAGGAAACTCATGGGCGCCGCCTCGCCCGGCCGGTGGCAGGTCTGGCAGTGTTTTTGGAGCAACGGGAAAATATCTCGTGTAAATGTCACATCCTGAAGACTTTCTGGTGTAGCAGCCCAGCTACAGGCAGAAATCGCGAACAGCGTCAGAAAAGATCGCAACCCAATCCCTCCACTAATGACAATATACGGGATGGAGGCAAAATCAGTTCTCTCGTTAGTGGCGGGCCGGGAAGAATGTTGGAGCTAAAGTCAAGAGAGATGACAACCGATGAGCATGGTGTGAGAATCCACGATCCCAATCCAGCAGCGACGCGGAGCGTCGAGCAGCGCGGGGTGGCGGGACCCCAGGGGGGTCCGGCGGCACGAGACAAGGAAGTCCGAACCGGCGCCGCGCCAGATAGCGTTCAGATCTCCAGCCTGGCGGAACATCTGTCGGCCACCGACGCGCACTCCGTGGCGCGGGAGGCCCGCATCGAGCGCCTGGCTGCCGATGTCGCCTCGGGACGCTACAACCCCGATCCGGAAGCGATTGCCAAGGCGATGGTTAAGGAAGCGTCCGCCGGCGAGTAGGGTGGACCGATGAGCTGCGACACACTGCTTGATGAGATTCAGGACCGGCTGAGCGCGGCTGAGCGCTTGCTGATTGAGGCGGCGCCCGGCACGGTGAATGCCAGCGCGGCGGAACTCAACGAGGCAGTGACCGGAATGACTTCCCTCATGCGCCAGATCGAGGAGGGGCGTTCGGGCTGGACCGACCGGGACAAGGAGCAACTCCGCTGCGGGCTGGGACGCGCCAAGTGGCGGTTGAGCCGGATTGCCCGCCTGGTGCAACAGGCCGGGGAGTTCTACCAGGGATGGGGAAGACGCCTGTGCGAGCAAGCCGGATACGCCCTCGACGGCAGGGCGGTCCCGATGCCTGAGCTGGTGCGCTCAGAGCGTCCGGCTCGCCGGTGGGAAGGGTAAAACGCCATGGGCAGTCTCTTAGCCGCCTTACGCAATTCAGCCGATGCCATGTGGGTGTTGCAGCAGTCGACCCGGGTGATCCAGAACAACGTCGCCAACGCCTCCACGCCGGGCTTTGCCAAGCAGCGGGAACTCATCCTCGCCAAGGCGTTTGATTTGACGTCGGGCCTGTCGGGGGGGGTGAGATGGGGCGGCTCCATCGATTCGCGAAACCAGTACGCCGAGCATGCGGTACGCGATCAAACCAGCCGCTGGGGCGCGGCGCGGAAACAGGCTGACGCTTTGGCTCAAATCGAGGGAGCGCTGCCGATTGGCCAGGATGCCGGCATCGCCGGCGCCATGAACAACCTGTTCCAGGCTTTTTCGGCGCTGACCGTGAGCCCCAACGACATGGCGGTCCGGCAGACGGCGCTGAACCGCGCCAAGGACCTGGCCTACCAGTTCAATCTCGCCGCCAACCAACTTTCGACCAGCAAGCGCGCCATCTTCCAGGACATCTCGCGCACCGTGGATCAGATCAACTCGCTCGGGCGCCATCTGCAGGACATTAACACTCAGATCCGCAAGGATGCGCGTTCGCAGGCCGACAGCGGATTGCAGGCGGACCTGCACCGCACCCTGGAACAGTTGTCCCAACTGACCAACGCCACTGTTCTGAGCCAGGACGACGGCACGGTGAGCGTGTACATCGGCGGACAGGACCTGTTTATTCAAGGCGATGGGTTCTATCCGCTTCAGGTGGCCCAAACGCCGGCCGGCAACGCGCAGATTCTGGGTCTGAATGGGGCCGACATCACCTCGACCATCACCGCCGGAGAACTGGGCGGGCTGATGGACCTGCATGAGAACGTGCTGCCCGCGTTCGAGGCCAGCCTCAACCAACTGGCCACCAGTTTTGCCGATACCGTGAACAACACACTGGCGGGCGGCTTGGATGCCAACGGCAACGCTCCCCTGACGCCACTGTTCAGCTACGACCCGCTGCAAGGGGAAGCGCGCACGCTGTCGGTGAACGCGTTGCAGCCGCGGGACCTGGCGCTGGCCTCGGTGGCGGCGCCGGGCGGCAACGGCAATGCCCTGGCTCTGGCCGACCTGGCGAACGCCAAACCGCTGAATGGTTTCACCTTCGCCGCCTTCTACGGTACGGTGGCCAGCCAGGTTGGCAGCGCGGTCGAGCACAGCGAGGATCAGGCCAACGTGCAGCAGGGCCTGCTCACGCAGGCGCAGTCGCTGCGCGACGAATTTTCCCGCGTCAACCTCGATGAAGAAGCGGTTACGCTCGTGGAATTCCAGCGCTCCTACCAGGCGGTGGGGCAGTTGATCAAAGCCCTGGACGACATGACGCAGACCGTCATCGGGTTACTGCGGTAAGCGAGGCGGCATGTACACGTCACTAGACGCAAAGACCACCCTGTACCTGAATTCACTCAAGAACGTGAATGCGGGAATCGAGCGCGCGCAGCGGGAGATCGGTACCGGCAAGCGCGTGATCAGTTCGTCGGACGATCCCGATGTCCTCAGCGGCCTGATGCAGACGCGCTCCGACCTGGCGCGGCTCAAACAGGTGCAAGCCAACATGAACCGCCTGGACACCGAGGTCAACACGGCGGAAAGCACGTTGCAGCAGGCGGTGAAGCTGTTCGATCGCGTGCGCGTGCTGGCTTCGGAGGCCTCCGGGATTGCGCAAACGGCCGATTCGCGCCGCACCATCGCGGGTGAAGTTCAGGACCTGCTCGAACGGTTCGTCAAGCTGGCCAACACCGAATCGGACGGGCGCATGATCTTTTCCGGCGACAGCGATCAGTCTGGCGCCTACAGTATCGACTTCACCCAAACGCCGCCCTGGAGCGCGTACCAGGGCACGGCTGCGACGCGGCGCGCCCTGCACCCCAACGGCACCACGTTTGCCATCGCCAAGCCGGCGGACGAAATCTTCGACAACGCCGACGCGGCCAGCAACGTCTACGCCAGCGTGGAGGCCCTGCGCCAGGCCCTGCTCACCAATGACGAGACAGCGCTGCGGTCAGCCATGGATGGCATGGCCGGGGTCTCGACTCATCTCAACAACATGCTCGGGTTTTACGGCAACGCGCAGAGCCAGATCTCTGACGCCAAGGACACCGCCTCAAAAATGCAGTTGAACCTGAGCACCCAGTTGGCCGGCTTTGAAGACGCTGACGTCACAGAATCGGTCGTTACACTTCAGCAACTGCAATTCCAGCAGCAGGCGGCATTGCAGGTGCGGGCCAGTACGCCAATGCGGAGCCTGTTCGACTATCTGGGCTGAAACGGGCCGAAATCGAAGCTCTGTTCCCGGACCACCTGACCGGCATCCAACCTGACCAGCACGGTAAATCGTTCGTCCTCCGGCATGCCGAATCGCAGGTCGGAAACCCGCACATCGGTCCCGCCATCGCCGGCAGGCGACGGCCCGACGCGCCAGTACGGAAACTGTGCAAAGTTCAGAAAGACGGACACGGTTTCCGTCGTCCTGGCGATGTCCATGGCAGGCGACGGCGGCGCCTTATAGAGTGTCCTGGCGCGGCCGGGTTCAAACTCCTTTAACAGGTCCATCGAATACACGCGGTAGAAGGCGGAGGTCTCCGCCACACCGGTCCACAGCCACGGATTGATGGCCGTGGGGAATGCCGCAACGCGCGTGGCTGGAAGGTTCAAGTGCGTTCGCGAGTCCAGGATCCGCACCGCCTCATCATGGAGGTTAACCCGGAACCCGATATAGGCGGCAAGCAGCAGCAGTGACACGGCGGCGGCGCCTCTGCCGTTTCCCGGTTGCGCGCCAATCTCGGTACTCACCAGCCGCCCGAGCCAGGGAGCGGCCAGCGCGATGAGCAGAATCGCCCAGATCCAGATATCGACGATATTGACCAGGTCCAGCCGGGGCCAGGAATGGTCAAAGGGCAACCACAACCGGATTCCGTAGACATTCATCCAATCCATCAGCAGGTGGCTGAGGACGCCGGCCAGCGAGGCGGCATAGGCGCCGGCCCAGTGCGCGGGGCCGCGGCGCCGCTTGCGAGTCAGCAGGGCCCACAGCGCCAGCGGCCCCAGCGCAACGGCCGGCGCGCCGGCGAAAGAGTGAGTCCAACCACGGTGGTAATGCAGGTAGGCGAGGCTGCCTTTCAGCCCCGCTATGATGTCCAGGTCCGGAGCATTGGCGGCAAACAGGACCACCCATCCCGCCTGGGGTGTGAGCCGGTTCAGGCCCGCCCGGCTGAGGGCGACGCCCAGGAGGCTGTGTGTCAGATTATCCATTCCCAAGCGCGCTCAAAATGGAATCTCAGCCACGTAGACCCGCGGGTAGCCTGACTGGTCGCTGGTGAACACGACCATTTTCTCGTCGTGCGAAAAGGAAGGATGCGGGTGCGACCATTGCGGACCGTATACCGTGTCGGCGGCCGACTCCATCCAACTCAAGCCGCGCGGCGCTCCGCTGCGGGCGCGCGCAAAATCTTCCGGCATCGCATAGCGGCTGGCCAGCCACTGCGTACCCTGGTTGGAGGCGCGGGATTCGCACACCAGGCGGGTGCTGCCATCGGCGGCGCCGATTAGGTGAATGCCGCGATCCGGATGATTGGTGTCGCAGAGGATGGCCGAACCCCTACGGTCCGGCGTGATGTGCCAGGCATTGAATGCGGCGATTGGAGTGCGCTCGCGCGATTGCCAGTTCATGCGCCAGAGCATGAAAGGCCAGACGGTGTAAACCAGGTCGCCCGTTGAGCCCAGGAACGTTTCATGAACGACGAACTCGTCGTTGTCATGTTGATACAGGCATTCGACACCCATGCCGTCGCGCCGCACGCGGTGCATGCGCGGCGCCGGGTCGGCGGCGAACTCGATCCATTCCGGCTCCAGCGGATGGAACTGCGGGTGGATCACGGTCCGTGGAAATTCGATGAACTTCCATTCCGTGCCATCCACCCGCCCGGCGACGATGCCCGGCCGGGCGCCTTGCTTGGCGGCGGCGGTGAGCCACTCGCCATCCGGCGTCAAGGAGACTTCGCCCAACTGCGCCCCTTCGAACTCTACGATGGGCCGCTCGGCAAGAGTGCGCCGGCCGATCTGCCAAATGCCGCCGCCGCGCACGAAAAAGACACGCTCGCCGGACGGATGTATGGCCGGTGAAAACGGGTGGATCGGACGATCCGCGGTCCACTGGCGGATCGGTCCGCCGGGGAAAGGCTCAATCGAGTAGAGTTGCGCCTGGCCGGTCCGGTAGCTCGTGAAGATCAGGCCGCCGCCGTCCGGGAAGAACGAACTTTGAAGGAAGTACGTGGCGTGCTGGATGGACGGATGCGTGGTGAGTTGATGTATCCGGGCGCCCGTCACCTGGTCGCGGGCCACCGAATGTTCGGATGCGAAAGTCTGTCCCTTCATTTTCGGAAAATCAAAATGTGCTGCCAGGGAAGATCGGGTAGGACCCTTTCCAGGCGAAAACCCTCGGGCTCCAACTCGGCGCGCACCTCGTCCACGCTCATCTTGTGTTCGGGGCGGATGGGCACCTTGGGATCTTCCTCGCGGAACTCCAACAATACCAGACGGCCTCCGGGTTTGAGCGCGGCACGCAGATTCCGCAGCATGGCCTGGGGCTGGGAGAACTCGTGATAGACGTCGACGAGCAGGATGAGGTCGCACGAAGAAGGGGGCAGTCTCGCGTCGGTTTCCGTGGCAAGAAAGGTTTCCACGTTCCTGATCTTTTCGCGACGGAGCCGGGCGTTGAGCCGTTCGATCATGCCGGGCTGGATGTCCGAAGCAAAGACTTTGCCGGAAGGACCTACCTGCCGGGCGAGCATGGCGGTGTAGTAGCCCGATCCGGCGCCGACGTCGGCCACAAGCATGCCTGGCTGGATGCCCAACAACTGAAGGGCGAGCTTCGGACGCTCCTCGGATTCACGCTCAGACCGCTCCAGCCAATCAGCGCCGTCAGCGCTCATGACCGGCGCGATCCGCCGGCCTGTGATGGGATGCGTGCCTTGAGCCCGCAGCGCCGGCGACACCAGGCAAAGAGCCAGGGCTAAGATTTGCGCCTGTGTTGTCATTTTCAGTAAGGTCTAAGTGGAAGACTTGCCTTGATGGTTATAGTGAAAAGAAATTCATTACTCAGGTTCACGTTGCTAACGGGGAGCCTGATCGCCCTGGCCGGGTGCTCCCAATCGCGGCGCAGTCCGATGCTGGCCACCTTTCCGATAGGAACACAGGTGACTACCGCTCCGCTGGTCTACACGATTGTGGACGCCAACTGGGAGGCTGAACTCGGCACGCCCGATGGCCCAAGGCTACCCAAGAACCGTTTCATGGTGGTGACGCTGACGGTGACCAACAGCGGCGGTGGCGAGGCGGGCGTTCCCCTGCTCTCACTGGTGGATTCCAAGGGCAATACCTATATGGAAGAGCAGAAGGGTGACGGCGTGACGCAATGGCTGGGGTTCCTGCGGGTGATGAAGCCCGCCGAGACCGACCAGGGGCAGATCCTGTTCGACGTGCCGCCGGGGGCCTACAAGCTGCGTCTTTCGAGCGGTGGCGACCCCGAGCAGGAGAAAGCCGCGCTCGTCGATATTCCATTCATGGCGGAGAAGGACCCTTCGGTTGCCACGCCGCAACCGGCCGCGCCGCCGGGACCGGCGACACCGGCGCCGACTAAGCTGAAGTAAGCGGGAGGTTCCACTGTGACTCGCCGGCGGCTGCTTGCGCTTATCGCAGCCGGGGCCGCGCCGCCGCCCGCCAAACTGGCGGTCGTGGGGCCCGCGCTGCTCGACCGCGAGGATGGCGCGACGCTGCCCGCGGGCTATGAGTATATGCCCGGCGAGTTGATGTACCTGTCGTTCCGCATTTCCGGGTTCGTGGCGCAAAAGGACAAGGTCGACGTGCGCTACCAGATCGTGCTGACGGATCCCGAGGGCATCCTGGTGACGCCGCCTGTGACCGGCGCGGTGAGAGTCGAACTCACCGAGAACGACAAGAACTGGTTGCCTAAGGCGAGCCTCATCATTCCGCTGCCACCGCAACTCCCGTCGGGCACATTCCAGATCAAGATCCACGCCGCCGACGAGTTTGGCAAGACATCCACGGAAGAGACCTTGCCGTTCCGCGTACGAGGGATCAACATTGCGCCAAGCGAAGTCCTCGAGATACGGAATGTCCGTTTCTTCCGGGGTGAGCAGGACCGCACGCCGCTCGACCCGCCCGTCTACCTGCAAGGCGACGAACTCTGGGGGCGCTTCGAAATGACCGGGTTCAAGCTGGGGGACAAGAACGCATTCAACGTCGAGTACGGCCTGGCGGTGTACCGCCCGTCCGGCAAGCTATTGTACGAGGAGCCCAAAGCCGCCGCCGAAAGCGATGCGCCGTTCTATCCCAAGCGGCTCATGAGAGGCGTATTGAATCTGACCCTGAGCAAGGACCTGAGCCCGGGAACCTACGCGCTCCTCATCACCGCGAAAGACAACGTCGGCGGCAAGACGGCCGAGGCGAAGACGACGTTTGAGGTGAAGGCGCGGTAGATCTGCTGGGTTCCGTGGCTGTGCTGCCGTTGCTCCGGAAGCGCCGGTAACTTAGGCGGCGCGGTGCGGCCTTATCTCCTCCGCGATCTTTTGTCCGATCGCGTCCCGCGCCACTTCGAGATCGTAGTTGGCCTGGAGGTTGATCCAAAACTGCGGGCTCGTTCGAAAGTACCTCGCCAGGCGAAGCGCGGTATCGGCGGTAACGGCCCGGCGCCCATGGACGATCTCCCCAATGCGCGCGGCGGGCACACGCAGGTTGATGGCGAGCCGGTTCGCCGACAAGCCGAGCGGCTTCATGAAGTCTTCCTGGAGCGTCTCGCCAGGGTGGATCGGTGACATCGTCTTCTTGCTTTTGGCCATTTTGCCCTCAATGGTAATCGGAAATTTCGACCTCATACCCGTCCGCGGCATTCCAAACGAAACAGACCCGGAACCGGTCATTGATTCGGGTGCTGTGCTGCCCGGCTCGGTCCCCCTTGAGTGCTTCCAGTTGGTTGCCGGGAATTGCTGCGAGATCCAGGAGGGAGGTCGCTGCGTTGAGGTGATCGAGTTTCCGCTTCGCTACGCCGGCAACCGCCTGGAACCTCCTACTGAACTGCCGCAGGAAAACCTTCTCCGTTTCCTTGTCGCGGAAGGTTCGGTTCATCGATACCAGACTATATCGTGAGGCGATTAACGCCAAGCGATCAATATGCCCGGATCGGTCCAAAAATGTCCATGCTTCCGTAATCGCTCTGTCGCGCGTCCACTAACAGATTCTGTACGACACCGGGACGCCCGGAATCGGGACCGGCTCGCCGAAGCGCTAGCGCGCCGGGCTAGACGTCACGCTCCGGGACTAGCTGCCTGGGCGTTTGCCGCCGCTCCGCCAGCCATGCCCAGACGGTCATGTCGCGGTCCGGTTCCTTCCGCGCGGGGCTCCTGAAGAGGAAGCTTGCAAGATAGCCTCCGATCCAGAGGACAAGGTGGCCCAGCGCGCCGATGGTCAGATCGTCGCCGCGGTAGTTGAATGGTCCGAGGTCGATCAGTTTCCGGTTGGTCAACACCGCCCAAACCGTGCAGAGCAGGCTGGCGGCGATGCCCAGGAAGGCTCCCTGGGGATTGGCGCGCCGGGACAGGAAGGCGAGCAGGAACAGCCCGGCAAGACCTCCGGAGACAATCGCGGAAACGGCAAACCACATGGAAAGCGCATCCCCTTTGGCGTGGGCCAGGATCAGCGCGCACCCGGCGCTGAGCGCACCCACGGTGGCGATCAGGATTCGCGCGGCGCGCAAGCGCTGGCGGTCGGTCGCCTGGGGCCGCATCGCCCGGTAAAAATCTTCGACGCCGACCGCGGCGAGGCAATTCAGATCGCTGGCCAGCATGGTCATGGTGGCGCCCATCAGCGAGGCCATGAACAGACCCGCAAAACCCACAGGCAAGTGCGTTGCGATGAAGTGCGGAAAGACCTGATCCGCTTTTGTGACGTAGGCGGGCAGTTGCTCGCCGGTGAGCCTGTAGAAAGCCCATGTGCAGGTGCCGATCAACATGAAGAGCGTCCAGATGGGAACGCACAACGCCGCACCGAGTGCCACGCCGCGGAGCGCTCCCCGGTCGGACTTGGCCACCAGGTAACGCTGCACGACCGTCTGGTCCGCCGTATACCGCTGCAGGTACCAGAAAAAGCCGTAGACGAGCAGGACCGGAATCGTGGCGCTGGTGTAATCCATCTCCATGCGTCCAAGGCTGAACTTACGCTCGGCCACCGCCAGGTTGAAGACCGCCGAAGGCCCACCGGGGGCCAGGAACAAAAGGAAGCCGAGGCAGACCAGGACTCCGGCCCAGGTGATGAAGGCTTGCACGACGTCGGTCCAGATCACGGCTTCGATTCCGCCTTTGACGGTGTAGAGCACCATGACTGCGCAAACACCACAGACCACCAGGTCCAGGTTCCAGCCGGTGATGCTGTTGATGGTCAGCGCCATCAGATAGAAGACGAACGCCATCTTGGAAAAGTGGGCCAGCGAGAAGGCGAGCGAGGCGTAGATGCGCGCGGGCCGGCCAAACCGTTTCTCAAAATACTCGTACGCGCTCATGCCAACGACGCGCCGGTAATACGGGATGATGACGGCGCCGGTCAGCAGCAGTACGCCGACCACGAGAAAGCCCGGAACAAGGTTGGACCAATCCTTGGCATAGGCGGAGCCAGGGTAGGCAATGAAAGTCACGCTGCTGATCATGGTGGCCAGCAGCGAGAGCCCCATGGCCCAGCCGGGAACCGCGCGTTTGGCGACGAAGAAATCCTCCGTCGTCTTCTGCTTCCGGGAAAACCGGAGGCCCAGCCAGGCCATGAAAACGAGATAAGCGAGAATGACGCCGAGATCGAGCAACCGCGCCTTGGTCATTGCCGGCCCTTGCCGTTGGAGAAAGCGCAGATGATGGCGCTGTTGTCCGCCGCACCGTAGCCAGCCGCTTCCGCATCTTCGAGCAAGCGCCGGTGGAGCGTGGAAAGCGGCAGTCGCGCGCCGCTGCGCGCGCCGAGCGACAGAATGATGCGGACATCCTTGAGATGCTGCGACAGCCGCGCCTCGGGTTCGAAGTCACGCTCGACCATCCGGGCGCCCTTGGTATCCATGGCTCGCGAATAGGCCGGGCTGGCGCGCAGGATTTCCAGCGCGCGCGAGGGTTCGATTCCGCAGGCGCCGGCGAAGGCCAGCCCTTCGGCCAGCACCGCGCGATTGAGCCCCAGGACCAGGTTCAGAATCAGCTTCATCCGTGAACCGGCGCCGCAGGAGCCCAAATAGAAGACCTGCCCGAAGCAGGCGCGCAGCAGATCCGCGCAGCGCTGGAACACCGCTTCCTCTCCTCCACACATCGCGATGGCCTCGCCCGTTCGCACCAGGCTGCTGGAGCCGCCAATCAGCGCCTCGATGTAGCCGACCCCCGCCGGAGCGAGGAGCGCTTCGAGTTCCGATGTTTCCTCCGGCGCACCGGTGGTCGTGTCCACAATGATCGATCCAGGGCGCAGGTGAGGCAGCAATTCCTGAACCACCGACTTCGAAACGGCCAGAGTCGGCAAGCTCAGCACCATCAGACCGCATTCGGACGCCACTGCGGCGGCTGACGGGCGAACCTCGCCGCCCATCGTCCGAAACAACTTCTCCTGTTGAGGCGAGATGTCGTGCCCCACGACTCCGCGCCCGGTGTCCCGCAGTCTCGCGCTCAAGGCGCCGCCGACCAGGCCTAATCCGATGATGCCGATCCGTGGTTCCACTGGTTTCTTCCCCGCGTCCGCTAACCCATCGCCGCCGAACCCGAAACACGAAGCACTTTTCCGAGAACCTTGGCGGCCTCGATGAGGGCTGTCCTGGAGTGCCCGATAAACTCGTCCAAAGAGCACGAAAACGACGGCGCAGCGACACTGATTGCGCCCCATGGATGCTCGTCGAGATCGAGAATCGGCGCCGCCAGCACACGGACTCCGAGGACGGTGTCCTGATCGGAAAGCGCGTAACCCTTCTCCCGAACCGTCTGCAATCTCTTCTCGATCTCGGCGATGGAAACCGGAGTGTTCGGCGTGAGTTTGACGCGTTCGCGCTGGTTCAGAATCCGCAACCGCTCTTCCAACGGGTAGTAGGCGAGAATCGCGTGTCCGACCGCCGAAGAGTAGACAGGCACTCGCGACCCGATCCGTTGCGTGATCCCCAACCTTCCCAGGCCGAATTGAACCCTTTCCACGTACACGGCGTCTGGCCCGTCCAGTACCGCGAGACTCGCCGCTTCATTGACCTTACCGACAAGCGACCGCAGAATCGGCCGCGCCACCGCGTGGATATCGCTGTGGCCGATGGCGTTGAAGCCCAGGTCGAGGACCTTCCAATCGAGCGCGTATCGCTTTGAATCGGGGACCTGCCTGAGATAGCCCAGCATCACCAGAGTCTTGACGAGGCGGAAGGCGGTTCCGGCATCGAGGCCGGCCCGCCCGGCAATTTCAGAAATCGTCATTTCCGGCTGCTGCGCCTGGAACACTTCCAAGACCCGGAAGCCCTTGGCCAGAGACATGACGAGGCTCTTAGACCCTTGGGACTCCGCGGACGGGTGCGTGATTGTGTTGGGCGACAATGTTTTCGGAATACGAAATTTCCTTCGCAGAACGAGCGTATCATCATTTCTGCAGCAAGGTCAACAGGGATGAACAGTCCGATTAAATAAAAAAGAAGTTGAAGA
>JADZCI010000198.1 GCA_020851655.1 Bryobacterales bacterium
AGCCCGCGCGGGGCTGACGCCGGCCCACGGGTACTCACCCGCCAGAAGGACCCCAAGCGGGAGGTTCCTGTCGGACTCGAACCAGCCTCACGGTCGTCTCGCGGCAAAACAGCCGCAATACCCATCCCACCGGGAGAGACTTTTCCCCGCCCCCCGCCGTTGGGACCGCACGGTTTATCGAACATCAACGCTTTGTCCGGCGCCTGCGTCATCGACGCATGGGACAACTCGCCCGGACCGGATCCTTCCGTCTTCGCCTACATGAAGACGATCGTTCACCGCAACCTGTACCGGATTCCTTTGCCGTAATCGGGAGTTTCGCACGAAGGCATAATCCTCGCCGCGCGCCCATCCTGCTACAGTCAGGCTAGAACCTCTTTCGTGTTCATCCTGGCGTCATTCTGGCTGTCTGGCGGCGCATCCCGCCACCGGCGTTGGGGAGCGTTTCTCTCCTCGATTGTTTTCCACCTCAGCACCATCGCCGTACTCCTGATCGTGGATTCGCGCGAGCGGGAATTGCTTTCTGAAAAACAATACCGGCTGACTATGTTGCCCAAGCAGGACTCATCGCAGCGCAGAGTGATCTGGTACGACTTCCGCCGCGCGGTACCCGAGGTGGCGCCCCAACAGCAATTTGGTCCGGGCGACAAGCCGCAGGCTGAAAAAACAATCGCGCCGAAAGCGATCGTGGCGCAGTCCTCGGATCCGAGTTCAAAACAGCAACTGATCTGGCGTCCGGACCGTCCCCAGCAATTGCCGAACGACATTCCGGCGCCGAACCTGGTGGCGCTTCCCGAACCGCCCGCGCCGCCGAAACCTGAACCGAAGCGGTTTGTTCCGCCGCCCGCCGCGCCGCCCAAACCGGTTCCGCGAGCGCCCACGATGGAGGCGCCTTCGTTCGATCCGGCATCATCGCCGGGTCTGCGGGCAGGCACGCCGAATCTCGACATCATCGACAATCGCCCCAAGTTGCCCAAACCTCCGCCGCGGCAGTTGGTTCTGCCACCCGGGGGGCAAGGGGCAGGCGCGCCGGTCCGCCAGGAGATTCAGGATGCTCCGCAAATCCCTGCTGGGGGCGGGGGCTCGGTGCAGGACCTGAAGGCGGTGATCGTCGGATTGAATCCCGCCGACAAGCTCTCCGGACCACCGCCGGAAGGATCTCGCGGCGCGCAGTTCTCTCAAGCGCCGGACTTGGGACCTCCGTCGAGCGGACCCGCCGGCAATGGCGCGGCCGTCCGAGTGCCGGGTCTGGTCGCGCGCGGCGACGCCGCCGGCGGGAGCGTGGCTTCACCCGCGCCCGTGGCGGGGGCGGTTCCCGACCGGCGAGCCTTGCGCGAAATCAGGCTGCCGCCCATCAATCGCACCCTTTCAGCGCCCTTGCGGCCGTCGGCGCGCGTCATCCCGGCCACAGTCGAGTCCTTGTTCGCCAATCGCAATGTCTACACGCTCCTCATTCCGGGGCCTGACATTGCTAACTATCGTGGCGACTGGGTGCTCTGGTTTTCGGCTCGCCAGGCGCCAGAGACCGGTTTGGGAAGCATTGCGGCGCCTGTCCCGGTTCGAAAGTTCAGCCTCGAGGGCGACGACCCTGGCGAAGCCGAGGCCAGCGGAACCATGCAGATGGCGGCCATCATCGACCGTGCGGGCCGCGTCTCTTCCGTTAAGGTTCTTCGCGGACCCGGGGGCGAGCCTGGACGCAAGAAAGCAGCCGAGGAACTGCTCTCCTGGGAATTCCAGCCGGCGCTCAACAATGGCCAGCCGATGGAAGTGGACGTTGTGCTCGAAATCACGTTCCGTCCCGGGCCGCGGCAAGCCCGCTAGCGCGCGATAGTCTGAAGAAATGCCGCTTGCCTACGCGGGCTTCTGGAGAAGGAGCGTGGCGTTTGTCTTTGACCTCACGGTGATGTGGCTGATTTTCGCGGTGACCATGTCCGTCTTAGGACACGCGAATCCGAAGTCAAAGTTCCTGGCCACGATTCCGGCGGCTCTCTACTTGATCGTGGCGGAGGCTTCGGCGGGACAGGCCAGCCCCGGCAAGAGGCTGGCGGGCATCCGCGTCATGGAGGCTAACGGACGGCGCGTCACGCTCGCCCGCGCCACGGTGCGCACGGCGTTGCAATTCGCCCCGTGGCTTGCGTTGATTTCCGGACTGCCGTGGTTGGTGACCGCCGCCGTAATCCCTTATGTCATCGCGCTTGCCGGCATCCTGCTGGGCCGCAAACACCGCTCCTGGTACGACCGGTTGAGCGGCACCGCGGTGATCCGTCCGCCGAGTCCCTGATCGAACTGGTCGGGGAAACCTCTGTTCCCGAATCGATTTACCCTGTAGCCCGGCCGGAATTCCGCCGATGTGGTTACTGGCGAGCAGTCGCCCGATCAGCATTTCACGGGAGCAGGCCACGTGCAACCAGCAGTACTCGACATGCCGATTTCGCCGCAACGCGGGGGAAAGTATCTCCTATTCCACCTGGGACAGGAAGAGTTTGGCGTCCAAGTCCTCAAGGTCAAGGAAATCATGGGGATTCAGGAGATCACCGCGGTCCCGCAAACCTCGCCCTTCGTCAAGGGCGTGATCAACCTTCGCGGGAAAGTGATCCCGGTCATCGACTTAAGGCTCAAGTTCCAATTGCCGGAAGCCGAGTATACGCAGCGAACCTGCATCATTGTTTTGCAGGTCAAGCAGCACAACGGCAACATCATGATGGGCGTGATTGTCGATGGCGTGTCCGAGGTCTTGAACCTCCAGGAGTCCGAGATTGAGGACACTCCCGAGTTTGGTGACGGCCTGGCTCTGCCATACATCCTCGGTATGGCCAAGATCAAAGGCAAGGTCAAAATCCTGCTGGAGATCGACTCAGTACTCTCCGCGCAGGAACTGTCCGGATTAGGCCGGCTCACCAAGGGTATATAAGGCATGAAGCTCACCATCGGAAAGCGTCTGACCCTCATCGTAGGAACGATTCTTACCATCACGCTCGTGCTGAGCGCCGCCGCGCTGTACTCGATTTCGCGCATGCGCCGGAGCTATGACGAAGCCGTGGACAAGACCGCCAGGAAGATCACACTCGCGGGGCAACTGGATACGTTGAGCGCCGGGCTCAGCGCGTCAACGCTCGGCTACATGATGTACACGATGACTCAGGCGCAAGACAGGGCCGAAGCCGCCAGAAAGACCTTTGACGAAGACATGGCCGCCTTGGATAAGGGCTTGGCCGAGTTTCGCACTCTGATCGATGACGCGGAATGCCGGCGCCTGGCGGCGGAAAGCGGGACGGGCATCAACAATTGGAAGGCTGCATTCGCCGACCTGGCCCGGGCGGTTACCGCGAACAAGCTGGATGAAGCCATGAGAATCTCCAACGAGCGTTCCGGTCCGCTGCACGCGTACCTGGCGGAACGCACGCAAGCCATTCTTGCCCGCCAGCAAAAGACGCTGAACCAGCAGCGGCGGCAGATGGCGTCCCTGGAATCGATGATGACGTGGGTGACGGTAATCCTGCTGATCGTCAGTCTCGGGGCCGGCGTCTTCAGCTTCGTGATGGTGCTACGGGTCAGCACAGACCTGCGAAAGATCGCGTCTGACCTCTTCCATAACGC
>JADZCI010000199.1 GCA_020851655.1 Bryobacterales bacterium
TGCCAGGACAGGGGCCGGCTTGCGCCTTGTCTCGCGGCGCGATGAGAACGGCCTTGCCATATTCAGGGCGAAATGCGGAGTACAGGACGGGCTGAAACGTTTGGTTCGCGTCGGCGATGATCCCGCAGTACACGCGCTCCGGATTCATCACGCTCTTCAAGTAGGCGCGGGCGTTGTCCCTGGCCGGAATGTCCTCGGCCACGTGCACCGGAACCTCGTGTCTGGCCAATGCCGCGGCAAAGAAGTCAATTTGGCGGTCAAGCACTACCTGGCTGGAGGGTTCGCCCGCCAGACCGGCCGCGGCCGCTTCCTCCTTCAGCACCCTGGCTACACGCTCCCGGTCCGCCTGGCATGACCCGCCGGTTACAGCCAGATGAGTCTCAAGGTAGTCATAAGCCGGATTCACCGGGTCGGTGGGAGAAGGCTGCGGCGGCAATTTTCCGAGATATCCGGCCAAGCGCAAATTCAAGTCGTCCAGGATCAGTTCGTCGAACTTCTTGAAATACCGCATCCGGGCTTGAGGGCGAACGCGGTTGCCCGCGTACAGGCCCCAGCGCATGCTGAGGCCGGGACTGCGCTCGAGGAGCTCCAACTGCTTCCGCATCGCTTCCAGCCGGTTGAGGGAGTCGGCTGACAACGGCTGGGCCGGCTCACGGCCGGCGGTGGCCACATTGCGCATGGCCTCGGCGACATCGGCCAGCAAGGTGCGATTCAGCCACCAGGACTGGAGCCAGATCAACAGAAGCACCGCGCAAATTGTGGCCGTTCCGGCCAGAATCGCCTGATGGTAGCGTTCCAACCGCGACTCCCGCCGGGGCGCGGCGGCGGCAATCGCCCGCTCACCCGGGATGATGCTCTGAAACAGTTCCTTGACAAAGAGCCATTGCGGTCGCAACGTCGCCGCGCCAACCTGTTGCTTCTGTCTCGGGTCGTCAGGGCGGAAAATCTCGGTGGCTCCAGGACGGAAAATCTGGGTTGCGCCAGCCGGCTGTCCGCCGAGCACCTGCGTGGCGCCCAACGAAGAACCGGCCGTGCCGCCGGGATTGGTCTGGGGCAACAAAGCAGCCGCCTCCACCTGCCGTGTCCCGCTGAAATAGAATCCCCGCAAGGCATGCGTCATCCTCAAGGGGTCGGGCTTGCAGGCTGAAGCAAGAAACTGCACCACCAAGCCCCGCAGGCGCCGGAACTCCCGGGGAAACTCATAAGCGCCTGGTTTCCTGGACGGGTCGGATTCCCGCACGAGAACCGCGACTCTCCTGTCGGACAGCCGGAAACCAACGACTCCGAAGGCCTTGGTGAGCCTCTTGGTCTCGGCGTCGGCAGTCGGCGCCTCCCGCCCGTTCTCAAAAGCCCCCGTCCAGATTCCGAGCGCCTGGCCGGTATCAACATCCTGCAGGCGGCCAAAGAAGTCGCCAAAATAGGGCACGCCATCGGTGTGTGTGAAGACTACATAGACCGGCGCGACGACGCCGAATACTTCCGAAAGGGTCTGGAGCCTGTCGTGCGCCTCTCGCCCCATTTTGCCGGTCTCGTCCACACCGGTCTTACTCTTGCCGCCCGGCAACTCCTCAAACAGAACCACCGCGCGCAGCCGCGGCTGAGGGTCTTGCCGGTCCGCCAGGAGCCGCTTCCACCAAGGCTGTGTGTTCACCGGCAGCAAACAGCCCAGAAAGGCCCGCCAAGGCTCCAGGCCGCCATTCCAGATGCGCCCGGCGATCTCGATGAACAGGCCCTGTTTCGAGATGAAAAAGTTCGCAACCTGGGTCGGCGCGACGCCGGCATCGGTGAAGGTTTGCCCGGCGAGAAGGTGGGGTTCGACCCCGGAGTTCAGGAGGGTACTTGTCTTGCCCGCTCCCGGAGGGCCGGCGAGCAGGGTAACCGGCAAGTCGTAGAGGCGTACAGGCCGGCCCATGCCGTAGTCCGGCGAGGCACGCAGCCGCGCAGTGGCCTCAGCCATCAGCCGGCGTAGGGCGGCATGATCGGCAGGCTCCGCTTCGGGCGCCTTATCAACCGTCTTCCTGGGACGGTTTGCCCGGCGGACCGCCCACTGGCGGATCCATATAAAGCACCAGTATCCGATTACCAGCGCCAGCACCGCCCCCACCCCGGCGGCTGACCACAGCAGACCATGGTCGATGATTGCGGCGCCGCTAAACGAGCGGGCAGACCAAATCCAAGCCAGCAGGAAGTAGAGAAGCAGGATCAGGAAGATACTTCTAGGCCGCATGTCAACGTGTCACCATTGCGGCAATGTCGCCTGCGCTCAAGCGCAAGGCAACATACATCAGAAGATATGCGCCGAAGGTCAAGCCCGCGGTAATCAGCACCACGCGCCTCCACTTCTTGAACCACGGGCCTTGATTGGCGGCAGGGGCTTCCGGCGGCGCCTCGTTCCGGTGTGGAGGTATGGCTTCCGGGGTCAGCCGCGATTCAGGCTGGCGAATCGTGTCGATGCGCCGCCGCGCCCACTCCACGGAAGCGTGAATCTCGCCTTTCAACCCCACATGACGGCCCTCAAATCCCAGCAAGAGGCAGGTGACATACACCTCCAGCAAATCCGCGAGGTGCTGGGTGTTCTGCCGCGTTCGCAGAGCTTCGAGCCGTTCAAAAAAGACGTCGCCCGCCGCGGCTTCGTCAAACAGTTCCACGGCAAGCGTCTGCTTGGCCCATTGCTGCCGCCCCGGCTCGTCGGAAGCGAGGATCACTTCATCGAGAAAAGCCACAATCGCGAACTCGGCCGACCGGATATCGTCGCTCGAATATCCCAGCACGGTTGCTTCGCGCTGGACATCCCCCAACGCGGTCTTCATGCGCTCGCGAAACGATTCGGCATCGCCCAGTTGCTGGCGGCGCGCCTGCAGGCGCACAATTCCCGTCAGAAAGCCCTGGTAGAGGAGGGCAAGGTTATCACGCCTCCCTCTCCGAAGCTCCGCTAAGATACCCTCCGATGCTGGAGCCGCAGTAGGGTTCATACCCTTCACATGTCACCAAGCCTAGAACGTTACGTCCATAATTGCAAGGACTTCGTAATCCCTGCTACTGTCCGGACAAGTCCGGACAAGTTCGCCACTAGCGATTTCCGCCGCGCTGCTGTACAGTAGCAGCACCGGAGGTTGAGCGATGAGCCCAGACCTGAAATCGCTTGTGTCGAAATTGAACCCGGTGACGCGGAGTGTGCTGGAAGCCGCCGCCGGCTTGTGTTTGTCACGAACTCATTACAACGTCGAGTTGGAACATATTCTCATCAAAATGCTCGACGGAACTGGCGCGGATGCCTATTTGATCTTCCGTCATTTCGACATAGATACGTCTCGGATGACGAAGGATATTACTGCCGGTCTGGACAAACTAAAGACGGGTAATGGACGGACCCCGGCGTTGAGCCCTCAAGTCGTTCGCGCCCTCACCGACGCCTGGACGCTCGGGTCGATTGACGATGGCGCCACCGCGGTTCGTTCAGGCCACGTAGTCCTCGCCCTGGTTGCCAATGAGGACCTTTTCCGCGAGTGTCACGAGATTAGTCCGGAATTCGTAAAACTCTCGGCCGAAGAGCTCAGAAAAAACTTACACGCAATTACCGCCAAGTCTCGCGAAGAAGCCCTGCCCAGCCAGCCGCAAGGCACGTCTGCGGAACCGGGAAAAGGAGCACGGCCGGCGGGTGGAAAGACACCCAATCTCGACCTGTACACGATCCACCTGACCGAGAATGCCCGGCTGGGCAAGCTTGATCCGGTGCTGGCCCGCGACACGGAAATTCGACAGATTGTGGACATTCTCACCCGCCGCCGTCAGAACAACCCCATCCTCGTCGGAGAGGCCGGAGTGGGCAAGACGGCGGTAGTTGAGGGTTTGGCGATTCGGATCGCAAATGGAGACGTCCCGCCGCCCTTGCGCAATGTCAGCCTCAGGACACTGGATCTGGCCCTCCTCCAGGCGGGCGCGGGGGTCAAGGGCGAGTTTGAAAACCGCCTCAAGGCCCTGATTCAGGAAGTCAAGTCGTCTGCTGTCCCGGTCATCCTGTTCATCGATGAAGCCCATACCATGATCGGCGCCGGTGGTCAGGCCGGCCAGAATGATGCCGCCAACCTCCTCAAGCCCGCCCTGGCCCGCGGTGAGTTGCGGACGATCGCCGCAACAACCTGGTCGGAGTACAAGAAGTACTTTGAAAAGGACCCCGCCCTGACCCGCCGGTTTCAAGTTGTCAAGATCGATGAGCCTGTCGAGGAGTCCTGCCGCCGCATGTTACGCGGCGTCATTCCGGTTCTGGAGAAGCACCACCAGGTGCGCATTCTCGATGAGGGCTTGGACAGCGCGGTAAGGCTGTCGCACCGCTACTTGCCCGACCGCCAGTTACCCGACAAGGCTGTCAGTGTGTTGGACACCGCCTGCGCGCGGTTGTCGCTTGGGCAGAATTCCGTCCCGCCTGCTTTGGAAGAAGCCGGCCGCATCCTGGACGATATCGCCGTTCAAACTCGCGTTCTCGACCGGGAAGTGAATCTGGGAAGCGACCACGGCCGGCGGCTCGCCGAACTCGCCGCCAGCAAACTGGAGTGGGAGGGCCGAAAGAAGGAGTTGGAGGAGCGCTGGCAAAAGGAATTTGACCTCGTCCGGCGCATCCGCGAGGTTCGAGAGCAATTGGAGCGCGGCCCTGATCCCCCTGGCGCCCAAGCCGAATCGGCGTCCGGCGCCTCGGAACAACCCGCCCTGAGCGCCGAGGAATTGCGAGCCAGGATGAACGCCCTAACCGGCGAACTCGATCAACTTCAAGGGGAGCACCCCATGGTTCGAGTCTCCGTTGATTCCCAAGTGGTCAGCGAAGTGATTTCCGCCTGGACAGGTATACCCGTGGGCAAGATGCTGACGGACGAAGTCTCCACCGTTCTATCGCTGCATGAACACCTCAACAAGCGGATCATCGGCCAGAATCCGGCCCTGGAAGCGATCAGCCGGCGCATTCGGACAGCCAAAGCGCTGCTGGATGACCCCGGTAAGCCCGTCGGCGTCTTCCTGCTGGTGGGCCCTAGCGGCGTGGGCAAGACCGA
Organism: Bryobacterales bacterium; assembly: GCA_020851655.1. Taxonomy (GTDB): domain Bacteria; phylum Acidobacteriota; class Terriglobia; order Bryobacterales; family Bryobacteraceae; genus JADZCI01. The sequence continues at coordinate 5,043 of JADZCI010000199.1, forward strand.
GACGGCACTCGCGCTCGCCGATCTTCTTTACGGTGGCGAAAGAAACCTGATCACCATCAACATGTCCGAGTTTCAGGAAGCTCACACCGTCTCGACTCTGAAAGGGTCGCCCCCGGGCTATGTGGGCTACGGAGAAGGCGGCGTCCTGACCGAGGCCGTCCGGCGGCGGCCCTACTCCGTCGTACTGTTGGACGAAGTGGAAAAGGCGCACCCGGACGTGCTGGAACTGTTCTTCCAGGTGTTCGATAAGGGCAGAATGGAGGACGGTGAAGGCCGCGAGATCGACTTTCGGAACACGATCATCCTCCTCACGTCCAACGCCGCTACCGATACACTCGTCCAACACTGCAGCGGCGGCGAGGACTTACCTCCAACGGGCGAATTGGTGGGCGCGATGAAACCTGAACTAAACCGGACCTTCAAACCGGCATTCCTCGGGCGGCTTGTCATTATTCCGTACTTACCCCTGCGGGATGACTCGCTCAAGACAATTGTCCGCCTTAAGTTGGGTAAGATCCAGCGGCGTTTTGCCGAATCACACAAGGTTGCCCTGAACTACTCAGACGCGGTTGTGACCACGGTGGCCGCCCGGTGCACCGAAGTCGAAAGCGGCGCTCGAAACATCGACAACATACTGACGAATACCGTCCTGCCCGATCTGTCCCAACAGATTCTCAACCGTATCGTGGGACGTCAGCCCCTCAATTCAATCCGAATCGATGTTGATTCAGACGGCCGGTTTGTCTACGAGTAAGCGCTACTTGGCCCGGATTTCGAATTCGTATCCTTTTCCAAGAATGCCCTTTTTCTCTTCACCGCTCCCCAGAAGGAAAAGGAGATACTGGGCGGGGCTCAAATGGTCGCAATGAACCCGGTACAACCGGGCATCGATTTCTGTGGCGCTGTACTGCTTTAGAGTCTCGATGGGAAAGACCGGCTTAAACGGATCAGGTCCGAAGTCAACTTCTCTACGGTCCGGTTTGACTTCGAGGGTAAGCAGGACCACTTCCTCGACACTGACTTTCTCCGGCAGCCGGAAATAGAGATCCGCGGACGGTCCCTTCATCCAGGTCTTGGCGGACGCCCCGGCAAGGTATCCGTTGACGTTACGCTTGAGCATTTTGGTCAGCTTGCTGGCGCTCCTGGCGGCAGTCAGTGTCTTGAGTTCCAGTTTCTTGAAGTCGATGGTCTCGGGATCGCTCGAATAATACACTCCCGGTTCACGAGGTATCTTGAGGGCGATGGGATCCGCCGGGGGCTTGGGTTCGGCCGCGGCAGCGGCGGGCGGAGCAGCGGGTCCGCCCGCGCCCGGCGCGCCGGCCGGTGCGGCGGGTGGCGTATACGGTTGGGTTGGATCGACCAGGACCTTGATGACTGCGTCCGTCACGCCGTCACGTTTGAGTTCCAGAATTTCGTCCGCCGTCAGGTCAAAAGCGCGTCCCGCCTTCTTGATTTTGGCGACGATGATGTCCTCGGATAATCCCGCCTTGGTCAGCTTGACGACCTCTTCCAATGAAACGGACGCGGTGGGTGAGCCCGGGGACGTCTGCTGCCCGAATCCGGGAGGTTGTCCGATCCCCACGATAAACACGCACAACGCCAAGGTGCGCATAGCCAAGCCCAGATTACACCAGAAACGCCATGTCTGAACGCCTGTCGTGCGCCAGTTAGCGGCTGGACGTAAACACGTAGGTTCCGGAAGCGAGCGTGTACACGGCGCGCCCCCGGTCGAACTTGACAAACGTTACGCCCTTCGCCGTTCCGGCATCCTTGCCTCCCTCCTTCACGCTTTTCGCGTCGCTGGTTGGCAGCGAGAGCGTGGCGGTGGTATTGGCGGGAACAGTCGCGCGGTAGGTCAAGGTCTTGCCGTCGACCTTCCAGCCGCTGGCGATCCGGCCGTACATCGAATCGTAGTAGCCTTCGGCGAACGTCATGGTTCCGGTTGGGTCGGGTTCGGGCTGCAGGATGAATTTCCGAAACCCGGGCTCATCCCGTTCAATGCCGAGTGAATTGGCCATCAGCCACTGTCCGACGGCGCCAAACGAGTAATGGTTGAACGAGTTCATGCTGTTGTTGCCGTCAAACCCGTTCTCCACCGTGTACCCGTTCAGTCTCTCCCAAATCGTCGTGGCGCCCTGATCGATCGGATAGAGCCACGAGGGGTAATGCTCGTTGAGCAGTTGGCGGTAGGCCAGTTCCGTCAGGCCATTTTCCGACAGCGCCCGGCTGATCCAGGCAGTGCCGATGAAACCCGTCATCAACGAGTATTTCGGCCGCGGGACGCCCCCGTCATCTTTGTTTTCCCGCTCGACAGTTTCACCGAGATTCTTCACCATCGCGGGCGTGTTTGCGCTGTTGAAGACGTGCATCCCCAACCCGGCGGCGTACGACGTCTGCGTGTCCGCCACCTTGAACGCCGGCGGCGGCTGATTGCCCCCGGGAGGCCCGAATCCCCGTCCGCCGATCAACCCGAGCGTCTTCTTTCCGGCATCGACGAACGTGGAATTGAAAAACTCCTTCCGCTTTTCGTATTGCGCGCGGTACCGGGAAGCGTCGCCCGGCTTGTCCAGGATAGCGGCGGCTTTGGCCATGATCTCCAGATCGTACACGTGGTAAGCCGTGGCCAGGAAAGCCGAACCAAGTGCGTTGTTCTGCGGTCCCAGCCAGTCGCCCAACGCGGCGTCCGAACTCAGTCCCGTCTTTGGATCGATCGTGCCTTCGAGATAGGTGAGATAGGCGGCCATCGCCGGATAGTGCCGCTCCAACAGGCCCACGTCGCGGTATTGCAGATAGGTTTCCCACGGCACAACAATCCCGGCGCTGCCCCAGAGCACGCCGCCAAAACCCCCTCCCACGGGCGAAATGTCGGCAAACCGGCCCGCCGGCGACTGCACGTCCCGCATCGCCTGTAGATGCCGTGTCAGGAATTGGTCCGCATTCGACACATAGGTGGCCGTCGCGGAGAATACGTTGATATCCCCAGACCAGCCCATCCGCTCATTGCGCTGCGGGCAATCGGTTGGGATGGTCAGAAAATTGTCCACATTCGACCAGACCAGGTTGGACCAGAGACGGTTCACCTTTTCGCTGGACGACTTGTAATCGGCTGTCAACTCGCGCACGGAGCTGATAACGATGCCCTGCACGGCGTCAAGGGGCAGCGGTTTCTCTATCCCTGTAATCTCGACGTACTGATACCCGTGGGAGGTGAACCGCGGCTGGAAAACCTGCCGGCCGGATTTCATCGCGTAGACGTCCTGGCTCAACGCAGCCCGGTAATTCTCGGTCATGATCATGCCCGCATTCTTGCCGGACTCCTTCAAGCTGGGATAAAGCATCTCGGCAAAACGCAAGGTGAGCTTCGCCCCGGCGCGTCCGTTCGGGATTGTGACTCTCGGTACGCCCACCATGTTCTGGCCCATGTCGTACACGAAGACTCCGGGCCGTACCTCCTTCACCGACCTCGCTGTCAGGGTCCGGAAGACGCCCGCGTTGTTTCCGACCTGCCCGGTGAGCGAGAGCCGTTCAAAGTTGAACGGGATTCCGGGCGCGCCGAACCGCCCGGGCTCCGTGCCCGTGAACGTCGTGCCTTGGAGCGGCACTTCGACCGCGGGCTTCCAATCCGCGTCGCGGTAGCCCGGCAAGGTCCAACCTTCCACCGCGCGTTCACGCGCCGAGTCATAGACTTCGCCGAAATCGAGGCTGCTATACACCAGGGGTCCCGCGCCGAAGTACTTCCAGGCGCCGGGACTTGTGACGATCACGGCGGTCGAGCCGTCCTTGTAAGTCACCAACAGCTTTGCCAGAAGCGACTGGCGGTCGCCGAAATGGTTCCAGATTGTGCCAAAGCTCAGCAAGCCGCTCCACCAGCCTTCGCCGAGCATCGCGCCCAGCGCGTTCTCACCGCTCCGGATCAGGCTGGTGACGTCGTAGGTCTGGTACATGTGTGTGATGTTGTATTGCGTCAGCCCCGGGTTGTAATGATCGTCGCCGATGCGGCGGCCGTTGAGAAAGACCTCGTAGATTCCGCGGGCAGTCACATAAAGACGCGCGCTCTGCACGGGTTTGCCCGGCTTGAAACTCGTGCGCAACATCGGCGCCGAATTCCGGCTCGGGTCGCGCACAACCAGGACGCCGCTGCCGCCGCCGTTGACGACATACTTTCCGCCGGCGACCGTGAGTCCGCGGTTGGCGCTCACGGCATCGGCGAAGATTCCCTTATAGGGAATCGTGGCCAGGTCTTCGGCAAACAGCTTGTGGTGGGGCGCGCGGTTGTTGCGAACCGTTAGTTCACGAAAGGCCGCGCTTTGCCCGGGGCCGGCCGCAAAGCCGATGTCGCAGAGCATTCCGAAGGGAAGATAATCGCCGCCGGAACCCACCGGGTTGAGATTCACCGAATTCGGCGCGGCCCGGCCAAATCCGGGCGGTCCGCCCGGCGCCGGCGTGGCTGGAGCGCCCACCGGCGTCAGCGTGTTCTTGCCGTCGATTGAAATTGTGATCTGGCCGAAGGCGCTCCGGAACCCGATCACGTGCTCGGCATTCTTGTTGGCGTTGTTGATGATGTCTGGAGGAATCTCAAAAGTCCGCAACGGCGTGGCCGCGACATCGGTGTCCTTGTACCCGGCGCGGTACACGTGCAGTTTTGCCTTGCCATCCGGGACAGCGGCTATGTCCAGTTCCAGCTTGATGTAGCTCTGGTCCTTGCCGCTCTCGATCTGGGAGATGTTCTTGTAGCGGTCCATCAGGCGGGAGTCGTTGGCGCCGTACACAAAACCCGCCCGCGTGCTGCCCGGCAAAATCGTGATGGCGTAGCTGACGTTGAAAATCGCCAGGTATGGCGCGTAGAGGACGAGGTCGGAATCGGTCCCGCCAATCCACTTGGCTCCCGACCACGCGGCCGAATCCGGCGCCGGGTCCATCAGCCCCGTTTCAAACCATGATCCGGCTTTCAGCGTGGCGCCGGCCTGGTCCCATACGGTGACCGTCCAGGAATACCGGCTGGCCGGCTTGAGCGGGCTGCCCGCGTATTGGATGCCCAGCGAAGCCGAATCCATGGTCTTCCTGGTATCCCAAACCACGCCCCCCGTGGGGTCCTTTACTTCGATCTGATACGCGGTTTGCGAGTATCCCCGCTCGCCGGAACCCGCCGCCATCTGCCAACTGAAGCGCGGCTGTGCGACATCAATGCCCAGGGGAGTGGGCCGGTATTCAACCTGGAGGTTCCGAAGCGAGACGGCGGCAAAGGCGCACGCCGCGACGGCAAGCGTCACAGTTCCCAGCCGTCCGGCCACGCGCACATGCGCCAGGACAGGTTTCACAAGTGATTCCATTTCGAGTTTCATAACAGACCTTTCGGGATTCCGCCATCCTTCACACTCGCCTCGCCGGACTTTACACGAGCATCATAATTCAACGGAACCCGCCGGACCGCGACGTGAAACGCGAGCCGGCGCCGGTTGATCTGGACAAAATTGTTGACAAAACAAGAGGGTCGAGGATACCCTAACCCCGAAGAAGACGGGTTTGCATCCGGGGGAGGCCCTTGGCTCTCAATCCTGATCGACCAATTCCTGAAGCGAATACGGGTTCGGCTTTCCTGAACTGGCTGGCGAACACCTCCACAAGCCTGGTTCACCTCGAGCGCCGGTTTGATCCTTTTTTCCGCCCTGTGCTGGACGCGCTTTTTCGGGACGTCACGGCGAAAATCGTAACCGGGTTGATCAACGCCAGGCGGGCCAACGGCGGCCTGAAGATCGCCGAGGAGAGGCCCCTTCCCAACGAAGAAGCTTTTGTCGACTCGATCATCAACAGTTTCGATAAACAGATGCGCGGGCTGTGGCAACCGGGACGGTTCGAGCGTGGCGGAAATACCAAGACGCACGGGATCGTGCGGGGTGAATTCATCGTCCACGACGGACTGCCCGAAGAGCTTCGCCGCGGCATCTACGCCGAGCCGAAAACATACCGCGCCTGGGTGCGATTCTCCGGACCGGGTCCCTATATCACTCCCGACATCGACGACGTCGGCTTCATGAGCATCAGCATCAAGCTGATGGGCGTGCCCGGCCCCAAACTGCTCGACGACGAGAAGTTCACACAAGACATGCTGGGAGTGTCGACGCCTACGTTTGTGACGCCGGATGTCAACGCCAACGCGCAGTTGCAGATCGAGAGCCTGAAGAACGCGCAGATCTTCTATTTCGTCAATCTGCACCGCTCTCACATACTCGACTTCATCATGCAGGCGCTGTGGCTCAAGACGCAGAGCAGCCCGTTTGAGGCGCCGTATTTCAGTTGTGTTCCCTATCTCCTGGGCAGCGGCCAGGCGATGCAGTATTCGGTTTGGCCGCGCCGCAAGCGCCGGACCCCTGTGCCGCGCCTGCCGTTCCGCCCTCCGGACGATTACCTGCGGGACGCGATGGTGGCGACGCTTGCGGCCGAGGACGTGGAGTTCGATATTCGCCTGCAGTTGCAGACCGATCCTCACCTGATGCCGCTCGAAAACAACGCGGTGCTGTGGCCAGAGAGATTGTCACCGCGCCGCAGCGTGGCGATGCTGCGCATTCCCAGGCAGAAGTTCGATTCTCCGGCGCAACTGGATTTTGCCGCCAGACTCTCCTACAATCCGTGGCACTCGATACCGGAGCATCGTCCGCTGGGCAATCAGAGCCGGGCACGCCGCAGAATGTACTCTACGCTTTCAAGGCTGCGGCATACCATGAACAACGTCCCCCTCTACGAACCAACCGGAGACGAGGTGTTCGAATAGGCTTTCTCTTGACGAGCGGTCACTTCACCCGGACGGTCACGATGGTCATGTCGTCGGCCTGCTCGGCCTCGCCGGCGTAGGCGTCGGCCGCCTCGACAATACGTTGAGTGATTTCCTGAGGGCTGAAGTCTCGTGAACGCAGGAGGATGTCGTCAATCTCGGTGTCCTGCCACATCTCACCCTTCTCGTTGGCCGCCTCGCTGATTCCGTCGGAAAAGCAGACGAGAACGTCGCCCGGATGGAGCGTTACCGCATCCTGGGTGTAACTCGCCGCCGGGAGCAGGCCGATTGGGACTCCGCTTGCCGTCAGCCGTTCGATCGAGGCTGGCTCGGCGCGCCTCAGAATCAACGGCGAGCATTGGCCGGCGTTGACATAGGTCAAAGTTTGCCCCGCCGCGTCGATGAGGCCGCAGAACAGCGTGGAGTACCGGGTAGATGTAGAGGTGGCATAGACGGACTCGTTCAGCCGCGAGGCAAGGTCCACGAGCGAACCCGGTCCTCCGCTCAGCGGGATCCGCAAGGACGCCTGAATGCTGGCCATCAGGACCGCCGCGGGAATGCCTTTCCCTGACACATCGCCCAGCGTGAACGCCAGCGAGCCGCCGGGAGTCCGGATCAGGTCGTAATAATCGCCGCCCACGAGTTTGGCCGGACGGAAGAACGTGGCGCATTCCAGGTTGTCCAACGCGGGAGGCTCCTGAGGCACCAGCTTCGCCTGCACGTCCCGGGCGATTTCGAGCTCGCGCAGAAACATGCGGGCGGTTTCGGCCTCCTGCCGGAGCCGTTGCGTCTCAATGGCGGCGGCCGAGTAGGAGGCGGCTAATCCCAACAGCGAAACGTCGGCGCCGGTAAACCCGCCGGCCTTGTTCAGGGCCTGGAAAGCGCCAATGATCTTCCCGCCGGCGGTACGCATCGGGATCACCAGGACGGAGGAAGTCACAAATCCGGTAGCCTGGTCCACGCGGCCCGAGAAACGGCTGTCGCCGGCGACATCGTTCGCCACAACCGGCTCCCCTTGTGAGACACAGGCGCCCACCAACCCGTGGTCCAAAGCCACACGAATCTCACCCACGCCGTGCGCGACTCTGGTGTGGAGTTCCCGGGCCTCGGAGTCGATCAGCCAGATGCTGCACCGTTCGGCATCCACTAGGTCTCGCGCCATGTCCGCATTCAGGCTGAGCAATGCGTCGGTATCCTGTTCCTTGCCGATCCTCGCCGCGTAGTCGAAGATGACTCGCGAAACTCGTTCGCCGGGATTGCCTGTTTCAGTAGTCATTGCCTTGCCGCTCACCGCCAGGTCTCAAGATATCCGATACGGACGCCGCCTCGCATCGAGCAGCCGGCCTCAGGCCCGCCCTATACTCGACAACAAATGAAGATCACGCACGTCCAGGCGTTCCTCATGAGTTATCCATTTCCGGAACCGCTCGTCCTGCCGTACTGGGGCGGAGTGAGGACGATTCTCAAACGCGACGCCATGCTGATCCAGGTCAAGACGGAGAACGGATTGGTGGGGTACGGTCCCGGACCGGCTCACGAGGAGGCGCTGGAAACCATCAACAACTTCGTTAGCCCGTTTCTCACCGGGCGCAGCCTGCGCGACCCGGATGCGCTCCGGATCCTGTTTGCGCGCGACACCGGCGCCACTCCGGCCCAGATCAGCGTTTACGCCGCGGTGGAACTGGCGCTGTTCGACCTTCTGGCCAAGGCTTTCGGTGTCCCGCTGTGCGACACCCTGGGCGGCGCGGTTCGCGACGAGATCCGGCTTTATGGTAGCGCCGGGATGTACATGTCCCCCGAGGGATATGCCGCCGAAGCCGCCGCAATCCTCGGCATGGGATTCCCGGCCTACAAGTTCCGCCCCTCCCTGGGACCCGATGAAGACATGCGGATGATGCGCCTGGTGCGTGAGGCGGCGGGTCCCGACGCCGAGTTGATGGTTGACGCGCATTCCTGGTGGCGCATGGGGGACAAGAGTTACTCGGAGGAAACCGTCCACGAGATTGCCAGAGAACTCGCCAGCCTGCGCGTCACCTGGCTCGAAGAACCGCTGCCGCCGCACGATCATGCCTCTTACGCGCGATTGCGGCAAGCCGAGTTCGTTCCATTGGCCGCTGGCGAGCATGAGTCCACCGGCGAGGGTCTGACAGCCCTGATCGCCGATGGCGCGGTCGATTATCTGCAAGCCGACCTCGTATGCCAGGGCGGATTCACCGCCGGACGGCGCGTGCTGGCCGATGTCGCCCGGTCCGGATTGTCGTTTGCGTTCCACAGTTGGGGCACCGCGCTGGAGGTGTTGGCCGCGGCTCACTTGGGCGTCTGCTGGCCGGAGAACGTCGCCGCCTGGTTGGAATATCCGTGTTACCGGACGTTGACCCAGCCGGGGATGTATCCCTTTCCCCTGGCCGAAGAGATCCTGGCTGAGCCCCTTCCGGTCTCAAAAGGCATGCTGCAAATCGATCGCGCCCGGCCGGGCTTGGGCATCGATGTAAACGAGCGGGTGGTCGAGCGCTTCCCCTGGGTGAGCGGGCCATGGTCCGTGTTCAAGATCGATTCCCCGGCCGAGACCTGGGCCGTAAGCGGAGACCATACGCGGCGCAAGCTCGACTGAATCCGGCCGTACTTTTCAGGGCACAATGGATGCAGAGGTTTTTATCCGATATGCGATTTCTGTTTGCCTTTGCGCTGCCGTGTGCGCTGTTATGCGCCGAAGGGATCAAGAGCGGCGTGGATCGGACGGCGCTGGACCCGGCTTGCCCGCCCTGCCAGGACTTCTGGCGCTACGCCAACGGCGGCTGGCTGGATAAGAACCCGATTCCGGCCCGGTTCCCCAACTGGGGCACTTTCACCGTACTCGACGAGGCCAATCGCGAACGCATGAAAGTCATCCTGGAGAATGCCTCCACCAGCACGGCCGCGCCGGGATCCGATGAACGCAAGATCGGCGATCTCTATGCAAGCTGCATGGACACCGCGTCCATCGATGCGCTGGGGGCGAAGCCGCTCGACGGCTTCTTCGCGCGCGTGGACCGGATTCAATCGGTCCAGGACCTGGCCAAGGCGCTGGCCGGTTTTCAGGTGGACGCCTTTGTCGGGCCGCTGGTTCTCGCCGGCTCGCCCGACATGAAGAACTCCAAGGACTACATCGCCGCCGTGGCGGCCGGCGGGCTCTCGCTTCCCGAACGCGAATACTATTTCAAGGACGACGAGCGCACCGCCAAGATCCGCACCGAGTTCGCCGCGCACGTTGATCGCATGATGCGGCTGCTCGGCGAATCGCCCGGGCAGGCCGCGCAATCCGCCAAGACGGTGCTGTCTTTTGAAACCGCCCTCGCGCAAGCCACCCTGACGAATGTCCAGCGCCGTGATCCCTACGCCCGCTACCACAAGATGGACCTCGCCGCAGCCAAAGAGCTGGCGCCGCTGATTGACTGGAAGGGAATGTTGGCCATGTTCAACCTGCCCGAGTCGACACCCATCAATGTGATGGAGCCGGAATTTGTAAAGACGGTCGAAAAGCAGTTGTCGGCCGTTCCACTGGACGATTGGAAGACCTGGCTGCGGTGGCGCCTGGTCAATCAAGCCGCGCCTTTGCTCTCCAAACCTTTTGAAGAGGAGAACTTCCGGTTTCGAGGCACGGTCCTGACCGGAACCACCGAGCAACAACCGCGCTGGCGGCGCTGCGTCAACGCCGTCGACACCCAGATGGGCGATGCGCTAGGGCGCTTGTTCGTTGAGAAACACTTTCCGCCGGCAGCGCGTCAGCGGATGGACCAGCTTGTCGAAAACCTTCGGGCGACGCTGCGCGACCAACTGGAGAATGCCGATTGGCTGGCGCCGGAAACCCGCAAGAACGCGGTGGCCAAGTTGAACACGTTCTCACCCAAGATCGGCTATCCGCAACGCTGGCGCGACTATTCAAAGGTCGCCATCAACCGGAAATCCTACTTCGCCAACTTCATCAACGCCGGAGTCAACAACCGGCGGTACCAGATGGCAAAAATCGGGAAGCCCATCGACCGTAACGACTGGGGCATGACGACGCCCACCGTCAACGCCTATTACAACCCGATGTTCAACGAGATCGCGTTTCCAGCGGGCATCCTTCAGCCGCCATTCTTTGACATGAGCGCCGACGATGCCGCCAACTATGGCGCTATCGGCGCCGTCATCGGGCATGAGATGGGGCATGGTTTCGACGACCAGGGCTCCAAGTTCGATGCCCAGGGCAACCTCAAGAACTGGTGGACTCCCGAAGATCGCAAGAAGTTTGAAGAGAAGGCTGGCTGCGTCATCGACCAGTTCAACACGCTGGACGTGGGCGATGGGCTGCATCATAACGGCAAGCTCGTGGTGGGCGAAGCCATGGGCGACCTGGGCGGATTGACGCTGGCTTACAAAGCCTACCACCGTTCGCTCAACGGCAAACCGGGTCCGGTCATCGACGGCTTTACCGCGGACCAACGTTTCTTCCTGGCGTTTGCCCACGTCTGGGCGCGGCAGCACCGTCCCGAAGACCTGCGGCTGAGACTCAATACCGACCCGCACCCGATTGCCCAGTTCCGCGCCGACGGAACACTGCAAAACATGCCTGAATTCCAGAAAGCGTTCAACTGCAAACAGGGCGACCCGATGGTCCGGCCGCCCGAGAAGCGCTGCAAGCTCTGGTGAACCGGCGCAGGCGCGTTCAATAGGAACGGGACCAGCCTGATCGGTGCTACACTCGCGAAGATGTTGGGCGAAGTCCTCGGCGGAGCGGCGGTGGCCGCCGCCGGTGTCCTGGCGTGGGGCGTGCGGGGAAAGTCCTCGACTCTGCTTGGCCCCTCGTACTGGCGGGGGCCCTCTCATCGCCGGGCGCTCGCGCTCACCTTTGACGACGGGCCTTCCAAGCAGACACCGGAACTGCTGAGCCTTTTGGCCCGACATGCCGCAAAAGCTACGTTCTTCCAGTGCGGTCAAGCGGTCCGCCGGCTACCGGAAATAGCGCGCCAGGTGCGGGCCGCCGGCCATGAAATCGGAAACCACACCGAAACCCATGCCGCCCTGTACCTCCGCTCGAGCGGCTTCATTTTTTCCGAATTGGAATACGCCCAGCGCACCATCGAGGAAACGGCTGGGGTCCGCCCGAGACTCTTCCGCCCGCCCTACGGCGCGCGATGGTTCGGGCTGCGCGCCGCGCAGGAACGCCTCGGGCTCACCTGCGTCATGTGGACGGTGATCGCGCGGGATTGGGTTCTCGGCGCGGAGGGCATCGTCGAGAGACTGAAAAGTCCCGATCCGGGCGCGATTCTCTGCCTGCATGACGGGCGTGAAACCGCGCCAAACCCGGACATCACACCTACGATCAACGCCGTTGGCAAGCTGCTGCCCGCCTGGAAAGCGGACGGCTTCGAATTTCTGACGGTGAGCGAACTCCTCTCCCTGCCGGCAACACACGCCGCATGATCCGGTTGCGCCAGTGGACGCCTACGCTGTCCATGATGCTGGTGTCGCTGGTCAGTTATCTCGACCGGCATACACTCGCCATCCTGTCCCCGACGATCCTGGCCGACTGCCAGCTCAGCGCCGAACAGTATGGCTGGATCATCTCGGCGTTCTCGATCGCCTACATGGTGGGCAATCCTCTGTGGGGACGGTGGCTCGACCGCTATGGTGTCCGCTGGGGGATGATTGCGGCGGTCTCGATTTGGACGGTTGCCTCGGCCAGCCACGCGTTCCTTTCGACGTTTGCCGGGTTCGTGGCGGCCCGTATGCTGCTGGGCTTTGGTGAAGGCGCTACGTTTCCCGGTGGTCTGCGCACGGTGGTCGAAACACTTCCCGTGCCCGCGCGTGCGCGCGGAACCGCGATCGCTTATAGCGGAGGCGCTCTGGGCGCGATTCTGACGCCCATCATCGTCACGCCGATTTATCGCGCGCACGGCTGGCGCGCCGCGTTCTGGTTCACCGGATTCGTCGGCTTGATGTGGATCGCCTCGTGGCTTCGCACCGGGCGTAATGTCCAAGGCAGGCGCGCGGCCGGGCCCCGGCCAGCCGTTCCGCTGCGTTGGCGCGATGTCCGCTTGTGGAGTTTCCTGGCAAGCTACGCGCTGGGCGGCCTTCCACTGGGCTTCGTGCTGTACCAATCGGCCTTATATTTCCACCGCGCTTTGGGCAAGACGCAGGTCGAGATCGGCTATGTCATGTGGATTCCCGCGCTCGGCTGGGAACTGGGCTACTTCACCTGGGGCTGGATCGCCGACCGGTTTCGGTCTGCCGGCTCCGACGGTCTCAGCATCTACCGGAGGCTCACGGTGACGACGCTCATCCTGGTCCTGCCGCTCGCCCTGGCGCCGTCGGCCGGCAGTTTCCCTCAGGTCCTGGCGCTGCTCTCGCTCGCCATGTACGTGTGCGGCGGGCACATCATTACAGCCGTCGGCTACGCCACACGGGTCTTCGGCAGCGGACCGGCGGGCGTCATTGCGGGACTGGGCGCGGGCTCCTGGTCCGCCGTCGTCGCCTTGACGATGCCCGTCTTCGGACACTTGCTCGATCAAAGACGGTATCACGCCGCCTTTGGGCTGGCCGCCGCGATTTCCGCAACCGGCCTGCTGCTGTGGCTATGGGTGAACCGGCGGCCGTTCGAGCAGGGTGACCTTGGCGGAGAGAATGTCTTGTAGCAGCGGCGTGCGCGGATACGGATGCCCGGTGTACTGCCGGAAGCCTTCGCCGTGTTCGAACCCGGCGAGCGCGCCCCGCCGGCGCGTCCACTCTTCCATCGTCTTCAGGTAATCGTCCATGCCGTGCTGGCGCAGAAGCCATGACCGCTGGCTCTCGTGTTCGGCGAGCATTTCCCGCTTGATGGCGAACTTACTGCGGATGTCAACCAGAAACTGGGGTTGAACCGGCACGCCGTCGCGGTCCACACCCTCCACCGGGTCCATGAAGTAGAGATGCGGGATTTGCTCGGTCGCCTCGTGCGGGCCGTAGGCCGAGCAGTCGTAGTTGGGGGCTGAAACCCCGAAACACGCGTCCCGCACGAGCGAGCTCGTGGCTTCGTGATCGCAATGATAGTCGCGGGGCGACGCGGTGAGAACAATGTCGGGCCGGTGCTTGCGCAAGGCGGCGGTCACGCGCCGGCGCGACTCGTTGTCGGAAAAGATCGACAGGTCCTTGAACTCCAGGCAGTCGTAGCCGGCGCCAATGACCGCCGCCGCGCGCCGGGCCTCGTTCCGCCGCGTGCCGGCGGTTGTTTCGGCGTCCATTTCGGCCGAACCGCAATCGCCGGCTGTCATCGTGACGATGGTAACGGAATGTCCCAATTCCGCCAGCAAGGCCAGCGTGCCGGCGGCCAGGATCTCCGCGTCGTCCGGATGAGCGTGGACTGACAGGATTCTCAGTTTCGTCATGGTACGGCTACCGTCTCATTCTGCTGCTGGTCGAGCGGCAGCTCGCAATCGCAGCAATCACTGCATCGCAGGCAGCGTTTACAGATGTGATTGTCACAGGTATCCTTCGTGCACCACACACAGATCCGCGTGGAGACTTCTTCGCAGATCGCGCAGTGAAACTCCGCAGGCGCCATCATTCGCTCTTGATTATCGCCCGGACGCGCCCTTCGGGGTGGAACCCGGTTTCGCCAACTGCGCGCGGCAGCGTTGCGCTTCGTTGCTGGCCACCTCCAGTTCCTTCTCGCGCAAGGCCGCCAGGTCGTAGACGTGTTGCCGGACCGCGTCGCGGCTGGAAGCCGCTTCCCGCATCGCGGCGTCGAGCAGGTCGGCGAGCGCGGCGTTCTGATAACGCCGGATTCCCTGAGACAGCAGGCTCACTTGCGAGTGCAGCGAATCCAGCCGGTACAGAAAGTCGAGTCCGGTGGTGAGCCGTTCCGGCTGCTGCGTGAATTTCGCCCCGGTGATTTCTACGCTCTTGGTTTCGGCTTGAGCCCCTTTCCAATACGGGGTATAGACCGCCCCCGCGGACTTATCCTGCCAGCGCGAAGGATCAAGCTGCTCGAACATCGGCTGTATCTTGGCGATATCCGACATCACCTTGTCGACAAGCTTGCGAGCCTCCCACTCCGGCAAGACTCCGCCTTGCGGCGCGAGGGCCGCGGCCAGGCACAACAATAACGTCACAACTTCAGTTTAGATGGATGTGCTGGGCGCGTTCTTAGCGTATGGGCGGAGGCGGTGGTGGTGGCGGTGGAGGAGGTGGCGGCGGATTGGCGCCCGTGTCACCGGGGAGCGTCGGCGGAGGCTTGGGTACCGTGCCGGCCGTCCCGGCGCCAGGAATCCCTCCGCCCTTGGGTAAGCTCACCAGGACTTGCCACAAGGCTTCCGAAGCAACCTGGAAAACACGCCCGCGGTCAATCCGCTGCCCCCGCGCCAGAGGCATGTTCCGGTAGACGGTCACCGAATCGCCGGCGTTGAGAATCTTCACACCGCCCTCGCGCGGCATCAGGCGGTGTTCGACGGCGACTTGTCCTTCCTCAACCGAAACCCGTGTCGTTTCATCTTCCGGGTCAACAACCACGTCGAAGACGGTACCCCGAACCGAAATCACCGCGGTGGGCGTCTGAATCTTATTCGGATTCGCCTGCCCATTTGGCTTTTCAATATGAACTCGGATTCGGCCAAGCCAGACATCCACCAAGTCGCGCCAACTGCCCGGATTGCTGCGGAAGGTGACTCGGGAGTCGGGGAAAACTTCAAACGTGGAGCCGTCGCTGACCGAAAAGGTGGCTCGCCCATCTGGACCCGTAACAATAATCTGGCGCGCCTGAACCGTGTCTCCTATGTTGAGAGCCCACGGGTAGTTGTCCTTGAGGACAGAAACCTGGCCTTCGGCGGTGAGCACGCGCGCGGCTGTATCCTGGCCCGCGCACACCACGCCTGCGAGCACCGCTAATGCCAGAACCTTGAAGGCTTTGCTCACACCACCAGCTTCCGGAGAGAGGCTCTCCCGAACATTTTAGAATATCACCAAAAAATTGATTGCAACCCGCTATCCCCCACACTACATCCAAAGAAATCAATTGACTAGGACTACCCCATGGATCGAAATGAGCGCCGTTGAGGGTACAATGGACGCAGGCTGTGGGTCGCTATAACCCAGGATCGCCGTTGAATCGGGCCGGGCTCGCTGTTTTGGCGGCGCTGGCGGGCTTGTGCGCGTTTGCACAGACACCCGTCCGTTTGGATTGGCGGCGAATCGGCAACAACTTGATAATGCGTGGGTTAGCTTCCCCGGCCAGCGGCCCCGCGGAGCGCGTCTGGTTCGACCCCTCCGGTGAGCGGCTTTTCGTTCGGGTAGCGGGCGGAAGGACCTTCGCCAGTACCGATTTCGAGCATTGGACGCGTGTTGGGCGTGGACAGGACGCTCCGCCCGCCGAAATGCAGGTCGAGTCCCTCAGCCGGCCCGCCGCGGCGGTCGGATTCCGGGCCCAAAGGCGCCGTAGCGCGACCGTGTATGCTTTTGGCGGCGACGCCTGGCGCTCCGACAACGAGGGCCAGACCTGGAACAATCTGACTTCTTGGAAGGGCCAGTCTCTCCTGGGTGGAACCGTCTTGGACTTGGCCGTCTCGCCGCGCAATGAAAAGGAAATCGCCGCAGCCACGTGGGCTGGCGTCTGGATGTCGCATGACGGCGGTCTGTCCTGGCATGGCGTCAATGAAGGCTTGCCGAACTTTCCCGGCGTGAGGATCGTCTCGGCGCCCGCGGGCGGACAAGGACTCCAAGTGGTGGTGGCTCAAAGCTCCGAAGTTCTGGCCTGGAACCCGGGACAAAAGCAGGGTTGGACGCCTGCCGGCGATGCGGCGTTTTACCTGGACGGCGAACGCCGGCTCGCCAACTCGCTCACGGTCAAGCCCGCCGGCCGGATCGTCCGGATCTGGCAAAGTACGAGTGACTCCCGGACGCTGGCCACGGCCTCGCTGGTCGATACGTCTTACCGGGTCTTCCGCTCGGTGAACGGAGGCAACAGTTGGGACGACATCACGTCCAACCTGCCCCCGGCCCGGATTAACGGCATCACCGCCGATGTGAATTCGAGCGTGATCTACGCCGCCACCGACGCCGGGCTTTTCTATGCGCGAACCGATCTCCGCGCCCCTGTGCCCCCCCCGGCTTGGCTTCCGGTCCAGGGTCTGCCGGACGGCGCCATCCTCGATGCGCGCCTCGATGCGGACGCCAATCAACTGTACGTGGCCGTGGAAGGCATTGGAGTGTTCGGCGCGCTGGCGCCTCATCGCGCCTGGTCTCCCGCCGTGGTTCACTCCGCCGACTACGGAACTCGCGGGATCGCGCCCGGCGCCCTGGTCAGCATTCTGGGAGTCAACGTCAAGACCGCGGCGGCCGGCGCGTGGAGCGCGCCCGTGCTCTCGGCGACTCCGGCGGAATCACAGATTCAAGTGCCGTTTGACGTGCAAGGCGATCGCGTCGCACTGACGCTCGGTTCCGGCAGCGAGCCGCTCCGCTTCGACGTGCCCCTTCGCGCGTCGTCACCCGCGATCCTGGTGGACCGCGAAGGCAGCGCCATGATCCTCGATGGCGACAGCGGAATTCAAGTGGATGCGTTGAACCCCGCTCGCGGGGGCGCGCGCATCCAGATCCTGGCCACCGGTCTGGGCCGTGTTACTCCCGATTGGCCCACCGGCCTGCCCGCGCCGATGGACGGCGCGCCAAGAGTTGTCGCTCCCGTCCGGGTTCTCCTGGATGGCGCTCCGGTAAATGTTTCGCGCGCGGTCCTGGCGCCCGGCTACATCGGGTATTATTTGGTGGAGATCGCGCTGCCGGATTTCGTCAACCGGGGAGTCTCGGAACTGGTCATCGAGTCGGCCGGCCGTGCCAGCAATCGCGTCCGAATCTATTTGGACCGTTAGGGAGTTTCGCCCATGTTTCTTCGCCTCGCCGGGCTTACCGGTCTTGCCGCGCTCAGCCTTCTTGGCCAGCAGAACGATATCGAGAAGCTGGCTCCGTACTATCCCACCCCGGAATCCGTCGTGGAGCGCATGTTGAAACTGGGGGAAGTCAAACCAGGGGACAAGGTCTTCGACTTGGGCAGCGGCGATGGCCGGGTGGTGATCATGGCGGCGCAGAAGTTCGGCGCCGACGCCACCGGAATCGAGATGGACGCCGATCTGTACAAGCAGTCCATGGAGCGAATCAAGAGCCTTGGCCTGGATAAGAAAGCGCGAATCATTCGCGGAGACATTGCCAAGCAGGACTATTCTTCGGCCACCGTGCTCACCGTTTACCTGCTGCCGTCCTCGAATGACAAGATCCGTCCATTGCTCGAAAAGCAACTCCGGAAAGGGACGCGCATCGTTTCCCACGACTTCATGTTCAAAGACTGGACACCGGTCAAAGAGGAGCACATCGAAGACGACGGCGAAGGACGCAGCCACACGCTTTACCTGTACATCGTGAAGTGAAGGCTGCACTCTTTCGCCCGGCGGTCGTCCTCGCAGCCGCCCTCTCGCTGGCCGGTTGCGGACGCTACGGCGAGATTCGTTTGCCGGCCCTTGACGAGCCCGCCGAATCCGGCGCATGGCGCTGGACTGCCCATCCGGCGCCGGTCATGCCGCGAGGCGCGCCCGGCGCCTGGGACAGCATCGACACTCTGAATCCATCGGTTTGGAACCGGAACGGTTTGTTGTGGAACCTGTACTCGGGGTATGACGGCAAGACGTGGCGCACCGGGCTGGCGACGTCGGCCGATGGACTCGCCTGGCGGCGCGCGGGCGAGGTCCTGTCACCCGATCCGCACACTTGGGAAGGGACATATATCGGAGCCAATGGAGCCGTGATCTACTGGCAGGGCGGCTGGCTGTATTTTTATCAGGCTGGGGATCCTCCGCGAATTGGCCTGGCGCGTTCGGCGGACGGTAGGACCTGGACCCGCCTGCCTCATCCCGTCCTGGAGTTTGGACCAAGGGGAAGCTGGGATGAGCGGGCGCTGGCGGATCCCTATGTGTTTCCCGCCGGTGGGCGGCTGTTCTTGTATTACCTGGGGGAAAATCGCGCCCGGCAGCAGCAGCTTGGTCTGGCCAGTTCCACTGATGGAGTGTCGTGGACCAAACTGCGTTCCGGTCCTGTGCTCGAACCAGGAGAACCGGACTCGATGGATGAGAACGGCTTGGGCGAACCCGCGGTATTTGCGAGCCACGGGTCCTACTGGATGATCTTTACCGGACGCTCCCGTAACGAAGTGCGGCGCCTGGGAATGGCGCGGTCGCGCGACGGAGTTCATTGGGAGCGCCTGCCTCTCGTGATTCAAGGTGAATCGGACTGGAACTCCCAAGTGATTTGCGACCCCACCGTCGAAGTCACGCCGGCAAAGGTGCGGGTGTGGTTCGGCGGCGGGGACGTGGCGCATCCGGTGGAGAACATCCACGGCCAGATCGGTTACGGCGAACTGGCCTGGGCGCCCGCCGGCGGCTAAATTACGCGTCGCAGACCGGAACCGGCTGCCGTCACTTTGGGAACCAGCTCACCCCCCACACAATCGACCTTGACGGTGCCGCCGGCTGGGACTTCCTTGCGAATCACCATTTCGGCGAGCGGCTGAACCAGGTGCCGGTGAATCGCCCGCTTTAACTCGCGAGCGCCGTACTCGGCGCTGGTGCCGTGATCCAACAAAAACTCCCGCGCCGCGCGCTTGAGTTCGACGGCAAACGCTCCGGACGTCAGCCGCCGCTGTATGTGATCGAGCAGAATGTCAAGCTGCAGGTCGAGGATCCTTTCGCAGTCCTCGCGCTGTAGAGGCCGGTAGGTAAGCGTCCGGTCGATCCGGTTGACGAATTCCGGAGAGAAGCGCTTCTTGACCGCCTGAACCCCGATGCCTTGCAGTTTGCGCGCCACGGCCGTTTCGTCGCGGGGCGCCAGCGCGGCAAAGCCGAAGCCGTCGGAAACTTCCGACATCATTTCCCGCGCACCCAGGTTGCTGGTCATGAAGATCAGGCTGCGCTCGAAATTAACCGTCGTGTTGTCGCCCAGTTTCAACTGAGCCTTGTCCAGGATTCCCAGCAGCAACCGGCCCAACGAGATGGCGGCCTTTTCGATTTCGTCGAATAGAACAATCGACAAACCGCTGCGCTCACTGGTCACAGAATTGAGCTTCTGCTGGGTGATCATCGGCTGTGTTTCGCGGTGGCCCAGATACCCTGGTGGCGCGCCGATGAGCTTGGCGACTTCGTGTTCCATCTGAAACTCGCCGCAATCCACTCGCAGGACTTGCTTCTCACTGCCGTGAACCGCTTCGGCGAGCGCCTCAACGGTCCGCGTCTTCCCCGTCCCCGTCGGCCCTAGTAGAAGGAAGACCCCAACGGGCCGCCCCTCCGGCGCAAGGTTGGCCTCAAAGAGCCTGACAAATGGAACAATTGCGTCAATTGCTTCCTCCTGTCCGACAACGGCCCGGTTGAGCCGTTCCGCCAAGCCTTCGGGTTCTCCGCGGTGCGACCGGATGGGCACCGTGTTATACCTCATAGATTCCCTGGAAGTCCTCCTGCGCGCATTATACGGGCGGCCTTCCAAATTAAGGACGCGCCCAGACAGGTTTGACCGGCTGTGCCAGAGGCGTATCGGCGAAGGATTAAACCTTGAGGAATGAATTGACTAGACTGCGAATCCGGCCGCAGGCGCGGCCATCGCCGAAAGGATTTTCGAGAGGCGTTACCGCGCCGGGGTTGATGGCGGAATCGAGGGCGAAGAAAGTTGCGCTGGCGATCCTGTCCGGATCGGTCCCCACCAGCTTCGCGACCCCGGCTTCAATCGCTTCCTGCCGTTCGGTCTTGTCGCGCAACACCAACACCGGCTTTCCTAGGGAAGGCGCCTCCTCCTGAATTCCCCCTGAATCAGTCAGGATCACGCTCGACCGCCGCAGCAGATCGACGAAGGGGACATACTCCTGCGGATCGATCAAGGACACGCCACGAACTCCATTGAGGGCCGGCATCACCGTCCCGCGAACGTTGGGGTTGGGATGCACGGGGTAGACGATTTGAACCGCCCTTTCTTCAGCGATCCGGCGCAGGGCTTTGCAAATGCCCTCAAAACCCGGCCCGAAGCTTTCGCGGCGGTGAGCCGTGACCAGCACCAGCGGCCGCCCGGGATCGAGTTCGACCGCGGTGAAACCGGGGGCGCGCTTTGTTTCCAGTTCCTTGCAGGTATACAGAAGCGCATCGACAGCGGTGTTGCCGGTGACCGAGATGGCGGCTTCGGGCACACCCTCGCGCCGCAGGTTCTCCGCCGCGCGCCGGGTCGGCGCAAAATGCAGGCCGGCCACCCGGGAGGTAAACACCCGGTTCATCTCTTCCGGGAAGGGCTGCCGCATATCGCCCGTTCGCAGTCCGGCCTCCACGTGGCCAACCGGTATCCGGCGGTAGAACGCCGCCAGCGCTCCGGCCATTGTGGTGGTGGTATCTCCCTGGACTAGCACGATCGCGGGCTGAACCGTCTCCAGCACTTTCTCCAGCGCCAGCAAGATCCGGCCGGTGATTCCAGCCAGGCTTTGCCCCGGCTGCATCAGGTCGAGATCGAAATCCGCGGTTACTTGAAAATGGCGCAACACCTGGTCCAGCAGGTGGCGATGCTGCGCGGTGATGCAGACTCTGACATCGGTTCCGTGGGCTTGGAATTCGCGGACTAAGGGGCAGAGTTTAATGGCTTCGGGCCGTGTGCCGAAGATGACGAGGACGGGGGGATTACTTGTGGCGATAGGTAATACGGCCTTTGGTGAGGTCGTACGGCGACATCTCTAGCGTCACTCGGTCTCCGGCCAGGACTCGAATCCGGTTCCGGCGCAGTTTTCCCGCCAAGTGCGCCAACACGGTCTTGTCGGCATCCAACTGAACGCTGAACAGACCACTAGGAAACTTTTCCACTACGGTGCCGGTTACTTCAATACAGTCTTCTTTACTCATCACCCTCCGTTTAACAGTATAACCGTAATCTCCGGCCTAAACTCCTAATCCCGTTCGCCGATAGGAGAGAAGAAACGGATATGTTGACGCGGCAGCTTGTCTCGCTCAAAGAATCGATGGATGCGGTGGACCGCCAAGAGACGTTCGCCCGGGCAACGCTCGACAGTCTTGCCTCGGCCTTAGTCAACACGGAAGATCACATCCTGGCTCACTGGCCCGACCGGCCGGCCCATTATAAGAACCAGTTACGCGCCACAGCCGCGGCGATAAAGAACGACCCCACCCTCGATGGCGTTCAAACCGCCGCCACGCAGCACGAGGTGGAAGTGCGCGAGTGCGGCGAGTGGATGAAGGCGTCTTTGGCCGCCAGCATGGACTTGCGTGAAGTGCTCAGCCTGCTGGCTCAAACCTCGAAGCAGGTGCGGGAAGGCGGCAGCCGCCAGGAGCAGCGCCTGGGTACCTTGGCGGCCGATCTCTCGGACGTCGCACAGATGAACGATATTCACGCGGTGCGGGGGCGGATTGCCTCCGAAGTCAAACGGCTGGTGGTGTGGGTGGAAGAAACGCGCCGCGAGAACGAGTCCATATTGGCGTCACTTGACCAGCAGCTCAATCAGTACCGGGCCAAGCTCGAGACAGCCGAGTGTCTGGCGGCGACCGACCCGTTGACCGGTCTCGGCAACCGGCGTGAAATGGAGCGCCGCGCCGGCGCGTTGATCGCCATCGATGCGCCCTTCTGCATCATCCTGTTTGACCTGAACAAGTTCAAGCAGATCAACGACACGCACGGCCATCCCGTAGGGGACGAAGTGCTGGTGAGTTTCGCCGGAAGGCTGCGCGGGCAACTCCGCCCCGCCGATTTCGCGTGCCGCTGGGGCGGTGACGAATTCCTGGTGTTGATGGCGTCTCCGCTCCGGGACGTCATGTTCCGTTCACGCCAGATCCAGGGCGTGGTGTGCGGCAAGTACAGCGTCGGCAATCCCGACAAACCCTTTCGCCTCGAGGTGGGAGCATCGGTTGGCCTGGCCGAACGGCGCAAAGGGGAGAGTCTGGAAGAGACTGTCCGCCGCGCCGACGTGCAGATGTACAACCTGAAAGCAAACCGCTAAGACTGTGGCCCGCGCGGCCGGGTTCCCCTGGTGGGGCGGCAAGGTGTATCTTGTTAATGGCTGACTTGGGTATCGCCTTCAAGAACAGGAACATCCTGGTAACGGGTGCGGGACGCGGGATTGGCAAGCGCCTCGCCCTCGGGTTCGCCGCCGCCGGAGCCCGCGTGGGTCTGCTGGCCCGCAGCAAACCCGAGCTCGACTTGGCTAACCTCGAAATCGAGCATGCCGGAGGTTCCTCGCTTCGCCTGCGCGCCGACGTCACCGACTACGAACAAATGGCCGCGGCCGTAGACAAGATGAATGTCTACTTCGGAGGAGTCCACGTCCTGGTGTGCGCCGCCGGCGTCTTGGGTCCTCTCGGGCCGTTCTCATCGATTGATCCAAAGATCTGGCTTGAGGCATTTGGAGCCAACGTGGGAGGCGCCGTTCATGCCACCCACGCCGTACTCCCGCAAATGATGGACCGCCGCGAAGGAAAGATCATCCTGCTCGCCGGCGACGGCGCCGATGCCCCCAGAGCCAACTTCACGGCCTATGCGTCGGCCAAAGCGGCCTTGGTGCGTTTCGCCGAGTCCCTGGCCGCCGAACTGCTCGACTACAA
>JADZCI010000200.1 GCA_020851655.1 Bryobacterales bacterium
CACGATCAAAGTCGACTGCCTGGCGCGGGTGGAAGGCGAAGGAGCGCTCTTCGTCAAGATCAAAGGAGACCGCGTCCAGGATGTGAAGCTCCGGATCTACGAGCCCCCGCGACTGTTCGAGGCCTTTCTGCGAGGACGCCATTTCGACGATGTGGCCGACATCACCGCGAGAATCTGCGGTATTTGTCCCGTCGCATACCAGATGAGCGCCGTTCACGCCGTCGAACACGCGCTGGGGTTGACCATCGACCCGGCGGTACGCCTGCTGCGCAGGTTGTTCTACTGCGGCGAGTGGATCGAGAGCCATGCGCTGCATGTCTACCTGCTGCATGCGCCCGACTTTCTCGGATACCAGGACGTCATCGAAATGGCGGCCGATCACAAGCCTGAGGTCACCACCGCGCTGCGTCTCAAGAAGACCGGCAACGAACTCGTGCGCAGAATCGGCGGGCGCGAGATCCATCCTGTCTCCGCCCGGGTGGGCGGTTTCCACCGTATGCCGTCGCGCCGGGAACTGGCCGGTCTCCGCGACGACCTGCAGTGGGCGCTCGAAGCGGCCCTGGCGTCTGTGAAACTGGTGGCCTCGTTTTCCTTCCCCGATTTCTCCCAAGACTATGAATCGGTATCCTTGCGGCACCCCGGCGAGTACCCGCTCAACGAAGGACGCATCGTTTCAAGCAAGGGCCTTGACATCGACGTGACGGAATACGAAGACCATTTCCTCGAGCAGCAGGTCAAGCACTCCAACGCCCTCCACAGCGTTCTGCGGGAACGCGGGTCCTATTTGGCCGGTCCGGTTGCGCGGTTCAACCTCAACTTTGACCGGCTGCCAGACATCGCCCGCCAGGCGGCTATCGAGGCTGGGCTGACGCCGCCGGTCCTGAACCCCTTCAAGAGCATCGTGGTTCGCGCGGTCGAACTCGTCTTTGCCTGTCATGAGGCGTTGCGGATCCTGGACGAGTATGAGCCGCCGAAGGCGCCATACATCCGCGCCGAACCGAAAGCTTCTACCGGGCAGGCTGCGACTGAAGCTCCGCGCGGACTCCTGTACCACCGGTACATCCTCGATGCGGCGGGACTCGTGCTCTCCGCCAGGATCGTGCCGCCGACGTCGCAAAACCAGAAGCGGATTGAGGACGACTTGTGGCAATTTGTCCCCACCGTCATCGGCGAACCGCTGGAACGCATGACGTGGCTCTGCGAGCAGGCCATCCGCAATTACGATCCTTGTATCTCTTGCGCGACCCATTTCCTGAAGCTCAAGCTGGAGCGGGAATGATTCTTTGCTGCGGCAACCCGGACCGCGGCGATGACGGCGCCGGTCCGGCTGCAGCGCACTACCTTCAAGCGCGCCGGATTCCCGTCACGCTGGTTGACGGCCACGCGACGGCTCTGCTCGATGCTTGGACCGGCGCGCCCTGGGTCATCATCGTCGATGCGGTGGTGACCGGCGCCCAACCCGGTACGGTGCACCGCTGGGACCGGTTGCCGGAGTTCGCCTCCACGCCAGGCTCAACGCACGGACTGGGAGTCCGCGAGGCACTTGCACTGGGACGCATTCTCGGCAACCTTCCGCCAGCCGTGATCGTGATCGGCGTCGAGGCCGCAAGCTTCGAGCCCGGCGCGCCTCTGACTGAATCCGTCCAAACAGCCCTGCCGGTGGTGGTCGAGCAAGTCATCAGCGACGCCGAACGGTTGCTCGCTAAACAACCGGGGGACGCCGCCGGACGTGATTCGTAGCCTGCT
Source organism: Bryobacterales bacterium (assembly GCA_020851655.1). GTDB lineage: Bacteria > Acidobacteriota > Terriglobia > Bryobacterales > Bryobacteraceae > JADZCI01. Next base: position 1,747 of record JADZCI010000200.1, read on the forward strand.
CGAAGGCGTGCGCCAGTTGGAGGACGCTGAAGTCGGCGTGATTCCGTCCCACGATCTGCAGACCCACGGGAAGTCCTTCGGAAGTGAATCCCGCCGGCGCCGAAATGGACGGATTGCCTGTGACGGACAGATACCAGCAAGCCTTCATCCAATCGATGTAGCTGTCCAACTTGACGCCGCCGATTTCGTGCAGAAACTCCTGGTTGATGTCGAACGGCGGCGCTTGCGTGGTGGGCAGCACAAAGTACTCGTAACGCTCCATGAACGCTTGAAAGCGGCGCCAGACTTGCCCGTGCAGCGTTACGGCGCGCGCCACTTCGCTTCCGGTCAACTTGAGGCCCGACACGATCTCACTGGCGAGCGTATCCTTGTAGGCCTTCCGGTTGGCAAGAAACGCTTCGCCGTGAGTGGCCGCCGAACCCCAGGCACGAAGGGTCTTGAACGCGTAGTCGGCGCCGCTGAAGTCCGGTTCCGCCGTCTCGACGATGCAGCCCAGGTCTTCGAAGACCTTGCGCTGCGCCTCGACCACGACACGCACGCGCGGGTCAAACGGCAGGCCACCGAGGTCTTTGAACCAGGCGACGCGCACCTCGCGAAAGGACCGGTCGAGCGGGCGGGAAAACGCCGCGCCCTCCTCGGGCAGCGATAGGGGCGCGCGCAAATCAGGGCCGGCCATCGCGCTCAGAAGCAGCGCAACATCGGCAACGGTGCGCGCCATCGGGCCGGCGGTGCTCAGCGCCGACCAGGCAAACATGGCCATCGGGTTGGGCACGCGCCCGGGGGAAACGCGAAACCCGGTAACGTTGCACCAGGCGGCGGGATTCCGCAGCGATCCGCCCATATCGCTGCCATCGGCGATCGGGATCATTCCGCAGGCCAGCGCGACCGCCGCGCCGCCGCTCGAGCCGCCACAGGTCTTCGTCAGATCATACGGATTACGCGTCGCGCCGAACACCGTGTTGAAAGTCTGGGAGCCGGCTCCAAACTCCGGCGTGTTGGTCTTGCCCAGGGTGATCGCCCCGGCGGCGCGAATCCTCTGTACGATCAGGTCATCGGAGGCGGGGATGTGATCTTTGAATCGCGGTGAACCGAACGTGGTCCGAATCCCTTTGGTCTCGACCAGATCCTTGTGCGCGGCCGGCAGTCCGTGAAGCCGGCCGAGCGCCGCGCCACGCGCCTGCAAGTCGTCCGCTTTCCGGGCGGCCTCCCGCGCCATTTCCGGAACCAGTGTCACAATGGCGTTTACCTTGGGGTTGACCCGCTCGATCTGCTTCAGGTGGGCTTCGAGCGCTTCACGCGCCGACAACTTGCGGTCGCGGATGAGGCGCGCCATTTCGGTGGCGCTCAGGTAGCAGATGCCGGGCGGGACCGGCGCGGCGGAGAGCGGTGTCGCGGCAGCAGTCATCAGCATGTCCCTCCTCGAGAGCGAATGTGGGCTCATTGACGTGACAGTAGCATAGGGCGCGCGCGAGATAACCTTGAGTCAGTCCGGCGATGGCGGAATTTCAGCGAGTGCGTGTTCACTACGGGGGCGCTGTTCAAGGCGTCGGATTTCGTCCCTTCGTCTACAACCTGGCACGCGAGTTGGATCTGCGCGGCTGGGTGATGAACGCCGCCACCGGACTGTGGATTGAAGCCGAAGGAGAACCGGACCGTCTTGAAGCCTTCCTGGAGCGCCTGGAGAAAGGCCATCCGGACGCCGCGCTGATCCTCACGCGCGAGACAGCGTGGCTTGCGGCAGCGGGCTACGGCTCGTTCCACATCAGGGACAGCGACAATTCGGAAGCCAAGACCGCGGCTGTCCTGCCGGACCTGGCGACGTGCGGACTTTGCCTTCAGGAGATCGGCGACCCGTCGCAGCGCCGCTACCGCTACCCCTTCACGAACTGCACACGCTGCGGTCCGCGGTTTACGATTGTTCGCGACATTCCTTACGACCGTGCCAACACGACCATGGCGGAGTTCCCGCTGTGCGAGTCCTGCCGGCGCGAGTACGAGGATCCTGCCGACCGGCGGTTCCACGCGCAGCCGGTTGCGTGTCCGGCGTGCGGTCCCAGCCTGGACTCAACGATTGAGGAGGCCGCATCGGCGCTTTCGTCGGGTCTCATCGTCGCGCTCAAAGGAATCGGTGGCTTCCAGTTGCTTGCCGACGCGCGGAACGCCGCCGCCGTCGCGCGCCTGCGTGAGCGTAAGCGCCGCGAGGCCAAACCGTTCGCCGTGATGATGCCGTCGCTCGAAGCGCTGCGGTGCTGGGCTCACTTAAGTGTTGCCGAGGAGAGGTTGCTCACTTCCCCAGCCGCTCCAATCGTATTACTGCGCCCGCGCCGCAAACTGCTGGATGATACATCTCCGTATCTCGGCGCCATGCTGCCATATTCACCGCTGCACCACCTCCTGATGCAAGCCTTTGGCAACCCGGTTGTGGCGACCAGCGGCAACCTGAGTGATGAGCCGATCGCCGTTGAAAACGGCGAGGCGCGCGAGCGTCTTGGCGCGATTGCGGATGTCTTTCTTACGCACAACCGCCCGATCGCGGCGCCATGCGATGACTCCGTGGCCCGCGTCTCGCGGAACCGGACGTCGTTGCTGCGGCGGGCGCGCGGCTACGCTCCCATGCCCGTGCGCCTGGGTATGGACCTGCCGCGCGTGCTGGCCGTGGGCGGACATCTCAAGAACACTGTGGCGCTCACCATCGGGCGGCAAGCGATCGTCAGCCAGCACATCGGCGACCTGGACACTCTGGAAACCCGGCGCGCCTTCGAACAGACCGTGGAGAGGCTTTGCAGGCTGTACCGCTTCACGCCCGAACTGATCGCCTGCGACGCGCACCCCGACTACTATTCGACGCGCTGGGCGCTGCGCCAGGGCGCGCCCGTGGCCAAGGTTCAACACCACGAGGCCCACGTAGCCGCCTGCGCCGCCGAGAACGAGGTCCGAGGCGCCTACCTGGGCGCCGCGTGGGACGGCGCCGGGTTGGGACACGATGGCGCGATTTGGGGCAGCGAAATCTTCTTGTGCGATGGCCCACACATGACGCGCGTCTCACACCTGCGCCCGTTTCTGCTACCCGGCGGCGATATCGCCGCGCGGCAATGCTGGCGGAACGCCGAGTCGCTGCTGTGGTCGCTCGGACGCGCCGTGAAACTACAGAAGGTGCTGGCGCAGCGCATCAATTGCATCGAGACGACCAGCATGGGCAGGCTGTTCGATGCGGTTGCCTCGATCCTGGACATCTGCCAGGAAAACCGCTTCGAGGGTGAATCCGGGCTCCGTCTCGAAGCCCTGGCGGCCGCCGGTGCGGCCGGATCCTACCCGCTGGTCATGACCGATGGCGCCGCCGACCCGCGCACTATGATTCAGGCATTGGCCGATGACGAGGGCCCTCCCGCCGAGAAAGCCAGTCGCTTCCTCAACTGGCTTATTGACTGGATCTCGGCGGTCGTAGCCCAGACCGGGATTGAGCAGGTGGTGCTGAGCGGAGGTTGTTTCCAGAACCTCGTTCTCACGGACCGCATCACCGGACGGCTGGAGGAGCAGGGGGTTGAGGTGTTCACCCATCAGCGTGTTCCCGCCAATGACGGCGGCTTGTGTCTGGGTCAGGCTGTCCTTGCGGGACTGCGCGCGCAGCGCGGTTAGGCGGTCCCGGCCGCGGGTTCGATAATCGCCGACATGGAACCTTTGCACTTGGGCATGCGCCAGTCTGGTCCGTAATTTTGCACTTGGTCCCGCGCGAACTCCGCGGCCGGCTTGTCGCACGTCATAACAATGGTCCGCCCGGTGGAATCCACTTCGACCGCGTGATTGTACGCCTCCTCGAGCGTCTTGAGAAACAGCCGTTGCAGCATCTCGATCACATAGTCGTAAGTATGATCGTCGTCGTCGAGCAGGACGACGTGATAAAGCGGCGTCAACTCGTGCTCGGTGCTCGACTCTCGTGCCGGAGCCGGGGTCGCGACGGTCATAGGCAGTTAAGAACCTAACAGTCTCGCACAGTCAGCGAGATTGACGGCGCAAGAACCGTACCCGTTATCGGGAGTGTGTCCGCACCGGCCGAAAACGGGCAGGCGTTTGCCATGCGGCCCTATCTTTTGACATATAATGACGCCCGATTGCCCAAAAAACTTCAGGGCCAGGAGAACATCTGAATGCATACATGGTCGGCAAGCCGTATCTGCCTCGTCATCGCGATGTTGGGTTCGCTTAGCGTTTCGGCACAGACGCTGGGCACGATCACCGGCGAGGTCAAAGACGCCTCGGGCGCCTCCGTCGCCGGCGCGGTGGTCACCGTGCGGAATACCGCCACCAACGGTATCCGCGAGACGGCAACCAATAGCGAAGGAATCTATACCGTCCCCGCCCTGGTGCCCGGACCGTATGAAGTCAAGGCCGAGAAATCCGGGTTCAAGGTCGCGACGAGGCCGAACATCGAACTACAGGTCCAGCAGACGGCTCGCGTGGACTTCGACCTGTCCGTGGGCCAGGTCACCGAGATTGTGGAGGTCAGCGGCGCCACGCAGTTGCTGGCGACCGAAGACGCCACCGTCGGCACGATTGTCGAACAAAAGCGCATCACGGAACTGCCGCTCAACGGCCGGAATTTCTTCAGTCTTGTCTCGCTCAGTCCCAATGTGACGAGCGGATTCAACCAGGCGGCGCAAGCCGCGGGCCGCCAGGGCGGAACGCGTTCGCAACTGACCATCTCGGTGGCGGGCGCGCGGTCCGCCTGGAGCAACTACACGCTGGACGGGATCACCAATACAGATATCAATTTCAACCTGTACATTGTTCTTCCGTCGGTCGAGGCGCTCCAGGAATTCAAGGTTCAGACCGGCATCTATCCGGCGGAATTCGGCCGCGGCGCGGGGCAGATCAACGTGTCGACCAAGGGTGGCAGCAACCAGTATCACGCCGCGCTGTTCGAGTTTCTGCGAAACGACAAGCTGGACGCCCGGCCATATTTTTTCAAAGATCCGGAAAGCCCGAATCAGACCGCGCCGTTGAAGGCGCCGTACCGGCAGAACCAATATGGCGGAACACTGTCTGGCCCCATCCAAATCCCCAAGCTTCTGGACGGCAAAAACCGCCTGTTCTTCATGGCGAATTTCGAGGGATTCAAGTCGCGGCGCTCGGTGCCGAGTTTCTTCACCACCATGACTCCCGCCATGAGGGGCGGCGATTTCTCCGCCTTCTCAGGGGCCTTGCAAGACCCCTCCACGCGCGTTCGCACTTCGACGGGAACCATAACCTCGTCGCCATTCCCCGGCAACCAGATCCCGGCGGCGCGAATCAGCGCGAGTTCGAAATATCTGGTCGACAGCTTCGCGCCGCTGCCCAACCTGGCGCAGACGGGGTTGCCAAATCGCAATTACGAGTACGTGGCCAAGACACCAGTGGATAAGGATCAATTCACCGGGCGCATGGACTGGAACGAAAGTTCGAATTCCCAGTGGTTCGGCCGGTATTCATGGACCGACGAGCTGACCGTCAGTCCCGGCGTTCAACTGAACGGCACCGAACTCTACACGCGCGCCAGCCAGTGGGTGCTTTCCAACACGCGGGTGGTTTCCCCGTCCAAGGTGAATGAGTTCCGTTTCGGCTACAGCTCGCTGTTCAACAACATCAGCCAGGAACTGGCCGGCGTCCTCAACGTCAACGAGAAGTTGAACACGCCCATCAAGGTGACCGATCCGAACTCGTTTGGCATTCCCGACATCAACCTCGCCGGCAGCACGCTGAACCGGTTTGGAAACGACGCCAACGGGCCGTTTTCGATCGACAACAAGGTGTACCAGTTTGTGGACAACTTCTCGTGGATCACGGGCAAGCACTCCTTCCGCTTTGGCGGAGAGTACCGCTATAACCAGTTCCTGCAAGTGGGCAACGAGTTTGCGCGGGGACGATTCACGTTCAGCGGCAGTTTCACCGGCAACGCCAACACGCTCGCCGGCGGCTACAACGGCGCGG
>JADZCI010000201.1 GCA_020851655.1 Bryobacterales bacterium
CCGAGAGCGTCGTACTCGGCAGACTTCGTGCGTGTCACGACGCTGGAGGAGTTTCTGAAGACGGTCTGCGTCCGGTTGCCGCTCAGGTCGAGCGAATAGGAAACCGTTTGGTTCAGCCGGTCCCTGACCGTCGTCAGCCTGTGCGCCAGATCGTACGTTCCGGAAAGGAAGGAACCATCGGGAAGGATAACCTTGGTGAGGTTTCCCACGGCATCGTAGTCATAGGTTGTGGTGCGTGGGCCCCCAGCCAGCGTAATGGTGCTGGTCTTGAGACGGAGCCGGTCATCGTAGGTGAGTTCCGTAGTCAGACCGTTCGCGTCGACAATCGTGAGCGGCAGTCCGCCGCCGGTGTGTTGCGTGACGCGGATCTGGTGGCCCAGCGCGTCTGTGGTCTGGATCAGGGTTCCGCTTCCGTCGTAGGTGAACGACTTTAACTGGTTCAGCGCCGTTCGCGGCCCCCGGACCGACGCCAGCAGGCCGTTGGCGCCCCACGTATACGTCCATACGCGCTTGGCGCCGTTTGTCGGATACGGAATCGTTGTTGTGGTGGTATCGGTCAGGGTTCGAGTCAGAAGGTTGCCGGCGCCGTCATAAGTGAACTCGGTCGTGACGCCTGGCTCAACGATACTCGTTGGCACGTGGAAAGCCGGGTCGTAAGCGATCGTGGTGACGCGTTCCACCGGTGTTCCCACCGCCTCGGTAATGGTGAGCGGCAGTCCCCTGGCGTCGTTGACATACGTGGTTTGGCGGCCCTTCCAATCGGTTTCGCTCGACAGGTAGCCGTTGGCGTCGTAGGTGAACGTCCTGACCGCCGCCGGTGTTTTTGGTGTCGCCAGGCGGTTGATCCGGATGACTTTCCGGACGCCTTGCAGAATCGAGAAGGTGTATATCTCCTGCTGCCCAAGGGCATTGGTAACGGTTCGGGTTCCGTTGGCGTTGTAGGCGGCGAGCACGCGGTCCGCGCCGGCGTTGTGCTGGCTGAGCCGCGCCCGCCCCGCCGCGTCGTAAGTCCAGGTTGCGAATCGCCCGCCGTTTTCATCCGTGATCCCGGTTAACGCATAAGGGAGACTCGTGTTCTCGTATAGATACGTCTGGCTCGTCGCCGGCGCGGTCGAGTAGGCGACAGACGTGAGCCGGTCGGGCGCTCCGTTGGGAGACGTGTAGCCGTAGGTCAGACTCAGCGTGTCGGGTGTCGTGAGCGTGCGCAGAAACCCGTCCTGGTAGGCGAACTGCAACGAGCGCCCAAAGGAGTCCGTCACCGTTTGGAGAACCCCGCTGGCATCGCGAGTGAGGGTCTGTGTGTAACCTCCGCGCGCCTGAATCGCGGTCAACACGGCCGAGTCCGCCGTCAGGGCATGGTAGGTTTCGACCGTGTCGCCACTATCGGTCAGCGTCCACGTTGAACCGGCTCCGGAACCACTTTGCGTCAGCTTCAGGTCCACGTCCGAGTCGGGGGTCCATTTCCCCGCGCTGAGATGGAAGGTGAGCGTCCGTCCCGTTTCGCGTTCAGCGATGAGCGATGTGGGCGACAGGAAATACAAAGTCCGATCGAATGTGGAGCGCCACGCCTTTCCCAAGATGCTTGGAGATCCGTTCAAGTCGGAAAGGCTGTTGTAGTATCGGGTGAACCGCAGCTTGTTGGCGCCCGCGGTCTCATAATCCGTCACCTCCTGATACTTGTTTCCGGACGTGATGTTAATCGGATTCCCGCAAGCCACGTTGCCCACGCAATCGGGGCCGAGGCTCTTGTCGCTGGCCGGAGGAGTCACGCTGGTCCCGGCGTGTGAACTGGTTAAGAGGTAGCTGCCGGCGCCGTTGCTGCCGCTGTCGGCGCTGGCCACCACCACGGTATATGTGCCAGTCAGCGCCGCGGAGGCAATATGTATTTGAGCGCTCGAAGCGCCATAGGCGGACCCGTATTGAATTCCGGTTGGACCGCGAAGGCGAATCCAGGGCCAGAATGAGCCCGCGTCGGCAGTCTCGCTGATGCTCAGATCGATGGTGTCGCCCGCCCGGGCTTGGAGCGTCCACTGGTCGAGGTCCGCCAGAAAGATGGCGCCGGGGTTGTTGGGGCCAACGGTCAGGGGACCTCCCTGGTCTCCGGACGGCACGACGAAGGCGCCGGGAGTCTTGGCCAGTGTCAGATGGTAAGTACCTGTCCCGTTGCTGCCCGAATCCGCGCTGGCGACAACCACGGTATAAGTTCCAGTTTGAGGCGCCGACGCCACGTTGATATGACCGCTGAGCGCGCCGTAACCGGACCCCAACTGCGCTCCGTTGGGCGCTCGCAGCCGGATCCATGGCCAAAACGAGCCGGTATCGGTGGTCTCGCCAACGCTCACGGAAATCGCGTCGCCCGCATTGGCTTGAAACGACCACTGGTCCAGGTCCGCCAGTTGAATCGCACCAGTGTGATTGGCGCCGTTGGTCATTGTGCCGCCCTCGTCTCCTGACGGCACCACAAAGGTCCCGGGCGACTTGGCCATATTCAGGCGATAAGCCCCCGTGCCGTTGCTCCCCGAGTCTGCGCTGGTGACCACCACGGTATAGGTCCCCGTCTGAGGCGCCGCCGCCACGTTGATATGACCGCTGAGCGCGCCGTAGCCGGACCCCAACTGCGCACCGTTGGGTGCTCGCAGCCGGATCCACGGCCAAAACGAACCGTTGTCGGCGGTCTCGCCGATGCTCACCGAAATCGCATCGCCCGCGTTGGCCTGAAATGTCCATTGGTCCAGATCCCCCAGGTGGATCGCGCCAGTGTGATTGGCGCCGTTGGTCATCGCGCCGCCTTCGTCGCCCGAAGGCACCACAAAGTTTCCGGGGGTCTTGGCCAAAGTGAGGCGATAGGTCCCCGTGCCATTGCTCCCCGAGTCTGCGCTGGCGACCACCAAGGTATACGTTCCCGTCAACGGCGCGGCCGCAACGTCTATATGACCGGTCAACGCTCCATAACCGCTCCCAATCTGCGCGCCCGTTGGGCTTCGCAGCCGGATCCAGGGCCAAAATGAGCCGCTATCGGTCACTTCGCCGATGCTGAGAGTAATCGCATCGCCGGCGTTGGCCTGGAACGTCCACATGTCCAGATCCCCAAGGTGGATGGCGCCGGCGTGATTCTCGCCATTGGTCATCGCGCCGCCTTCATCTCCCGCCGGCACGACAAATGCGCCCGGTGTCTTGGCAAGCGTCAGGCGATAACTTCCGGTTCCGATGCGCCCCGAGTCCCCGCTGGCCACCAACACGCTGTAGACGCCCGTCAGCGGCGCCGCTGCGATATCGATGTGTCCGGTGAGTGCGCCATAGCCCGAACCAATCTGCGTCCCATCCGGTCTCAGCAGACGAATCCACGGCCAGAACGAGCCTGTGTCGGTCACCTCTCCGATAGCGAGCGAAATCGCATCCCCGGCATTCGCCGCAAAGGTCCATGTGACGGTCTGGCCCGCCGCGGCAATGGCGCCGGTGTGATTCTGGCCGTTGTCCAGGCCCCCCTGGCCCAGAGCCACGGGCGAGATCACGGTCAAGCCAGCCAAGAGTACAACTGCGCAGGCCATCCGGCCCGCCGACGCGCGTTGCGAATGCGGCATTTCATCCTCCCTGTCAGATTCCGGTGTTGTCCACTCCGCTATGCGCGGAGACGGGACCAAAACTGTCAGGACGGATGCAAATTACGGGAAATTTTCCGGTAGGGTTATCGCTTTGGCGCGCTCCCGCCGGCATTCCTTTTGAGGGCGGTGGCAATCTCGGAGAGGTCCTTGCGGATCTGGGCAAGGTCCGGCGCGGCCGGATCCATCTTCGTTTCCAGGATCTTCAGCGCCGCGGCCGATTCCTGTTGCGCTTCCTGGTAGCGGCCCTCGCGCAGGAGTGTGCGGCCCAGTTTCGCGCGCGTGAGCGCGGCGTTCGGGTGGTCGGCGGGCAGGATCCGCACATAGCACGCCGAGACCTGGCGGAACAATCTCTCGGCGTGGGCATAGTCTTTCCTTCTCAGATAGACCGAGGCGATGTTGCTCTCGGCAACGCCGACAAACTGATGACAGTCGCCGTACAGCTTGCGGTAAATCGCGGCCATCCGGCTGTACTGTTTTTCCGCGCTATCGAGATTTCCGCGCTGCACCGCCACGTTTCCCAGGTCGGAAAGCGTAGAGGCGATGTAGGGATGGTCCGGACCATAAGACTCTTCCCGAACGGCGAGCACCTGTCGCAGCATTCGTTCCGCTTCGTCATAGCGCTTCTGCGAGACCAGCGCCCGCCCGATTCCACGCAGGCTGGCCGCCACTTCAGGGTGAGAAGCGCCGTAATACTCTTTGTAGATGTCGTAGGCTTGGCGGTAGTAGCGCTCCGCATCGGCAAACCGCCCGGTATCCTGGGCGATCGAACCCAGATTGATCAACGGGTCGGCGAGTTGGGGATGGCGGTCCCCGTACAGTCTTGTGTACAGGCCGATCACGCGACGGTTGATCTCTTCCGACTCCTTGTAATGCGAAAGATAGAATTGCGCACCGGCTATTCCGAGGAGCACCGTGGCCTGTTCCTGGCTTGGCTGAGCGAACAGGGGCTGGTCCCGCAAGGCCTTTTCCAGGATCTCAATCGCGCTGGCATACTGCCCGCGCTCCAGCAGCACACGCCCGAGCGCCGACGTCGCTCTGGCCGCTGCCGGATCGGCCGCGGGCAGTTTCTCGCTGGCGAGGGTCAACCCCTCACGAACGAACGTCTCGGCCTCGGCCAGGCGCCCCTGGCCGCTACGTAGCATTCCGAGCGCCACCAGGCTTTCTGTCACCCGCGCGTCGTCGGGCACGGGAAGGGTTCTTCGAATCTGGAGCGCCTCCCGCATGAGTTCATCGGCGCGGTCAAACTTGCCCAACTGCTCGTAGACGGCGCCCAACGTCTGATAGAGGTCCGCCTGAACCGCGGGGTCGGAACGGAGCGCTCTGGCCTCGCGCGCGCTCCGGTCCACCAGCGTGATCACCCGGAGGCCTTCGGCGGGACCCGAGTTCGGGTCGTCACCCTGAAACAGCCGCAGCATGAACTGCTGCACGCGCCTGGTGCGAGCTTCTTCCGCGCGCGCCGCATCGCGGGCCAGCGCGAGCCGGAAGGTGAAATACGCCGCCATGCCTCCGAACAACAGCAGCAAGGCGGCGGCGGCCGAAAGAGCTTTCCACCGGCGGACGGCAAACTTGCGCGCCCGGTACCAGTAATCATCGGGCCGCGCTTCGAGCGGCTCGGTCTGGAGAAAGTGATCGATGTCCCGGATGAACGCTTCAACCGACCGGTAGCGGCGCCCCGGTTCCGGATGCAGGGCCGCAAGACAAAGAATATCCAGGTCAGCCCATTCCGCCCGGTTTGCGGAGACTCTCCCGCGCCCGCGCGTGGAAGGCCGGGCTGCCTCAACCGCCGCCTCAAGTTGTTCCGCGCTCTTCTCAAATGGACGTTCGCCTGTCAGCAGTTCGTAGAGAATCACCCCGAGGGAGTACACATCGCCTTGAACGGCCGGCGGCTCACCGCGCAGTTGTTCAGGCGCGGCATAGGCCGGCGTCGCCAGCCGCAGACCTGTCCGTGTCGCCTCCTCCGCCTCGTCGAATTGGTCCAGTTGTTTGGCGATGCCAAAGTCCAGCAACCGGACGCCGCCGTCTTCGCGAACCAGTATGTTGGAGGGTTTCAGGTCCCTGTGCAACACCGCCTGGCTGTGCGCGAACTGAACCGCTTCGCACGCTGGGCGGAAAAGAGCCAGCCGTTCCTTGAGCGGCAGCTTGTGCTGTTCACAGTATGTGTTGAGCGGCACGCCCTGGACGTACTCCATCGCAAACCACGGCGTGCCATCGTCCAATGCGCCGGCGTCATATAGCCTCGCAATCGACGGATGGTTCAGGCGCGCCAGGGTCCGTGTCTCGGCCGCGAACCGCGCGCGCCGGGCGCGAGACATCCAGGCGTTCGGAAGAACCTTGATCGCTACCCGGTTGCCGAGGTCGGATCTCTCGGCCAGGTACACCATACCCATGCCGCCCTGGCCGATCAAGCCGAGTATCCGGTACTGGCCGATGCGCGCCGAAGTTAAACCGGAGGAGTCCTCAATCAAGCCCTGCGCAAGCTGGCCGAGGTCTTCATTGAGAATCGAATCGCCGGCGCCGGACTCATCCAGCAGCGAGAGTACGTCTTCGACGATATCCGCCGCGCCGCCGGCGGCTGTTTCCAGAAACACGCGGCGTTCGCCCGCCGGCAGTGCTTCGGCCTGGTGGAACAAAGTCTGAATCCGTTCCCAACGTTCGGCGTCCATCCAGCCTAAGACCTCCCAATCATCCGGCGCGGCGCAATTCCCGCGACAGCCACGCGCGGGCGAACCTCCATTCCCGGTGGACGGTGCTCTCCGACACGCCCAGCAACTCGGCGGCCTCCAGCACCTCCAACCCGCCGAAGAAACGAACCTCAATCATCAGCGCCTGCCGCGGATTCGCCCGCGCCAGGTCGTCCAACGCCGTATCGAGCGCGATGAGTTGTTCCTCGCGCGCCACCGCCTGCTGCGACGACTCTTCCAGGGTGACCAGAACCGCCCCTCCGCCCCTCTTTCTCGCCTGGCGCTTCCGGGCGGCTTCAACCAGCAACTGCCGCATTGCGCGCGCGGCAATTCGCTTGAACTCGAGCTGTGTCAGTCCGGTGAGTTCCGTGCTCCGGGCCATCTTCATCCAGGCTTCGTGAACCAGCGCAGTCGGGCTAAGGGTGGCGCAAGGGTCGTCCCGGCGCACCGCGTTGGCCAGCCGTCGCAGTTCCTCGTATGTGAGGCTGAACAGATGGTCCACCTCCCGCCTGGAGACGGTCCTTGAATCCGGATTGTGGAACCTCACGACACCTGTCCTCCGACCTGACCACGAGTGAAAACACTCCAGCTTCTATTCATGCTACCTCGACACCCGGAAACGTACCCTTGCCACACGCGGCCGGCGCGCGATCCGTGGCTTGACATATTCAACTAATCTATTGAATACTTGTATGGCGATTTCTCACCTTGCCCATGCGAAGCCAGAAGATCGATGTGGAGACGCTGCGCGAGTGGCTTGCCGCGCGGCGCCCGGTAACGGTCCTGGATATTCGCACCCCGGAAGACCACGCCCAGTGGTTTGTTCCGGGAAGCCTCCACTTCAACGCCTATGACGCGCTCAAAGCCGGTGACCCGGATGCCCTGAAGGGCCTCGAACTGCCGGGTGACCGCCCCGTTGTGACCGTTTGCAATGCGGGCAAGGTCAGCCAGGTCGCCGCCGAACAGATCAATCGGCGTGGCATCGAGGTATTTTCGCTGGCCGGCGGGATGAAGGCGTGGAGCCTCGCCTGGAACGTGGCGGAGGTCCAACTGCCAGGCGCCACCGTCTTGCAGGTGCGCCGGACGGGCAAGGGCTGCCTTTCCTACATCGTGGGTTCGGCCTCTGAGGCCGCCGTCATCGACGCCTCCGTGGACGCGGCGGTTTACTTGCGCCTAGCCCAAGAGCGCGGGTGGACCATTCGCCATGTTCTCGATACGCACGTGCACGCCGACCATCTTTCGCGGTCGAGGGCTCTGGCGCAGGTCGCCGGGGCGGTCCTCGCGCTCCCCGCGCAAGACCGCACCGCCTTCCCATTCTCCGCGTTGGCGGACGGCCAGACCATTCAATTCGGACACTCCCGGCTCACGGTGTTCTCCACACCCGGCCACACGATGGAAAGCTCCTGCTACGGCCTGGACGGCCAGGCATTGTTCACCGGCGACACGCTGTTTGTCACGGGTGTCGGGCGGCCCGATCTGAAGGCATCTCCGGATGAGGCGCGCGAGCGAGGGCGCATTCTGTACCGGTCGCTGCGGCGGCTCCTGGAACTGCCCGCCGCTACGCTGATCTTTCCCGGGCACGCTTCCGAACCGCCGGCGTTTGACGGGAAACCGGTGGCGGAGCATCTGGACCGGATTTCCTCCCGAATTGCCGCCTGGCTTGAGAGCGAGGAAGGTTTCCTCGCCGCCGTTCTCGACCGGATTCCGCCTACACCGCCGAATTATCTCCGCATCGTGGAACTGAATGAGGCCGGCGCCATGCCGGAAGGCGATGTAACCGAACTCGAAGCCGGGGCCAACCGCTGTGCCGTCTCCTAGCCCCGCTCCAGCGGGACAAAGCGGCGCTGGCGCGGTGCGCCTGGGCCTTGGCGCCAACTGGGAACAGTTCACGTTACTGGTGGTGGTGAATGGCTTTGTCGGCGCCACGGTCGGCATCGAGCGCGTGCTGTTGCCGCTGCTGGCCGAACGCGACTTCGGACTGGCGTCACGGGCGGCGATCCTTTCCTTCATCGTGAGCTTCGGGCTGGTGAAGGCCGCCGCCAATCTGTTCGCCGGCCGCATCTCCGAACATTGGGGCCGGAAGAAGGTACTCATGGCCGGCTGGCTCTTTGCTCTCCCCGTGCCCGTCATCATTCTGCTGGCGCCGTCCTGGGGCTGGGTGGCCGTAGCCAATGTCCTGCTGGGCATCAACCAGGGACTGTGCTGGTCCACAACCGTCATCATGAAGATCGATCTCGCCGGGCCGGAGCGCCGCGGCCTGGCGATGGGGCTGAACGAGGCCTCCGGTTATCTGGCGGTCTCGGCGGCGGCCTTCGGCTCCGGGTACCTGGCGGGTTCACTGGGCCTCCGCGCCACGCTGTTCTGGATGGGCGAAATCATGGCCGTTGCCGGGCTGCTTCTGTCCGCCGTCTTTGTGCGGGAATCCCTCCATCATGCGCGCGTTGAGGCGGGGCAAACACCGCTGGGCCCCAAGCGCAGCTTCACCGAGGTTCTGCTGCTGACCAGTTGGAAGGACCGGGCGCTCTTCGCGGTGAGCCAGGCTGGGATGGTCAACAATCTGAACGACGGCATGGCCTGGGGGCTGCTGCCGCTCTACTTCGCTTCCCAGGGCCTGCCGCTCGAACGCATTGGTTTTCTTTCAGCGCTCTATCCGGCGGTCTGGGGAGGCCTGCAATTGATTACAGGCGGGCTTTCGGACCGCACGGGAAGAAAATGGATGATCGCCTCCGGCATGATGGTGCAGGGGGCCGGCATCGCACTGCTTGTGCTCGCAACGGGTTTCGGGCCGTGGGCGCTCGCCGCGGTGCTTCTTGGCGCCGGAACGGCGATGGTCTATCCCGCGCTGCTGGCCGCGGTCGGCGACGTGGCGCACCCAAGCTGGAGAGCCTCGGCGGTCGGCGTGTACCGCCTTTGGCGCGACGGCGGATACGCGGTCGGGGCGTTGCTGGCCGGCAGCCTTGCCGACGCGCTCGGCGTGCGCTGGGCTATCGGCGCCATCGGCGGCCTGACCTTCCTGTCCGGTGTGGTTGTCGCGAGCGTCATGTATGAGACCCGGCAACATATGGGAGCGCCTCATTGACAAAAGATCTTTATCAGCAACTGGCCCGTTTGGGCAAAGCGGCCGCCAGCCCGGCGCGGCTGCAATTGCTCGACCTGCTGTGCCAGGGGCCGCGCACCGTCGAAAGCCTGTCGAACGAAACAGGCCTGAGTTTCGCAAACGCCTCGCAACACCTGCGTGTGCTGTATGCCGCCCGCCTGGTGGAAACCGAGAAGACCGGACTCTTTGTCACTTATCGCCTGCCGGATGACTCCGTCTGCTCGTTCTTCCAGGCCCTCCGGTCGCTGGGCGAACAGCGACTCGCCGAGGTCGAGTCGATCCTGCGGCAGTTCCGCGACGCGCCGCACTCACTGGAGCCCGTCGAGAAGCGCGCGCTGTTGAGCCGCGTCCGCAAAGGCGACGTCATCCTGCTCGATGTGCGCCCGGAGGAGGAGTACCGGGCCGCGCATATCCCGGGCGCTGTTTCGGTCCCGCTGAAACACTTGAACGCGCGCCTCGCCACATTGCCGCGCGGCAAAGAAATTGTCGCCTACTGCCGCGGTCCTTACTGCGTGCTGGCTCTCGAAGCCGTGCGCCTTCTGAGGGCGAAGCAGTTCCGGGCCGCGCGGCTTGAAGACGGCATCCCGGAATGGCGCGCGCAAGGGCTTCCCGTAGCCGCCGGGCAGGACTCGAGATGAACCCAGGAAGTTTTCATGCAACCAGGAAAAAGTAAGACTGTTGTCATTGCCGGGGGTGGCGTCGGCGGGATTGTCGCCGCCAACCAATTGCGGCGCAAACTGCCGCATGAACACCGCATCGTGCTGGTTGACCGGAACGCCGAGCAC
>JADZCI010000202.1 GCA_020851655.1 Bryobacterales bacterium
CGGGTGAGCGAACAATTGGAGGCCCGGGGCATGCAGCCGATCACGGCGTTCCACCACGAGGCGCGCCGCCTGCCCGACGGCAAGATTCTGGTGCTGGCCAGCACGGAGCGGATCCTGACCGATGTGCAGGGTGCGGGCGAGGTAAACGTGATCGGCGACGACATCATCGTGCTCAACGACGATCTGGATGTCGTCTGGGCCTGGGATTCGTTCGACCACATGGACGTCCGGCGCCTGGCGACGCTCAACGAGACCTGCACGCCGGTGGGTGGTGGATGCCCGCCCTTCCATCTGACACCTATCGCGAACGACTGGCTTCACGGCAACTCCGTCCAGCAGACCCCCGACGGTGACCTGTTGTATTCGGCCCGGCACCAGGACTGGCTGATTAAGATCGACTACAAACGCGGTGAAGGCACTGGAAAGGTGATCTGGCGCCTGGGCAAGGACGGCGACTTCCGGTTCATCTCAAAGGATCCGTATCCGTGGTTTTCGCACCAGCACGACGGCGCTTTCAGCCCCAGCGGCGTCTTGACGGTGTTCGACAACGGAAATATGCGGTACGACGCCGACAACACGGCTCACAGCCGCGGGCAGGCGTGGCTGATCGACGAGGTGAACCTCACGGCGACCGAGGTGCTCAACGCGGACCTCGGCGAATACGCTTTTGCGCTCGGCTCGGCTTGCCAGTTGCCGGACGGCGGATACCATTTCAACCTGGGATTGTTGGCCGGCAGGCGCGTCTCCCGGGCCATCGAAGTGGACTCCGCGGGGAAGCCGGTTTTCGCAATCGACGCCTTGACGCCGATGTACCGGTCGTTCCGGGTTGCCGATCTGTACTCGGCGACGGCATACTGAGCGCCGGACCGCCTCGAAGTTAGAAAAGATACTTGACGCCGAACTGGATGAGACGCGGCGCGACGGACGATTGTGTGATCACCCCGAAGGTGGCTGTGCCGAGGGTCGTGCCCGGATTGGCGAACTGCGGGTGGTTGAGCGCATTGTAGAACTCCACCCGGAAGGCCAGTTCGGCGTCTTCGCGCAAGCCGCCCACGCGGCTACGCTTGCCGAGAGAGAAGTCGGTGTTGACCTGTCCCGGACCAATGATGATGCCCTGGCCGGCCGAGCCGTAGCCGGTCGCGCCGTCCGAACCGGCAGGCGCCGCCGCGCAGATGGCGCCCGTATTGATCCAATGGCCAAGCCGCTCGGACACGCTGCCCGGGGTGTGAAGGGCGGAGTAAGTTGCGCCGGGACACAAAGTCACCGTCGAGGTTCCGGCGCGCCCGTAGACGGCGCCCGCGCCCGGGTCTGTCAACGTCATCGGCAGCCCGCTTTGGAGAATCACGATTCCGGCGATGGACCAGCCGTGAAAGAGGGCGGCGCGGAAGCCGGAACCCCGGCGCAGAGCCGGAATCTGATAGTCGAAATTCGCGATAACGCGGTGCGTGCGGTCGAACGAGGCCCGTCCACGCGCCTGCGCCAGGTTGTTCTGATCGTTGAAAACCGTGGTGTCATTCAGCGCCTTGGACAACGTGTATGCGGCCTGGAACGACAGGCCATGAAACTGCTGTGTCCGCAGAGTCGCCTGCAGGCTGTGATACCAGGAGTGTCCGGAAAAGACGCTGGCCAGCAGCGCCGTGGGTGTTTCGCCCAGAATGGGGACCCTCTGCCGGGCATTGCGCGACGTGCTGGTGGTGATGCAATTTGCCGGATTCCCGTCGTATCCGCAATTGACCGGGTTCAAACCGCTGGCGAGTAGCGGTTGGTTCAGGCCATGCGACATCAGCAGGCGGTCCCCATAGGAGCCGACGTAACTTGCATCGAGGGAAAGCGTGTTGCTGAGGCGGGTCTTCACGCTGAAATTCCACTGGCGCAGGCGCGGGATCCGGTACTCGGGCCCGGCGACACGGTCCGATAGCTGCGACTCCGGAGTGCGGGGAACATAGCCGAGCGTGGTCAGCGGAAAGGGTTGTTGAAAAGTCGAGGCGCCGTTGCTCGCGTCGGTGTTGGTAAAGCTCTGCGCAAAGGGCGGGGAAGTGAACAGCGGAGCGGAAGTCGCGTTGGCGCTGAAGGCCGGGCTCTGGTAAAACCAGCCGTAACCGCCGCCGAGAACCACGCGTCCGCTCGATCCAAACGGCTGCCAGGCGAAGCCGGCGCGGGGCGCGAACTGGTTGAGTGGCGTCCCGTTCTGGTAGAACGATTTGGTGGAACTCACCGTGACGCCCGCCGGCGGCGGGCCGAACGGTTTGCCAGTGTACGGATTGACCAGGTTGGGATCGTATTTTGAAGCCACGACATAGCCCGCCAAGGTTCCTTCCGCGGGAGGGATGGCCGATTTCCGCAGGAGGTCCGGAAGTACGTTGCCAATGGCTCCGGCCGTGTCGTAGGAAGGGCCGATGTACTCCCAGCGCAGGCCGAAGTTCAGGGTCAGCGAGGAGGTGGCCTTGATGTCGTCTTGCAGGTACGCCGACGCGTAGTGGCGGCGGTAGCGGTACAACACGTCGCCAAACGGGCCGATACCTTCGTTGGCCTGAACGGTCTGGATGTTGCTGCGGCCCGCCGGACTCAGGTTCTGCGCCGCGCTCAGCCCCAGAAGAAAATCGGCGAAGGTCTGGAACGTAATCCTGCCGCGTGCTCCGCCCGTGTCGGCGCGCCCGTTGTACTGGTTCAGATAAGCTCCACCGAACCGGAACCGCTGCTTTCCGTGAACCCAGGAGAGATTGTCGGCGGCGCTGTAGGTGACCGTTTGGAAATGATTGTCGTTGGGGTTGGTTCCAAACAGGCGAAACGTTCCCAGGGGTCCCAGGACGGTGATTTCCGGGGGATGAGGGAACAAGGGATCGACGGCGGTCATGCCGAACTGCGCCGCCTCCGGCGTGTCCACGCCTACCGCATCCGTGCGGTTGCGCGTGAATGCGAAGACAGCTTCGTTGACGAGGTTCGCACTCAGCGTGGAAGTGAGCCTGGCGCTGGTGGCGACGTCCACGGCATCCAGTTTTTGCGAAGCGCCCCAGCCGGGCACAACCGCGGCGCCGGGATACCCGCCCGGCGAGCCGAAGGTTCTGAGCTGGTCCACAGTCGCGGCAAAAAGCCGCCCCGATACGGTGTTGCGCTGGCTCAACACGTAGTCGGTGTTGCCGATGAAGTGGTTCTCGTTGTACTTCGATGGCAGACTGTAGGAGGAGAATCCGAGACCGGCGTTCGCACCCGAAGTAATCAAGGTCTGCGGCGACGGAATCAGGTAGGCGCCGCCGGGACCTTTCGCTTGCAGCAGGCTCAAGGCAACCGGACTGATGGGCGCCGTGGTCGAGGTGCTCTGGTTCCGGCAGTCCAACTGCCTGCCTCCGGCGAAGCTCAAATAGCGCGAGGACGGGGAGTGGTTGGCGGGACAGAACTGCGAAGCCATGGCGGCCGCGGACCGGTCGCTGCCGAGCGGAGGCAGAATCAGGTTGGCCACCGAAGTCGGATCCAGACCGTTGACTTGCCGCGTGCCCTGATAGGAACCGAAGTAGAACCACCGGTTTCTGGCTATCGCGCCGCCAAGCGCCGCGCCAAACTGGTTTTGCTTGAGATTCGGCTTGGGCTGTCCCGTGGCATTGCGAAAGAACGCGTTGGCGTTGAAAATGTCGTTGCGCACGAACTCCCACAAGTTGCCGTGAATGTCGTTTTCGCCGCGGCGCGTGACGATGTTCGTGCTGGGCGCCATGGCGCCAAACCCGGCGTCGTACTGAGAGGTTTGGAGGCGGAACTCGGAGATCGAATCCGGATTCGGAACGGTGCTCGGCGCCCAGGCGCCATCTATGGTGTAGGCTCCGGCAGTGGTGTTGCCGTTGACATTGACGCTCGATGTGCCGCGTCCGAGGGTTCCGGCGTTGTTTACGTCGGCGGCGGAACCCGAGGACATGGAGAGCACCTGCGTGAAGTTGCGTGTGTTGAGCGGAACGGACGTGATCGTCTTGCGGTCGATCAGGGTTCCGGTGGAGGGCGCGGTCGCCACGATGCGGCACTCACAAGCGGCTTCTTCACCCGGGTCGCCTGGCGTCATGCGCGCTTCGAGTGCCGGCACTTCCGAGACATTGACCACGACGCCGCCCATGCGCGCCGTTCTAAAGCCGGGCATCGAGAACAGGACTTCGTAGGCCGCCGGTGGCAGGAGCGCGAACCGGTAGTTGCCCTGCTCATCCGTCACCGTCCTTTGAACCTGGTCCGTAGCCGGGTTGGTCAAGGTGACGTCCACTCCAGCCAGGGCGGCGCCCGTGTCGTCTGTGACCGTGCCTTCCAGCGCTCCCGTTGCCGCGGATTGAGCGTGGACTGCCGCAAGCGCAGCCGAGAGGAGAATGCCCAGAAACCAATTCCAGAGAAAACGTCCCAAAAGTCTACTCTATCGTGAAAGCACCGTCCGGCGCGCTTGTTGCGGGCGTCCACGCCTGAGACTACGGCTGCATCACGGCAATGTAGCCGAGGTTCCGGTACAACTGCTTGTAATCCAGGCCGCAGCCGATCACAAAGCGGTCGGGAATCTCGAAGCAGGTGAAGGCCACGTTCAGCGAGACGATGCGCCGGGGCTTGCGGTCGAGCAGGGTGCACAAGGCAATCGAATTGGGCCCGCGTCCGGCGAGGGTTTGCAGGAGGTATCGCGCGGTGAACCCGGTGTCGACGATATCCTCCACCAGGAGCACGTCTTCACCTTCGATGCTGTCGTCAAGGTCCTTGGCGATGCGAACCACGCCCGGCGCGCCACTGTGATTGGAGAAGCTGGAAATGGCCAGAAAGTCGACTTTCACCGGGATGTCGAGTTCGCGCGCCAGCGCGGTCAGAAAAAAGACCGACCCCTTCAGGACGCCGATGAGCTTCAGGTTGCCGTTGCGGTAGTGCTCTGAAATCTGCGCCGCCACTTCTTTGACGCGGGCATGGACTTGAGCTTCGGTAAACAGGACGCGGTCAATGGCCGGGACGGCCGGAGGCCTCATGCGTTCACCGGCTCGTCGACGAGCCCGTATTTGAAGATGAGATCCTGCACATCCTTCTGGTAGAAGATCTGGATGTTCACTTCCGGGTACAACTGGCGCAGCAGTTTGATCTTGCGATTCTTCTTGGTCACCAGCGATTGCTTCATCGTGGTGAGTTCGACGTACATGTCCGATTCCGGCAAGTAGAAGTCGGGAGTAAAGGCTTCCAACACCTTGCCGTCTTTGCTCCACATGATGGGGAAGCTGCGCGGCTCGTACTCCCAGGCGATGCGGTAGAAGTCTAAGAGATTGGCAAAGATCCGCTCACTGGGATGCATAAACTGCGGCCCTTTGAGGCTCGCCTTGCCCAACGGATGGATCCCTTCCTTCGACAGGTGGTAGCGCAGCTTGAACTGCATTTGAGCTTCCGCCGCGCGGGACAGGAAGCCGTAATCGAGGATGTGCCTCACTTGCAAGGCGGTCTCGACGAGTTGAGCGGTGTGTTCGGCGTCCAGCGTCTCGGCGTTGACGATCAGGTCGAAGTCGTGGGCGTCCGGCGTGGCGCGGCCGAAGCGCAGCTTTCGTTCGAGACGCTGCTGCTTTTCGCGATCACGCAGGTGTTGCCGCGCGGTGGCGCGGTCCAGCCGGTCATCGAGCATGATGTTGCCGATGCGGCGGTTCTGCGGGGCGATCACGCGAACGCGGAACAAACCGGGATACTGTCCGAACAGGCGTTCGGCGCCGTCGGCTCCCACCACCAGGTGTTGTTCGGTCGCCAGCCGCACGAGGATGGTTGCGACGACTTCAGGCCAGGATTTTTCGATCACGCTGGATGGCGGGCCGAACTCCTCCTCCAGCAACACGCTCAGGCGCGATGCGCTGACGTGCTGGAATCCGAGGCGCTGCGCGGTCAATTGGGCGGCTTCACGAGTCCGGCAACCCGGTTCGCCTGAGACGGTGACAACAGCCATAAATGAGGAAAACTCAACGGCCCTTGAGGCCATGATAACGTAACATCCGGGATTTCCATGCTTTTTTCACGAAGAGACTTCGCGAAAACATTTTCGGCCTTCCTTGTTCCTGGAGGGGCGCTGAGGTGTGACGTGGCCGTTATCGGCGGCGGAACCGGCGGCTGCGCCGCGGCGCTGGCGGCGCTCCGCAACGGCATGCGCGTCGTGATGACGGAAGAAACGGATTGGATTGGCGGGCAGTTGACCTCGCAGGCGGTCCCACCGGACGAGCATCCGTGGATCGAGTCGTTTGGAGGAACGCAAGCCTACCGGGCCTATCGCACGGCGGTGCGGCGGTACTATCGCGACCACTATGCGCTGACGGCGGAAGCGCGCAGCCGGCCTCGCCTGAACCCTGGCGGCGGAAGCGTTTCGGTGCTCACGCACGAACCCAGGGTCTCGTTGGCGGTCTTGGAGGGCCTGCTGGCGCCCTATATCAGCGGCGGACAGTTGATCCTGCTGCCGCGGCATAAGCCGGTCAGCGCCGTACAACAAAACGACCGTGTGCTCGCCGTCACCGTTCGCAGCAGCCTTACTGGCACTGAGCGGCCGGTAGAGGCGCCGTATTTCATCGACGCCACCGAGTTGGGCGACCTGCTTCCCTTGACGAGGACCGAGTTCGTGACCGGGTTCGAATCGCAACGGGAAACCAACGAGCCCCACGCCCCGGCCGAGGCGCAGCCCGCCAACCACCAGGCGTTCACTGTCTGCTTCGCGCTGGGTTACGACAAAGAGGCGGATCACACCATCGAGAAGCCCGCGGAGTATGCATTCTGGCGGGACTATGTTCCTCAGTTGAAGCCCGCGTGGCCGGGCAAGCTGTTGAGCTGGTCGATGACGGACCCGATCCGGCTGACCGAGCGCAAAGTGGTTTTCGATCCCGCGGCGGATGCGAGCCCCCGAGGCGCGATGAATCTCTGGATCTATCGCCGGATCATTCGAGCCGCCAACTACGAACCGGGCCATTCGCGGTCCGATGTGACGCTGGTGAACTGGCCGCAGAACGACTACTGGCTGGGCAACCTTTACGGCGGGACCGAAGACGAGGCACGCCGGCACCTGGAGCGCGGCCGCCAGCTCAGCCTGTCGTTGCTGTACTGGATGCAGACCGAAGCGCCGCGTCCCGGGGGAGGATACGGTTGGCGCGGACTCCACTTGCGGCCGGACGTCACCGGCACTGAAGACGGGCTGGCCAAGTACCCCTATATCCGCGAATCGCGCCGCATCAAAGCGGAGTTCACAGTCGTCGAACAGCATGTTGGGACCGATGCGCGGATGAAGGTTACTGGAAAGACGCGCGAGGAAGTGACGGCGGAGGTCTACCCGGATTCGGCCGGCGTGGGCAGCTACCGCATCGACCTGCATCCGAGTTCCGGCGGTGACAACTACATCGACGTGAGTTCGCTGCCCTTTCAAATTCCCATGGGGGCGCTGATTCCACGCCGGTTGGAGAACCTGCTGGCGGCGTCAAAGAACATCGGCACAACGCACATCACCAATGGCTGCTACCGGCTGCATCCCGTGGAGTGGAATATTGGTGAATCGGCGGGGGTGCTGGCGGCGCAAGCGGTCACCGTAAAGGAACCGCCGCGGATGATTCGAAACAACGAGAGGCTGCGGCAGGATTTTCAGGCCCGGCTGCAAGCGCAAGGCGTGGAACTGGCGTGGCCGAAGATCACACCGCGTTGAACGGACCTGCCGGGGCGGCTGTGACCCTGGGCCGTGCGCACGCCCTACGCCGCGACCTGGTAGCAATCCAACTGCGACTGGTTTCGTATGTAGAGCTTTCCGCCGCAGACGACGGGATGAGCCCAACTCGGATACCCGAAATCCTGAATCGCAAAGCGGCCGAGTTCCTTGTACCCGTCCGGACTCGCTTCGGCGAGCCCCGCCATGTGGCCTTCGCCGAGCAGGAACAACTTGCCGCCGGCCAGCGTCAGACAGCCCTTGCCCACGCTGCGGTCCCGCCATTTGACGGCGCCTGTCTTCCATTCCAGACAGGTGAGAATCGAGTCTGAAAAGCCGTAAAGATGGTCCTGGTAGAGAATCACGCCACCGTGATGGTTCTTCATGTCACGCGTGAAGTAGGCTTCTTCCGCGTTGACCTCGTTGCCCTGGGGGGTCAGCGTGACCAGTCCTCCGCCGGTGCCGTAGGCGGACGTATAAAACACCTGGTTCCCGGAGAAGACCGGAGTGGCGCAATTGGCGGTGCGGTTGGCGGCCTTCTCGTATCGCCACAACAGCTTTCCGTCCGTTGCGCGCACACCGACACCGGCGCGAGAGGTGAGCGTCATGATGGCGCGGACGCCGCCGATGTTGGCGGCGATGCAAGACGCATAACCGGCCTGGTCGCTTAGTTCCTTGCAATGCCAGACCAGTTTGCCGTCGGCCTTGTTCACGGCGACGACGCCGTTTCCGTTTCCGCCCGGAGTCACAATCAGGTTGTTGCCGTCGATCAGCGGTGACTCGCTGATCAGCCAGTGGGGATTGGAGCCGTCGAAATCGCGGAGAATGTTCTTTTTCCAGGCCGCCGATCCATCCGCGGCCCGTAGGCAGTGAAGATCGCCCGCTTCACTTAGGGCGTAGATCCTGTCGCCTTCCACCGTGGGTGTGGAGCGCGGCCCATTGCCGCGGCCTTCCATCAGAGTACGCCCCATCGGAGCCTGCCAGACCAGCGCGCCATCGGCGCGGTTCAGCGCTTGAACCACGCTGTCGTTCCCCTTGCCGCTCTGGACGTAAATCCGGTTCTTGACTATGGCCACGGTGCCGTAGCCCGCGCCCAGAACCTTTGACGACCACAGGAGTTTGGGACCACTCGAAGGCCAGGAGTTGAGCAGGCCGGTTTCAGCCGAGATCCCATCCCGGTTGGGACCCCGCCACTGCGGCCAGTCGGGTTCGGCCCCACGCCCCTGAAACACGGAGGCAGCCATCATCGATAGCAAATCCCGGCGTTCAATCATTTGCTTGTGCTCCTCTGCCATTCCAGTGTAGACGCGCCGCGTCCCGGCGGTATCCTGTAACATTCATGGCACGGAACGTTGCGGTTGTGGCCGGCGCCAGCGGCTTGGTGGGTGGATACCTGCTGAGGGTGCTGCTGGAGGATGCTTTCTTTGATTCGATCATCGCAATCGGCCGCCGGAACGTTCCATTCGAGCATCCCAAGTTGATGCGGAAGATCGCCGATTTCGCCACGCTGCGCGGCTTGGACGCCCCCGGGGCGACCCACGTGTTTTGCGCGTTGGGTACGACGATCAGGAAAGCCGGCAGCCGGCAGGCATTTCGCCAGGTTGACCATCAGGCGGTCCTGAACCTGGCGCGTGCCGGGGTTGAACAAGGCGCCCGGCGGTTTCTCGTTGTTTCATCCGTTGGCGCGTCGCCAAAGTCCAGGAACTTCTATCTGCGCGTAAAAGGGGAAATGGAACGCGACGTTGCGTCGCTCCCGTTCGAAGCGGTACACATCTTTCAACCCAGTTTGCTACTGGGCCTTCGCGCTGAGAAGCGTCCGGGCGAGCAGATCGGGGCCGCTATCGCGCGGGCGTTGGAGTGGATGCTGGCCGGCGCCCTGCGTAAGTACCGCCCGATTTCCGCCGCTCGCGTGGCGCAGGCCATGGCCGTTGCCGCCGAGCGCGGAAAGAGCGGAGTTAACATCCATCAATTTGACGATATTCAAAGGTTGTCAGGGTGAGTTCGCTCCTAAACTAACCACCCGGTTGGCGCGTCTAAGGAGATGTGAGCGCGAAGTCGAGAAAGCGATTGGCGGGGCAGGCGGTGATGCTGTTTGCGCTATCGCTCAGCGGCGCGGCATGGCTGGCCACCGCGCGACCCTCGTCGATCCTGCCGCCGAGAGCCGAAAGGTTCTTCTACTATCTCGATGCCACGGCGGCCAACTGCGACTACAAAAGCATTTGGGAGCGGGTTGCCGACAGCTTGATCCTGTCAGCTTGCCGCTCCCAAGAAGTCAACCGGGAGGCTGTGGAGCCAGAGCTTATTTCTTACGCGCCTTCTTAGCCGGGGGCTTGGCGGGCGCGGGCGCCTTCACGGGCCAACCCGAGAGGTCGGCGGGGTCGACCTCGAACGTCAGGTTGAACGGGTCCTGGGAGAACTCGGCGGCGCGGCCCTTGAATTCGAGTTCCGTACCGGGTTCCGCTTTGCCGTGGAGCGGAGTCTCGAATTTCAGGGTCACTTCTCCGACGGTGTTTTCGGGAGAAATGGCGAGCACCACTTCCTTCGGCCGGTTCGCCGGTTTCATCGAAATGACTCTACCCTTCAACATTGTGGGCATGCCTTCACCGCCGGGAGGAATCATGGCGTCCTTGACACTCGAGTCGAAATACTGCACTCCGTTCGGTCCGGCAAGTTCCTTCTTGACGCTCATCCACAAGGCCAATTGAGGATTGGTTTTCTTGAACTCTTCTTCCTTCTCGGCTGCGATTTCGTAAGAGGACTTGATCCTGAAATCGGCGGGGGGCAGCGGGGTGGTCTTGGCGGCCGCCAGGATTTGATCCAGGCCGTCGCGGCTGCCGTGGAAGTTGGTGTAGGTCTTCTCGAGGTATGCCAGGTATTGCTTGCGCGCCGCTTCGGGCAGCGCGCCGGGGCCGTCGTAGACGGCGGCGCGGGCGAAGTGATAGAGAGCGGCGGATTGCTTCTCCGGAGTCTTCTGCCGCAGCGTCACGGTGCCGAGCCATGAGGAGACTTCACCGTCGCCGGGGTCGATCGCCAGCGCCTTGAGAAAATCCTGCTCGGCTTCGGCATACTGATTGCGCTGCATCGCCGTCCAGCCCAGGGTGCGGTAGGCAGTCTTTTCCGCATCGCTGCGCGATTTCTTCCACGCCTCCTCGGTCACCTGCGCGGGCTTCTTGGCGGGAGCGAAAGTTTCATCCAAAGACGCCAGCAGGTCCTTGGCGGCCTTGTCTCCCTGGTCGAGCGCCGCCGGTGAGGTGTCCTTCAGGCTGATCGTAAGAAGGTTCATCCAGTAGAGGCCGGACAGATTTTTCGGATCGAGGGAAACCACTTCTTTGGCGGCTTCCATCATCTCTTTGCCCTTGCCCAGCCGGCGGTAGGTGTCCATGATCAGCGCCGCCCGCATGTCCTTGTATTCGCTCGCCGGGTACTTCTCTTTCCAACTGTGCAGAAGCCCCAGCTTGGTGGTGGGGTTCTGCTCTTTGGTGATGGACTCGTAAAGGTCGTACTCGGCGCGGTCCTTCCAATTCTTCTGCGCCTGCCCGGCCAGACCTAAGCAAAACACAGTACTCAAGGCAACCACGCCTATGATGTGACGCATCTCGAACCGCACTCCTTGCCTCCTTTTGCGAGAGGATGACTTCGAATTAGATTATCCTCATCCGGCACTGGCTGGGAATCCGGATTCCCTTACCGCGCCAGCACTTAACAAAACGGGAGTATAACGGATGCCGGAAGTGTGCCGCAACCGTTCCGTTCATCCCATACATCCTACCTCAACAACTGTGAGTATTAGAACCCTCGGCCCATCTTTCGTTCCCGGCTAGTTCTAGCGGCGCGAAAGGTGGGTCCAGAACCCCTACGGTAAACTAGAGTCAGCGCCACTCCTATGGTTGACACCTTACTTGCCAAGATTTTCGGCACCAAGCATGAGCGCGAGATCAAGAGGATCCTGCCTCGGATTGCGGCCATCAACGAGCTCGAGCCGGCCATGGCCCAGCTTGACGATGCCGCCCTGGCGGCCAAGACGGCTGAGTTCAAACAAAAACTGGACAACGGCGCTTCTCTGGACGACATTCTGAACGAGGCGTTTGCCGCCGTGCGGGAAGCGGGCAAGCGCACGGTCGGCATGCGCCACTTCGATTCGCAGATCATCGGCGGAATTGTCCTCCACGGTGGCAAGATCGCCGAAATGAAAACCGGCGAAGGCAAGACGCTGGTGGCGACCTTGCCTGTCTACTTGAATGCGCTGACCGGTCTCGGCGTGCACGTGGTCACGGTCAACGACTACCTGGCGCGCCGCGATTCGGAGTGGATGGGCAAGATCTACCGGTTCATGGGGCTCTCGGTTGGATTGATCGTGCACGGGCTCGACGATGATGAACGGCGCGTGTCCTATGGCGCCGATGTCACCTACGGGACCAACAACGAGTACGGTTTCGACTATCTGCGCGACAATATGAAGTTTCGCGTCGAGGACTGCTCGCAGCGCGGGCACAACTTCGCCATCGTCGACGAAGTGGACTCGATCCTGATCGACGAGGCGCGCACGCCGTTGATCATTTCCGGCCCGAGCGAGGAGTCCACGGACAAGTACTACAAGGTGAATGCGATCATCCCGAAGCTGGTTCGCGGGGAGGTGATCGAGGGCAGGGAACCGGGCGAGAAGTACACGACCGGCGACTACACGGTGGAGGAAAAACACCGCAGCGTCGCGCTGACCGAAGAAGGCGTCGGCAAGTGCGAACGCCTGCTCAATATCCCGAACCTGTACGACCCCGAGTACATCGAGATGAACCACCACGTGCAACAGGGGTTGCGGGCGCACATCCTGTATCACCGGGACAAGGACTACATCATTTCGCCAGATGGCGAAGTGGTGATCGTTGACGAGTTCACGGGGCGCCTGATGCCCGGACGCCGCTGGTCGGACGGATTGCACCAGGCGATCGAGGCTAAGGAAGGCGTCAAGATCGAGCGCGAGAACCAGACGCTGGCCACCGTGACCTTCCAGAACTATTTCAAACTGTACAAGAAGCTCTCCGGCATGACGGGCACCGCCGACACGGAAGCGGCCGAGTTCAGCAAGATTTACAACCTGGACGTGACGGTGGTTCCCACCAACCGCACGATGATCCGCAAGGACGCGCACGACATCGTCTACCGGACCGAGGAAGAGAAGTGGCGCAACGCGGCCAAGGAGATCGCCGAGAAGGCCAAGACCGGCCAGCCGGTGCTGGTCGGAACGATTTCGGTGGAGAAGTCCGAACGCCTGTCAGGGATCCTCAAGCGCATGGGTGTGCGTCACGAGGTACTGAACGCCAAGAACCACGAACGGGAGGCGTTCATCGTGGCGCAGGCGGGGCGCAAGGGTGCGGTCACCGTCTCCACCAACATGGCTGGCCGCGGAACCGACATTCTGCTGGGCGGCAATGCGGAGTTTCTGGCGCAGGAAGAAGCGATCAAGGCCAAGACGGTCGAGTCGATTCCCAGGGAGAAGTCATCCACGGTTGCCGACAAGGACTTCTACTATTTCATCCGGGGCGAGATGCACTACCGCGTGCCGGTTGCCCGCTGGCAGGACTATTACCTCAAGTACAAAGAGCAGTGTGACGCCGAGCACTCCGAAGTCGTGTCTTTGGGCGGATTGCACATCCTGGGAACCGAACGCCACGAGTCGCGCCGGATTGACAACCAGCTTCGCGGGCGCGCGGGACGGCAGGGCGATCCAGGCAGTTCCCGGTTCTATCTCTCGCTACAAGACGACCTGATGCGGATCTTTGGCGGCGAGAAGATGCAGAATCTCATGCTGCGCCTCGGCATGGAAGAAGACGTGCCGATCGAGTCGGGCATGATCACCAAGCGGATTGAAGCGGCGCAGAAAGCGGTCGAAGCGCAGAACTTCGCTTCGCGCAAGCATGTCAAAGAGTACGACGACGTGATGGATAAACAGCGTCACGCCGTCTACGGCTTGCGGCGGCAGTTGCTGGAGCGGGCCGACATGAAAGAGCGCATCATGGAAATCGTCGCCGGCTACACCGGCGGATTCGTCGACACACGCTGCCCCGAGAACCATCATTCCGACGTCTGGGAGCTGATCGCGCTGCAGAACGATGTGCAGACGCAGTTCGGCGTCCGCATCACCCCGCAGGAACTTTCCGGTCTCTCGCGCGTCGAAATAGAAGACCACATCGTGGAGCGCTTGAAGAAGCGCTACGAGGAGAAAGAGAGCGTGGTGGGCGGCGAAATCATGCGCGATACCGAGCGCATGGTCATGTTGAGCATTATCGACCAGCAGTGGAAGGACCACCTGCTATCGATGGACCACCTCAAAGAAGGCATTGGAATGCGCGCCTACGGCCAGAAAGATCCGCTGGTCGAGTACAAGAAGGAAGCCTACACGCTCTTTGAAGAACTGATGGACCGCATTGACGATGAGACCATCCGGTTCCTCTATTTTCTCCAGCCCGTTGAAGGAATGAACCCGGCTGCGCCGATGGCCGACGAGACCTGGCCGCGGGATGAACCGGAACCGGAACCGGTCGCGGTCAGTTCGCGGGAGAAAAAGGAAGCGCAGGCCAGCATGGTGAACCTGGCGCAGAACATTCAGCGCAAGAAGGAACGGGAGATGGACGCGCTGCAGTTTGTCAGCGGGGGGGCGGCTGCTTCGACCACCGCTCAACCTGTGGTGAAGGGCGCTTCCAAGGTGGGCCGGAACGATCCCTGCCCTTGCGGCAGCGGGAAGAAGTACAAGAAATGCTGCGGCGCCTGAGCTGTGCGATTCTCCTGATATGCTTGCCGGTTGCGGCGCAGAGTTCCCGCGAACTCTGGCCCGGAAAATGGCGCGAGCACACGCGCGTCAAGGTTGAGCCGCTGACACCGCCGGACCCGTCGCTTTTCGCGGAATTCGGCGGCGACGCCACGGAAAAAGCGCTGTATTCGGGTCCGGCGGGCAAGTTCACCGCCTGTGCCTACCGTTTGCTCGATTCTACAGGCGCGCTGGCGTTGTATCAGGCAATGCGGCCCGATACCGCCATCCCGCTCCGCGGGTCCCTGATGGGCGCCACAACGCCGGGATCGATGTTGGTGGTCTATCAGAATTATCTGCTCGTCTTCGAGGGCTGGCGCCCCACATCGGCTGAATTCAAGGAACTGTGGGACAAGCTTCCCGGGTTGCGTTCCGGAGGCGGGTTGCCCGTCCTGGCCGGGTACCTGCCCGAGAAGGGCTTGGTCCGGAATTCGGAGCGTTATGTCCTGGGGCCGGGCAGCCTGTCGAAATTCCAGCCCCGGTTTCCACCGATTCTGGCGGGCTTCGAGCAGGGCGGCGAGGCGCAAGCCGGCCGTTTCAAGGCGCCCGAGGGCGAACTGAATCTCCTCATCTTCAGCTACCCGACGCCGCAGATTGCGCGGGAACGGCTCAAGGAATTTGAGCAGCAGCCGGGTTGGGCCGTCAAACGGAGCGGATCCTATGTCGCCGTGGTGCCCGATGCGGTGAACAAGCCTGCCGCCGAAGCGCTGCTGGCCGGGATCAACTACCACCAGAACTTCGTCTGGAACGAGGCCACCAAGCCGCCGCCGATGCCGGACGTCGGCGGTATGTTGGTCGCCATCTTCGAGTTAACCGGATTGCTGCTGGTGATTTGTGTCGGCGGCGGAGTGCTGCTGGCGCTGTTGTGGGTCTACATGCGGCGGCGCGCCGCCCGTTTGTCAGGCTCCGAGGCGACCATGATCACACTACACCTCGAGGATTGATAAGCCGTCTTTTATCTCACTCTTAGAGGTTTTGGGGCTGGCCGGACGCAGGCTGAAGCCGCCCCGCGGCCACCGTCTGAAAACTCTGTCAAGCGAAATAAGCCATTCTGTTTGTAGTGTTTACGGTTGCTAAAATTGGCCTGGATTTTTTCTTGACTTGAGCCTCTCCAGACCGTACCATCCAATCACAAACAGGTTTTCGGTCGTGAGACCGTTGACTCTGTTCTCCCATCAACATCAGAAAAAGTGCCTACCTC
>JADZCI010000203.1 GCA_020851655.1 Bryobacterales bacterium
GCGGAATTTCCGGACCGCGCGCCGGCCGTGCTGGCAGGCATTGCCGAAGAGGAGCCGCCGCGGAAGCCGAGTGGTCGCAGGCATGCGCAGGTTGGCGTTTGAGGTAGCCGCGACAACGAGAGAACGACCGAGCCGTCCCCCGATATTGACTCTTGAGAAATCGCTAATCGGCTCTTTGCCAGACCGTCAAGGGATGACCGCGCCCCGCATTAAAGAAGAACTCGATGCAGTTCCTGAACAAGCACAAACGCCTTGAGGTTGAGGCCAACAACCTGATAATCCGGCATACTGAGACAAACAAACCGCCTATCGCGGAATCCAGTCAGGTTGATTGCCTGTTCCATCGACTCTTCGCGTTGATACGGCTCTTGCTCAAATCAAGCGGCCGGGTCGGGTGACGCCTGGGCGTCTCAGGAATTGCGTGAGCGAGTGTGAGCAGAAACGCTCCAAGTGCATGAAAACATGGTAGCGCTAACGGGATTCGAAACCGTTTCGGCCTATCCGACCTACTCCGATCCAGCCTTAAGTAGTTGATTCTATATCGAAGGAGACCCGCCCATTCTATGGCTATACCGCCACGGAATCCCCAGGCCCCCAAAGAAGTGCTGTTCTTTGCTGGTCCTTCTGCGCACAGGCCCGCGTCTATGCGTTCTGATCTTCAGGTGCGCGATTGTGACCCCCAGCTGTGAGGCCCTCCACGAGTCAATTTTGCACCCAAAATCGACCCGAATTCTGGAAAGAAAACTTCCCGTCATTGGCTTCATGAGATGTGGTTCACGACTTCCGCGAATCCGCCCTCGAACCGGGTCAGAAGCTTTCCATCCTTGAAGTCGTAGCTCCGCGTCACGTGGCCGTTTTTATACAGCTCGAATCGCAGATAGGTCCCGCCGGCTGTGCCGTAGAAGATTGTCTCGATGATCCAGATCTCGTTCACCTTCGCCAATTCAGGGAACGAGGCGCGCCTGGTCTCGATCTCCGCGAGCATGCTTTCGGGCAGAAGATTCATGTGCTGGCGCTCCAGCAGGAGGATGCGCTTATCCGACGGCGTGTTCACCAGTTTCGGGAGTTTCTTCCTCAGCGCTTTTTCGATGACATCGCCGAGGTTGTTGTCGATCTGCTGGCGACGGATATGCAGCGCACCCGGCTCCGCCTTGTCACCGCGCCGCAGCGGCGTCACACGCACCGTCAATGTGATCTTGGCCGGAGTTCCGTTGACAGCGCAGGGCTGCTGCGAACTCCCTTCGGGCAGCGTCAGCCGATTTGCCTTGATCCAGTCGTGAACCGATTGAACGATGGCCGCTCGCGCGGCGGGCAGTTGGTTCTGCAGCGTTCCCACAGGAACGAATACCTCGATCCAGATGCCGGGAACCGGCAGCGAGGGATCATTTTCGATGCTCAAAAAATCGGCCCTCGAGAACGAAGCAAAGTCTTCCTTCTCCTGCACGAACGGCTCAATGATCGTGTGCTCAATCGCCAGCGTCCTGCCGTCGCGCTTTCGCGTCGCGATCTGGTCTACGGCCGGGTTCGTCCTGTCGATAGCGTCAGGCTTCAGGACATCCGCGTCAGCCCACGTGCCGTGTTCGTAGGCTGAAAGGAACTGTTTGATAAAAGGGTCTTCCCGTGTCGCTCCCATCGTCATACTTTCAGCATGTCACGGAACGGCAGAGCGTATCTAAAAACCCTCTGTTGTTATTTACAGAATGTTAAACCTTAGCGTGTAGGCTGGTCGCGAGGGGTGTGGATCATGCCATCGCGCGACGACGATATCGAGACGATGCCGGAGGGCGATCTGATGGCGCTCCCCGCCGGCAACATTCCGCCGGGCCTGCTCACGATGCTGTGGGCGCGGCATGCCGCCGCCATTTACCAGCGCCACATCGAGGAGCTCAATCTTGAACTCTCCGGCGCGTACACGCGCCATGTCATGCTCTATCCGGGACAGAGTCTGGAGGAAAAGCGCAAACGCGAGGAAGAGGAAGCGCGCCGCCGATACGAAGAGGCCATGCGGGACGTGCAGCGCCGCAGCGACCGGCTGCTTTCCGACATCGAATTCCGCGAGCGCGAGATCGAGATGCACCGGTAGGAGATCGAGGACCGGGCGCTCAGACTGCGTGACGGACGCCGCGTTTACTTCGACGGCAGCGGCTACCGCGACGAGACGGGGAGGGTGCTTCCGGGTCCGATGCGAACGAAGCGGCTGTGCTCCATCACGAGAGGCCCAATGCCCCGACCTGGCAGGAGCGGCGGAAGACGATCGACCAATATGACGAGGGGGAACGGCTGCGCCAGAAGGTGCTCAAAAGAGCGGCAGGAGGCCGCTTCGGGCGGGCACGGACTCTCAACAACAATCAAAGGGGAAAGACCGTGGCAAAAAGACCAGACTTGCTGCAGCACTTAAGCCGCGCACCGAAGTTTCAGGGAAGAATTGAAAATGTGTGATCAGGCGTGATCAAAACGGCTGTAAGCTGTTGAAACCATGGTAGCGCTAACGGGATTCGAACCCGTATTTAAGCCTTGAGAGGGCTTCGTCCTAACCCTTAGACGATAGCGCCGCCTTCCCCCACTATAGCAGCACCTCGCCGGACTGGATACAATCGGGGGGCGATGGCACGAATCGCCGCTCTTATTCTCCTGCTGGCCACACGCCCTCCCGATATTTCCTTTGAAAAAGTCACCTTGGACCTGGGCGCCAACGAATCCTGCGCCTGGGCCGATATCAACCGCGACGGCAAGTTGGATGTCGTCTCCGGCGAGAACTGGTTTGAAGCGCCCGCCTGGAAGAAGCACCGCTTCCGCGACCTGCCCTACGAGAACAACTACATCGACAATTTCAGCGACTTGACCCTCGATGTGGATGGCGACGGCTATGCCGATGTCGTGAGCTGTTCCTGGTTCAACAAGCGTCTGGCGTGGTGGAAGAACCCAGGAAAAGCCGACGGCGCCTGGAAAGATCAGACGATCTCGGCCGGCAACAACCACGAGTTCTGTTTCCTGTCCGACCTGGACAACGACGGCAAAGCGCGCGAGGTTCTCCCGCAGTTTGGCAACAACAACGCGCCGGCGGCGTGGTTCGAGTACAAGGGCAACAAGTGGGTCGAGCACAAAGTCTCCGACCGAAGCTACGGTCACGGAATTGGAGCCGGCGACGTCAACG
Organism: Bryobacterales bacterium; assembly: GCA_020851655.1. Classification (GTDB taxonomy): domain Bacteria; phylum Acidobacteriota; class Terriglobia; order Bryobacterales; family Bryobacteraceae; genus JADZCI01. The sequence continues at coordinate 3,155 of JADZCI010000203.1, forward strand.
GCGACGGACGCACCGACATCCTGACCCCGAAAGGCTGGCTCGAAGCGCCCGCCGACCCACGATCCTCCGGTTGGACTTTCCACGGCGACTTCGACCTCGGCGCCCTGGGATTCATGTACGCTTACGACGTGAACGGTGACGGGCGGAACGACATCGTCACCTCCCTGGCTCATGACTACGGAGTCTTCTGGCTGGAGCGCACCGCCACCGGGTGGACCCGGCGCATGATCGACGACTCCTGGTCGCAGCCCCACGCGCTGACCCTGGTGGATCTCAACGGCGACGGCCGCAAAGACATCATTACCGGCAAGCGCTTTATGGCGCATAACGGGCGCGACCCCGGCGAAAAAGAGCCCCTCGGGATCTACTGGTATGAAATCCTGAAGCCCGAGCCCGGCAAACCCGCCGCCTGGGCCAAACACGTAATCGACTATTCGACCCGCACCGGCGCCGGCATGCAAGTGGCCGTCGCGGACCTGGATGGCGACGGCGACCTGGACTTCGCCGTGGGCGGCAAGAGTGGAACCTTCCTGTTTCGCAATCAGACGAAATAGGGGTGGCCGGCTAAAGTGTTCCTCTGATTCCACCGATCAACTGTGCGTGGCTCGGGTGGCACGGCTTCTGTTCCTCCCTGGGTCCGGAGCTTGATCCGGGACAGGGCAGGACAAAGGCACTCCTGCCTTGTGGCGGCGGATGGAGGCTGCTCCGCGATGTTCCATCCGTCCCGAGTCCGATATCAAGGCCGGGGGTATTCCCGGGAAATGGAGTTCCCAAGGGGGGAACCCCGGCCGCACCAATCCCTTGGCTACGCTAGGCGACCGCCTGCCTGAACGCCGCCAGCGTCCCTTGCACGGGCTTGGAGGCCGAAAACCCGGCCAACTCACCCCAATAGCGCTTTAGCATCTCCGGAGGCGCCTGCCGGAATCTGTCATCGAGGAGCGCGCGCAGCCGCAAGCTGTGCAGCAGCGCCAGCATCCCGGCCGGCTCACTCGCGGTGATGTACACCGCATCGGCGTGGGTCGAAAGCCGGGCTGCCCGTTCCGCCCACTCCTGAAGTTCCGCCGCCGGATAGAGATAAGGTTCGCGCGCCAGTGTGGGCGAAAATTCACGGAACCAGTCCACGCCCGCGCGGCCATGCAAGCGGATGTAACCGGTGGGCGAGGTCAGCAGACCCGCCGGCGGCATCCCACGGAAATAAGCCGGCTGGTCGAGATTGACGAAGCCAATGCGGAAATCAATCAGAGTCCCTTGCGCTTCCTCGCGCAGCCAGCTTTCGTGGCGAAACTCGGCGGCCACCGGAAACGGATGGAATGTCCGCCGCAGTTCGATCAGGTGCGCACGGTTCTCCACCGTGAACCGGAACGCCCACGGAAACTCCATCACCACACAGCCCAGCCGCCCCGCTTCCCAAAACGGCCGGACGCCATTCATCCAATGCGCCACATCGCCGCTGTTCAACATCCGGTCATGAGTGAATTGCCTCTTGAGGATGGGGTTGAACCGGAAATGCGGGTTACGCTCCACCTGCCTCATCCAGACATGCGCGGCTTCCGGCTTGAGTGCCCGGTCGCGAGTCGAGTCGACCTCCACGCAGCCTGCAAAACGCGACACGATTTCAAGAACCGGTGTCCGGGACGGCAACAGACCCTTCTGGAGATCCGCCCATTCAGGCGACTGCCATCCTCCTACACCGGTATATAGGTGTTGCAGAGCCATGTTCGCCCTTTCTTCTGTAATTCAATCGTAGAATAAAAGACGAAACAAAGCAACTACTATTTCTTTGGATTGAAGAATCGACGGTCATGTAACCACCGGGGGGACACGAACGTTTTGTCAGTAATCCCCGTTACGAGGGCGGGCGTCTCCCTTGATCCGACCCTGGGCGCCCGCCATTCCTCAAGCGTCACAGCTTGAGTTCTATTCCAGCAACCCTTCAAACAGCACCGATGACAGGTAGCGTTCGCCGGAATCGGGCAGAATCACCACGATCATCTTGCCTTTCATCTCCGGCGTGGCTGCCAGGCGAACCGCCGCGGCGACCGCCGCCCCGCAGGAAATCCCCGACAAGAGGCCCTCTTCGGCCGCCAGCCTGCGGGCCATTTCGATCGATTCTTCGTTCGTCACTTGGAGGACCTGATCGACCATGGCCAGATCCAAGGTTCCCGGGATGAAGCCGGCGCCAAGTCCCTGAATCTTGTGCGGACCCGGCGTCAAGGGCTCGCCTGCGAGCGCCTGAGCAATCACCGGGCTGGAGGTAGGTTCCACGGCGACCGACAGGATGTTCTTCTTCCTGACATCCTTGATGTACCGCGACACGCCGGTGATCGTACCTCCGGTACCGACGCCCGAAACGAGCACGTCGATTCCGCCATCGGTGTCTTCCCAGATTTCCGGTCCGGTGGTGTCCATATGGATCCGCGGATTGGCCGGGTTCTGAAACTGCTGTAACAGCACAAACCGGCCGGGGTCTTCGGAGGCGAGTTCTTCCGCCTTCTGAATGGCGCCCTTCATGCCTTTGGACCCCTCGGTCAGGATCAGGTTGGCGCCAAACGCTCTCAGCACTTTGCGCCGTTCGAGCGACATGGTCTCAGGCATCGTGAGGGTGATGGGATACCCGCGCGCCGCCGCGACGAATGCCAGGGCGATACCGGTATTGCCGCTGGTCGGCTCGACGATCTCCTTGCCCGGACCAAGGACTCCCCTGTCTTCGGCGTCCCAAATCATCGACGCGCCGATGCGGCATTTGACCGAGTATGCCGGATTCCGTCCTTCGACCTTGGCTAAGACTGTGGCATCGATCCCGTTGGTCACACGAGTCAGTTTGACCAGAGGCGTCTTCCCGATGCTCAGTGAATTGTCGCCGTAAATCCTCATTCTTAGATCTCCCAATTTGGCACGTAATTTCTGTTCTTTTCCGTCCATGCGCGAGCCAGGTCGGCGAAAGAAGTGCGATCCACGATCTCCGCAATCGACTCGTCCACCCGTTGCCAGAGGTCCGCGGCGGGCGAGTCGTCCGGTTGACTCTTGCGGCGGGGACCCCGCCCCTCGACTGACCGGAGCACCTCCCCCACAGTAATCGTGTCGGGCAGACGAGCCAGCTTGTAACCGCCCTCGACACCCCGCTTGGACTCGACAAACCCGGACCGCTTGAGCTCCGCCAGGATGAGTTCCAGAAACTTCTGAGAAATCCCCTGACGCCGCGCAATGTCCGCAATTCGAACGGGTTGCGAGGTTTGCTCAAGAGACAAGTCAAGTATTGCGCGGACCGCATACTCGCATTTCACAGAAACTTTCATCAACCTTGGCATCGAATCCCCAAATACACCTAGAATTATAGGCCATTTACCAAAGGTAAAAAATATCCCTTTTGTTCGTGCGAATTAGGTGTAAACTTGACCAATCGGTTTTGGTCCGAATACGGGGAACCAGAGTCTGCTTTAAGGGGTGACTACGATGTTTCTGCACAATCGTTTCTGGCGAAACACTGTTTTGTGCTTCGCCATCCTTGCACCAGCCAATCTCGGCTTGCATCAGGCAACAGCGCAGATCCTTTACGGGTCAATCGTCGGCAACGTGACCGACCCGAGCAACGCTCCAGTTCCGGGCGCCACAGTTTCGATCACACAGATTGAAACAAATCAAAACCGGACGGCGACGACGAACAATGCGGGACAGTTCACGTTTTCGACCGTGCCGGGCGGCACCTATGAAGTGAAGGTCACCTCGCAAGGCTTCCGCCCGATGGAGCGCACCAACGTGGTCATAGCGACAAACGCGGTGACGCGACTGGATTTCAGCCTTCAACTGGGAACCCTCGCCGAGACGATCATCGTTTCCGGCGAAACCGCGATGCTTCAAACCGACCGCTCCGAGGTGCGCGCCGAAGTGAGCAGCCAGTCGCTGATCAATCTGCCTGTGCCACCTGGCCGCAATTACCAGCAGTTGTTCAACACGCTTCCGGGGTTCACGCCGCCACGGAACGCGCATTCCATTCCTTCCAACCCTTCGCGCTCGCTACAGTACGAGGTCAACGGAATCAACGCCGCGGCGAACAACATCCGGCTGGACGGAGCCACGCAGTACAACGTCTGGCTTCCGCACGTGACCGCGTATGTGCCGGCGCTGGAGTCGATCGAGACGGTAAACGTGGTGACCAATTCCTTTGACGCCGAGCAAGGCCTGGCGGGCGGCGCGGCGATCAATGTCCAGATCAAGAGCGGCACCAACCAGATGCATGGTTCGGCGTTTTGGTATCACAACGACAACAATACCAAGGCGCGGCCCTTCTTCCTCCCCCGAACCCAGGACATTCCGAAGCTGGTCTATAACCAGAACGGAGGCACGTTCGGCGGACCGATCAAGAAGGACAAGCTGTTTTATTTTGCGAGCTACGAAGGGACGTACGATCGCGAATTTGCCGGAGCCCTGTCGACGGTCCCCACAGTCGCCATGAAAGCCGGCAACTTTGCCGAGTCGCCCCGCACGATCTACGATCCGGCGACGGGCGACATCCAGGGAAGAAATCGAACGCCTTTCGCCGGCAACCTGATCCCGATGGGGCGGCAGGATGCGATTTCGCGCAAGATCACCGCGCTGATGCCTGATCCGACGGAACCCTCGGTGCTGAGCGGCAACTACTATTCTCAGGGCCAGTATGCATTCGACCGTCATACCGTGGACGCCAAGGTGAACTGGAACGTTTCGAGCCGGATCGCCACCTACGTCCGGTTCAGCTATTTGAAGTACAACGCCCAGATGCCGACACGTTTCGGCGATAAACTGCTGGGGTCCGCTCTGGCCGGCGGCAACCCGGGCAAAGGCTACGGAAACACGTACGGAACCACAGCGGCGCTCACCTACACCGTAACGCCCTCGTTCATCTTCGACACCAATTTCGGTTACACGTTGATGAACACCAACGTCGAACAGCCCGGATTGGACACCAAGATCGGCCTCGACGTGCTTGGTATCCCCGGGACGAACGGCACACGCCGGTTTGAGGGCGGATGGCCGGGCTTCGGCATCAGCGGTTTCGACACGTTTGGCTTGGCCGACAGCTACATGCCGTACTACCGGAGCGACCCACAGTATCAGTGGATTGGCAACGGCAACTGGACACGGGGCACCCATAACATCCGCTTTGGAGCGGAACTCAGCTTTCAACAGTTGAATCACACGCAGCCGGAGTTTTACGGCGGCAGTTGGGGCGCGCCAGGCGGATTCGGCTTCAACGGAGGCGCCACAACGCTCAACGGAGGGCCTTCTTCCAATCAGTTCAACGCCATGGGTCAATTCCTGCTGGGCTTGCCCAGCCAGATAGGCAAGATTTATCAGTGGCCGGATCAATACTCCACCCGCACGTCGATGCAGAGTTATTACGTGCGCGACCAGTGGCAGGCAAGCCGCCGGCTGACGCTCAACGTGGGAGTCCGCTGGAACTACTTCCCCATGCCGGTACGCGCCGACCGGGGTCTGGAGCGCTATTTCTTCCCGGGAGACCCGAAGTACGGAGACAAAGTGACGGTTTGCGGCATCGGGGACATACCACGCGACTGCGGAGTGTCGATGAGCAAGAAGCTTTTCGCGCCGTCGGTAGGCATCGCATACCGCGTGGACGACAACACCGTCATCCGCACGGGCTATGGCATCAACATCGACCCTTGGAACATCGCCCGCGCCATGCGCACCAATCATCCGTTGCTGACGGCGCAAACCGTTAATGCTCCCAACAGCTTCTATTGGGCGGGCACGCTGGCCTCGGGAATTCCCGTCATCCCGCAGCCGGACTTGGGAAACGGGGTGATTGATCTGCCCCGCGCCGTGGTCTTCAACACGCTCGACAGCGAGTTCAAGCGCGGCTACATTCAATCCTGGAACTTCACAGTGCAGCGGCAATTGAAGTGGCGTATGGTCGCCCAGGTGGGCTATGTCGGCACGCGCGATGTCGGCGTAATGGGATTTGAAGAGCGCAATTACGGCTACGTCGGCGGCGGCGCCGCCAGCCGCGTCTACTTCGCCCAGACCGGACGCAATGTCAGTCTCGCCACCGTCAACCGCCTCGGCAACAGCACCTACGACTCGCTACAGGCGTCTTTGGATAAGCGCTTCTCCTCCGGGTTGCAAATGAACCTCGCCTATGTCTGGTCCAAGTGCATAGGACCGGCGGGCTTTGGCACCAGTGGCGATCGAATTGAAATCAAGATCCCCTCGTACTACCGGTTGAACCGCTCGCAGTGCGGAATCCATACGCCCTACCGCTTTTCCGCCGCCGGCATGTGGGAACTGCCTTTCGGGCGCGGAAAGAATTGGGCCACCTCCGGGATGGCCGCCGCGATTCTGGGCGGCTGGCAGATCAACGGCTTGCTCACGCTCCAGACCGGCAACCCGTTCACGGTGAGCGCGTCCGGCAGTTCGCTGAACTCGCCGGAAAACTCGCAGCGCGCCGACCAGGTCAAGACCGACGTCAAGAAACTGGGCAATGTGGGCCGGGGCATGGCTTTCTACGACTGGACCGCCTATGCGCCTGTGACCACCGCGCGGTTTGGGACTTCGGGCTACAACACGCTGCTCGGGCCAGGAATCGTGAACCTGGATGCCGGATTATTCCGCCAGTTCCGTTTCACAGAGCGGATTAGCTTGCAGTTTCGCGCCGAGGCGTTCAACTTTACCAACACGCCGCACTTCTCCAATCCCGGCGGCAACATTTCCAACCTGGTCTTGAACAGCGACGGCACGTTCCGCAGCGGTGTTTTCGAGGTCACCGGCGTCCGCAATACGGGCCGCGAAGGCATCGACGAACGCGTGTTCCGGTTCGGGCTGCGGCTCGGTTTCTAATTCTCTTTCGCTTTCAGACTCCGGTAACGTCAAAGCCGTGCTGCCGGCGGTGGTAGCCGCTGTCGAACCGTTTGCTCGACTTGAACAACTCAAAGCGGCCATCGCCCTGCACGTCTTTGATGCGGCTCAACAGCGTTGTCTTTTCATCCGGGGCGAGCGGCTTGAACGAACGGACAATTTGCAGCGCCCGCTCCAGTTGGTCCAGTGAAGACAAGCCCACCACCTGCACCGATACGGGTTGACTGAGGCAGTACCGGTAGCATTCCTCGAGCGTGGCGACGTTCTCGGTCAGAATCCGGCCGTCGCCGCCGCACCCTTTCATCCCGACGACGCCGACGCCTTTCCTGGCGCAGACCGGCATCACTTCGTGGCGGAAACTCTCAAACGTGGAATCCATCACGTTGTTCGGCATCTGGCAGGCGTCCCAGGCGAAATCGCGCGCCAGCATCTTGAGGTGGATGCGCGGCGTCTTGTGGCCAGTAAACCCGATAAAGCGCACTTTGCCGGCCTTCTTGGCCTCCATGGCCGCGCGAATGCCGCCCTTTTCAAAGACCCACTCGGGGTCGTTGAAGTAGTTGCATTCGTGGAACTGCCAAAGATCCAGGTAGTCGGTCTGTAAGCGGCGGAGGCTCTCGTCCAACTGCTGCTTGGCGCCTTCGTAGTCCCGGGCGCACACCTTGGTCATGACGAACGCGTTCTTGCGCCGGCCGTCTTCCTTGAGCGCCTTTCCCATGACGAGTTCGCTGCGGCCGTTGTTGTACTCCCAGGCGTTGTCCATGAAGGTGATCCCTTCGGCCAGCGCGGTTTGAATCAGCCGGATTCCTTCGGCTTCCTCTTTGGTGCGGCCGGCGTGAGCGCCGCCCACGCCTAAAACGGACACTCGCACGCCGGTTTTCCCGAGCGGCCGCGTGGGAACGCCCGTGGCGGAAGCTCCGGAGGTTTGCGCCACCACCGACTCGGCGGCGGCGATCGATCCCAACAGGAAATTGCGTCGTGATTCGCTCATCTGTCTGGCCCTCAGATCGAATTCTATACCCCTGGGATCACCCGTGGGCCGCTTGACTGAGGCGCTTTATTGGTGGTGTGATACTTCTGATTGAGGTTGGGTTGGCTGAAAATGGGGCTAACCCTGGGGAGTTCGCAACATGGAGTATCAGGTATGTCTCGCAAAATTTCGCTTCTATTGCTGACCTGTGCCGCCGCGTGTTCAAACGCGGTCTACTCACAGGAAGCGCGCGGAAGCATTAGCGGCCGCATCACAGACCCCACCGGTGGCGTCGTACCGGGAGCCAAGGTGGCCATCACCAACACGCAGACCAACGAGACGCGCCACGTGGTGACCAACGAAACTGGCTATTATGAAGCCAATTTCCTCGATCCATCCACTTACACCATCAACGTGGAGGCGAGCGGCTTCAAGAAGGTGCGGCGGGCCAACATCGAGTTGAATGTCGGCGCGCGCCTTGACCTGCCTTTCGCATTGGAAGTGGGCGCGGTGGCAGAAACGGTGGAAGTTACCGCGGAAGCGCCACTGCTCGAAACCACGACAGCAAGCGGCGGCAGAGTGTTGGACAACCGGCAGTTGGTGAACTTGCCCTTTTCCGACTTGAACCCGTTTGCGCTGTCCGCGCTGGCGCCCGGCATGCAATGGACGGGGCAGCCCGAGTACCGGCGGCCTTTCGACAATGGCGGCACATCGGCGTTTAACACGATGGGCGGCGTGGGCCAGAACGAGTATTCCATCGATGGCGTAACCGTCACGGGCACCGGACGCCGTGTCGGTTTTACGCCGCCGGCGGACTCGATCTCCGAGTTCAAGCTGGAAACATCGAATTTTGACGCCAGCCAGGGCTTCACTTCCGGCGCGGCAATCAACGTCGTATCGCGCTCCGGCACGAACTCGCTCCATGGCTCGTTGTTTGAACAGCACTGGCAGCAGCGCTGGAACGCGACCCCGCACTTTACGCGCCTTCTTTGGGAGTCGAACGTGGCCTCGGGCAAGATCAGCCCCGATTCGCAGAAACAGGCCACCGGGCGCTCGAACAACTACGGGTTTTCGGTTTCGGGTCCAGTCGTGATCCCCAAGGTCTATAACGGCCGCGACAAGCTTTTCTGGACGCTGACGTTCAACGGGATCAAGCAGGCGAAAGCCGAGACGACGAGCTCGATCAACGTGACGGTCCCGACCATGGCGGAACGTTCGGGCGACTTCTCTGAATTGCTCAATGTTCCGAACGGCGCCAATCTCTATACGGTGTACGATCCTCGTAGCGCTCGTTTGCAGGGTAGCAACGTGGTCCGCACGCCGTTTCCCGGGAACAAGGGAGTTCCGGTGTTGAACCCGATGTATGCGGCCTACGTGAAACTGTTCCCCCAGCCGAACAATGTTCCTGGCCTGGTCACGCCCGACGGGTTGAACAACTACCTGGCGGCCAACATGCCCAAGAACGAAAACTTCAAGTCCATCGTCAACCGGTTTGACTATGTGTTGGGTGTCAAGCACCGCATCAACGCCCGCTGGCAATGGAATGACCGTTTGGCGGACGAGTACGACTGGACCTACGAGACGGCCCGGGGGCTGCATTCCAACGGTCTGACTCGCATCAACCGCGGCGGCACGGTAGGCTGGCTCTACACCATTAACGCCACCAATGTGCTGGACGTGGGCGGCGGCGTGTCGCGGTTTGAAGAAGGCGAGCGTTCTCCCGTGCGCACGACGTTCAAGCCCTCCGATGTTGGCCTGCCGGCTTACATGGACGCCAAGGCGGGCTCCTATACCGAACTGCCGCGCCTGGATTTCAACAACATTACCGACGTCAGCGCCAACTACCCGGCGATCGGCGGCAAGGCGACGACATACGATCTGCACGCCACGATGACCACGATCAAGGGAGACCACTCCTTTAAGTACGGCTGGCAGGAGCGGCGCATGGATGGCGCCGTGAGCGGTCCGGGCGCCAGTTCCGGCATCTTCACCTGGCGCAACAACTATGTCCGCCGCGCCGACAACGACAACGTTTCGTCGA
>JADZCI010000204.1 GCA_020851655.1 Bryobacterales bacterium
ATTCAGGGTAGTACGCCCGCGATACTCATGCTTTTCCTGCTCAATGCGGTGTTTCGCGGCGCGGGCGATGCCGCCATCGCAATGCGAGTGTTGTGGATCGCTAATTTCATCAACCTCATCCTCGACCCCCTCTTCATCTTCGGCTTTGGGCCGGTTCCCGGCATGGGAGTTACCGGCGCCGCGGTGGCCACAACCGTGGGACGATCCATCGCCGTTGTCATTCAGCTCGTAACTTTGTTTCGCGGACGGACCAGGGTGCGTGTTCAATGGCGCCACCTCAAACCCGACTGGCCCATACTTCACAACCTGACGCGCCTTTCCTCGACAGGAATGCTCCAGTACTTGATTGCCACCGCCAGTTGGGTGGGCATCGTGCGCCTGATCTCTACTTTTGGAACCACCATCCTGGCGGGCAACACGATCGCCGTGCGCATCATCATGTTCACCATTCTTCCTTCGTGGGGAATCTCCAATGCCGCCGCCACCCTGGTGGGCCAGAATCTCGGCGCGGGCAAACCGGATCGCGCCGAAAGCGCCGTGTGGAAAATCGGTGTTTACAACATGACGTTCCTGGGAACGCTGGGCATCATCCTCTTCTCCATACCCCGCCCGCTGATCAGCCTTTTCACGCAGGACCCCGGGGTCATCGAGGCGGGCGTCGAAGCCTTGCGTATTTTCAGCGTCGGGTACCTCTTCTATGCCTTAGGCATGGTCCTGACGCAGGCGTTCAACGGAGCGGGTGACACGCGAACTCCCACTTTGATCAATGTGGGATGTCTCTGGATGTTCGAGATTCCCGCGGCTTGGGTCTTGGCCCATCCGTTGGGCTTCGGGGAAACTGGAGTGTTCTGGTCGGTGCCCGTGGCCGACGGCCTGGTCACCCTGGTTGCGCTGTGGATCTTCAAGAAAGGCGCCTGGAAGCTTCGAAAGGTATGAAGCTCTCCACCGTGTTCGCGCTACGCTACGAATGAGGTGATCTCTCCGCCCACTTTGGTCCGGCCCCGGCTGCTGCCCTGGATCGCCGTTTCCGCCGTCATCCTCTTTTTGATCCTCGCCACGTTCGTCCTTTTCGAGGACCGGCTGAACGCATTCTCCGATTCGATCCTCAACGGCCGGTCGTCGCGCCCGCTGGTGGCCGCTGGTGTGATCGGCCTCCTGGGATCCGACATTGTCCTGCCCATCCCTTCGAGCCTGGTCAGCACAGCCGCCGGAGGACTTCTTGGTTTCTGGGCTGGCGCTGCCGCGTCCTTTGCCGGTATGACCATCGCCTGTCTTTCCGGATACTGGCTCGGACGATACGGCGGCGCGCGCATCATCGGACGGTTTGTCAAAGATGCCGAGATGGTCGCGGCGCGCGCCCGATTCGGCCGGGCGGGCGATTGGACACTGATCGCGGCGCGTCCCATACCGGTGCTGGCCGAGGCTTCAGTCGTGTTCGCCGGCATGTTGGGCCGGCCGTTCTCCCGGGTATTGAGCCTGTGCTGTCTTTCGAACCTGGCAATTGCCGCGGTGTATTCCGCGGTGGGCTCGTTCGCACTGAAGGCCGATTCCTTTCTGCTGGCTTTTGCCGGCTCGATCCTGATTCCCTGGGTTGCCATGCGCCTGGGCCGCGGCCGCGACGGCGGAGCGCAGGAGGGCTGAACATCGTGGCGGTTTCAACAGGCTCCCTGTCCGTTCGCCAGTTCTTTTCCCGGAACGGCGCCCTGGCGCGCGCCCACCCCAATTACGAGTACCGGTCCGGTCAACTCGAAATGGCGCAGGCGGTGGAAGCGGCGCTCAAGGAGAAGCGCCATCTCATCGTGGAAGCCGGAACCGGGACGGGCAAGACGCTCGCTTACCTGGTGCCCGCGCTGTTGTCCGGCAAACGGGTGGTCATCTCCACCGGCACCAAGAATCTGCAGGAGCAACTCTTCTTCAAAGACATTCCCTTCCTGGAGCAGTTCTTTCCGGATGGCATCCGCGCCTGCTACATGAAAGGGCGCAACAACTACCTGTGCAGGCAGAAACTCTACGACGCTGAGCGGGAGCCCGTCCTCACCGGACTGGAGGAAGTCGCCGATTATCAGATCATCCGCACCTGGGAAGCAACAACAGAGTCCGGCGACCGGTCGAGTATCGCCGGCTTGCCGGAAGGCTCAACCGCTTGGGCCAAGATGGATGCCCGGCGCGAGCGCTGCACCGGACAGAAGTGCCGGCAGTTTGACCGGTGCTTCCTCACTCTCATGCACCAGCGCGCACAGGAGAGCGACCTGATTGTGGTCAATCATGCCCTCTTCTTCGCCGACCTCGCGGTCAAGGACGGAGACTTTAGCGGAATCATTCCCGATTACTCGGCGGTCATCTTCGACGAGGCGCATGAGATTGAGGAAGCCGCCAGCCACCACTTTGGCCTGACCGTGAGCAGCCACCAGGTCGAGGAATTGCGGACCGACATCCTGGCGCTAGCCCGCCGCAAGGAGTTCAAGACCGGAGAACTCGAACGCATCCTCGACGCGCTCCTCGATCACGCGGACCGGTTCTTTCAATTGTTCGGCGATGTGGAAGGGCGCTCCGGCTTCAACGAGCACCGTACTTTTCTGGAGCGCCAGGATGAAAAGTATCTGCAATTCATCAATGCGCTTGAGTTATTGTCCACTCAACTGCAACTCATCAAAGGCGCGCCGGACGAGTTGGTCCCGCTCCACCGCCGCGCGCGCGACATTGAAGAAGCCTTGCGGTTCTGGGTCGAAGGCGGCGACAGATCCTTTGTCTACTGGGTTGAGCGGCGTGGCAGAGGATGCTTCCTGCAAGCCACACCCATTGATGTTTCGCCGGTTTTGAGGCAAAAGCTCTTCGACGAGATCCCGGCCGTCGTGCTCACTTCCGCAACCCTGGCGGTCGAGGGCAAGTTTGACTATGCCAGGCGCCGGTTCGGGTTGGAACACCCAAGAGAACTCATCGTTCCGTCTCATTTCGACTATCCCAAACAGAGCCTGCTGTACGTTCCGCAACACCTGCCGGACGTTCGAAGCCCCGCCTTCCCGGCCGCCGCGGCGCACGAAATCGGCAAGATCCTCGAGCACAGCCGCGGGCGCGCGTTCGTGCTCTTCACCAGCTACCAGCAGATGCGGCAGGTCTACGACCGCGTCTCAGGCCAGTTGGATTATCCAACGCTGTTGCAGGGCGCCGCGCCGTCGCGCGCTCTCCTCGATCAGTTCCGGTCCACGCCCCATTGCGTTCTGTTTGCGACGTCCTCGTTCTGGCAGGGCGTCGATGTTCAAGGCGATCAACTGAGCTGCGTCATCATCGACAAGCTGCCTTTCGCCGTTCCCAGCGACCCGGTGGTTGATGCGCGAGTCCGCGCCATCCAAGAAGACGGCGGCAATCCCTTCTACGAGTTTCAGGTGCCGGAGGCCGCGATCGCCTTGAAGCAGGGGTTCGGACGCCTCATCCGCGGCAAAACCGATCGCGGGGTGCTAGTCCTGCTGGACAACCGGATCACCAAGCAGCGGTACGGACAGGTCTTCTTTGACAGCCTGCCGGATTACGGCTTTACGATGAATATAGAGGATGTCGAGAGGTTTTTCGATGCCACATAGCACCCGTGTTTGAAATCAAGATTCAGCACAGTTTCCCCGCCGGACATCACCTGCGCGATTACGTTGGCAAGTGCGCCAACCCTCACGGACACAACTACCGGGTGGTCGCGGTGGTTCACGGTGAACAACTCAATCCCGCGGGGCTGCTAATCGATTTTGCGGACTTGAAGAAGTCCCTGAGGTCCATTTGCGAACGCCTCGATCACCAGTACCTCAACGACATCCCGCCCTTCGATACGCGGAATCCCACAGCCGAGAACATCGCCGCATACCTGTATGACGAACTCGGCGCCGCCATCGGCGCACAGGGCGTCAAGGTGAAAGAAATCGAACTGTGGGAGACGGACACCGCCGCCGTGGTCTACCGTCCGTGAATCGCTACTTCTTGTAGTAATCCGCGTTGATTTGGGTAAAATTCGACCACTTTTCCGGCAGGTCGTCCAGCGCAAAAATAGCCGAGACGGGGCACACGGGCACGCAAGCTCCGCAGTCGATACACTCCACCGGGTCGATATAAAGCAGTTCAGCGGTCTCGAAATCCGCCTCGTCTTTCTTCGGGTGGATACAGTCGACCGGGCAAGCGTCAACGCATGCAGTATCCTTCGTGCCGATGCACGGCTCCGCGATCACGTAAGCCATAAAAGAAAGTTTGCTCCAGATCCCAAACGGAAATTCCTCAGTAGGATTACCTTGTTTTATACCATGCGGCCAAGCGAGCGGTCCATCGTGCAAGGGGCGTGGTGGGTGGACTGCTGGATCCGTAGGAAAACGCAAATCCAGTCTGTGTCTTTACAATGAAGGAGAGCCGTGCGGAAGCAAACTGTTCGAAAAGCTGTCTACCCCGCTGCTGGACTCGGTACGCGATTCCTTCCAGCCACCAAGGCGATGCCGAAAGAGATGCTGCCCCTGGTGGACAAGCCCCTCATTCAATACGCCGTGGAGGAAGCCGTCGACAGCGGAATCGAACACATCATTATCATTACGGGGCGGGGCAAGTCCGCCATCGAGGACCATTTTGACGTCAGCTTCGAATTGGAAAGCCTGCTGGAGGAAAAGCACGCGGGAGAGCGCCTGACCGTTGTCCGGGATATTTCCGAGATGGCCGATGTCGCCTACGTACGCCAGAAAAAGGCGCTCGGGCTCGGCCACGCCGTCCTCCGCGCCAAAGATCTTGTTGGCCGGGAACCGTTTGCCGTCGTGCTAGCCGATGACGTGATCGCTTCCTCGGTTCCGTGCCTCAAACAGTTGATCACGGTCTACGAGCAACAGCAGGCTTCGGTGATTGCCTTGATGGAGGTGCCCAAGGATCGCATCTCCGCATACGGCGTGGTGGATGCCGAGGCGGTGAATGGCTCGCCCGGCGTGTTCCGCATCAAGCGGCTGGTTGAAAAGCCCAAGGCTGACGCCGCGCCCTCCAACCTGGCGATCATCGGACGGTACGTCCTGGCGCCGGAGATCTTCGAGACCATCGAACGGACCGGGCCCGGCGCCAACGGCGAAATCCAGCTTACCGATGCCCTCAACAATTTATTGGAACAGAAGCCTGTTTACGGCCTGAAGTTTGAAGGCACCCGTTATGACGCGGGCGACAAACTCGGTTTCCTCAAGGCAACCGTCGAGTTCGCACTGATGCGGGAGGACCTGGGGAACGAGTTCCGGTCTTACCTTCAATCCCTGCATCTCGCATGAGGCCGTATTGATCCCAATCCCGATTGACCTCCCTGTGCGCCCGAGCGAGGCCGCGGCACTGGCCGAGCTGGTGATCCGGCGCCTGGCGGTTCGAGGACTGACCGACGACTCGCGCAACCGCCTGGCGGGCGAAGCCGCCACATTGGGACTTTCGACCCTCAAGCCCCATTTCGGCTCGCTGGAATCGGATCCGGTACACCACTCCGTCTACTATCTGGCCATCGACGGCATGGCCCAAGGTGAGCCGGAGCCACTCTTGCTGAGGCTGGCGCCGGCGGCTTCTCCGGCAAGTGCGCTGTTTCCCGCCGCGCTCCTGATTGGCCGCATGCGCCCCGGGGCAGACCGGGAAATCGTGGTGAACGCGATCCCCTTTTCGCCAGATGACCGCGCCACCATCGACACCTACGTTGGGCAAGTCTCCCGGGCATTCCTGCCGCGCCCTCAAGGGGCGCTGCCATCCATTACCGTACAGAGCCGCTTTCCGGACATCTCCATTCCCGCGGCGTTCAGCGCCTACCGCCGCATTCTTCGTGAGACGGGGCTGAACATGGCCGCGCCCGCATCATTGCCGGTCCACGCCGCGGCTCAGCGTCCGGGCCGCGGTCCCGTGATCCCGGCCGCTACCGCAATTCGCGACGTCTACTATTCGGCCGTGTGGGCCGCCGTGCGCGCGGGATGGCGGGAAGGCTATACCATCGAACTCTCAGGGCTCGCCACCGGCGGAAGTACGCCAGCCGAGCTCGACGCGGCTAAGGTCCTGGTTCGCCACGCCACCGGCTATTCGAAATTTGGCATCGATCTGCTGCCGCTCAGCGCCGGTTCCGGAGTTGAACTCCGCGGCGAAGATCACACCTGGATCGGATCCGAACTCGACTCCAGTGGACTCGGATTCTCTCCGGTTGAGATCGCCAGCCTCATCACTCAGCTCGGGTCTGCGCTGAAAATTGCCGAAGACCTGACCGGCGCCATCAAGCCGGCGTCAGCCGGCAATCGCATGTTCGACATTGAACTGTCCCTGGCTGGTGCGCCCGCGATGACCACCCCCAAGGAGTTGTTCTTCTGCCTGCAATGGATGAAGAGCAGGGGGCGTCCTGTTCAATTGTTCGCGCCAAACCTGGGAGTGGCTGAAAGTGGATTTCCCGCGCACGTCCGTGAACTTGCTTCGATCGCCCGCCAGTTCAACGTCACCCTCAGCTTCGAATCCGCAGTCCCGCTTGAGGAACAGGTGCTCGAAGAACTCGGCCGAGCGACCTCGGGACGCCTCAATTACAAGATCGCCGGCGGACTTGATGCGCACCTCTTCGATTCGTCCAGCGTTGCTGAACTCCACCGGTTGCCAGCCGCCCGGATCGCCGAACTGCAGTCCCGGGCCGCGCACTACATTGGCTCAGTCGCGGCCCTTCTCCGCTGAGCGAGCGGAAGCCGGATTGCCGAAACGTTAGACTAAGCCAGAATGCCGTTGAGTCCTCATTCGCAAACTGACCTGACGCGGAACACCCTCGGCGTGCTGGCGATTGCCGTCCTGGCTGGCGCTTGCTTCTGGATTGCCCGTCCATTTCTCGTTCCTATCGTGTGGGCCTCCATGATTGTCATCGCGACATGGCCGGCGCTGAAGCGCGTGCAGTCGCTCCTATGGGGCAGCCGAAAACTTGCGACCGCGGTGCTGACCCTGACGCTCGTATTGGTCTTTGTCATACCGGTTCTGCTCACGGCGGGCACCATTGTCTCCAGCGCGGACCAGATTGTCACATGGTCACGCTCGCTCATCGCCGGTGGGTTACCTCACGTGCCTTCGTTTGTCGCCGATATTCCGTTCATCGGACCAAAGATCAGCCAGGTATGGGAAGAGGCGGCTTCCAGCGGTCCCGGCAGTCTGGCGGCCCGGTTGGAGCCGTACGCCGGCAGGCTGACTCTCTGGTTTGTCCACAGCGCGGGCGGCGCCGGCAGAGTTGCTCTGGACATTTTTCTCACCGTCCTACTGGCCGCGATTCTCTACGCCACAGGCGACCATGCCGCCGCCGGCGTGCTGCTGTTCGTCCGGCGTCTGGCGGGCCCAAGGGGAGAGCGGGCTGTTATCCTGGCCGCCGCGTCGGTCCGGGGCGTGGCGCTCGGAGTCGTCGTCACGGCCATCGTCCAGACCCTGCTGGCCGGCATCGGCCTGGCCGTTTGCGGCGTACCCGCCGCCGGAGTTCTCACGGCTGTGACCTTTGTCCTGTGCATCGCTCAAATTGGCCCGGGAATCCTGCTGTTCTCCGCCTCCGCATGGCTGTTCTGGTCCGGCGATACCTTCTGGGGAATTGTGCTGGCCGCCTGGGCGCTGGTCGTCGTCCTGATGGACAATTTTCTTCGGCCGTACTTGATCAAGCTGGGCGCCGATCTGCCGCTGCTGCTCATTTTTGCCGGGGTCATCGGCGGCATGATCGCGTTTGGCATCGTCGGCATCTTCATTGGGCCGGCCGTGCTTGCGGTGACGCAGACGCTGCTCACTGACTGGGTGTTCCATCAAGGTGAGGAAGAACCCTCGGGCGATCCGGCGTAGCGCCGTTACTGCGCTTTCAGATACCGCCGCACATCCGGAAACAATAACTCCTTGACCGAAGGTTGATCCAGTTGTCCCGGCAAAATCAGTGCGACGCCGGAATCGATGACCGCGGGTGGACGATCGCCGCGCAAGTGCATCCCAATCGCTTTCACCGACTCGTATCCCATCTGGAACGGGTTCTGAACCACGAGTGAATCGATCCATCCGGCCTTCATGTCCTCGACGATCTGGTCCGAGGCGTCCATTGCGACCAGTTTTACCTTGCGATTGTTCCTGCCCTTCAGCGCCAGAACCGCGCCCGCGGTGCTGGATTCGTTGTCCGCGTACAGGCCATCCAAATCCGGGTGCGCCGTCAGAATGTTCTCCGTGACGGCCATGGCCTTGGCGCGGTCCGCGTTGCCGTTTAGCAGCGCGACGATCTCGACACGCGGGTGGGCCTTCTTCATCTCATCCTGAAATCCCGTTTCCCGCTGCATGGTCGAGGCGCTGCCGGGCTTGAACCCGATGATTGCGACCCTGCCTTTCCCTCCCAGGATTTCACCCAATCGGCGCGCCGCCATACGGCCCGCCGCCTCATTGTCGGTTGCGACATATGTCAGACGTTTCGGAGTATCGACATCAGAATCGAAGATTACGACCGGGATCTTGTTCGCCGAGGCGCGCTCCACAACCGACACAAGCGCGCCGCGATCGACCGGAGCCACACTGATTCCCGCCAGCCCGCGGTTCACCATCGATTCGACAATTTCAATTTGCCGGCTGGTGTCGATCTCTGTCGGCGGGGCGTTCCACTCCACCCGTAGTCCGAACTCTTGCGCGGCTTTGATTGCGCCCGCATGCACGGATTGCCAGAAAATGTGGTTTGCGCCCTTGGGCACCACTCCGACGACAGGCGTGCTGTCACGCCGGCAACTGCTGGCTGCCAGTGCGCAAAGTAGACAGCAGTGAAACGATTTTCGCATGGTAGATTCGACTAGTATGTCACTGGCGCCGATCGCGTCTGTAGAAGCGGTTCCGCATTCCTTTCCTATGCCGATGGGGGATGGCGGCGTCCGGCGCCCATTCGCGCAGGCGGGTTGAATGCCGGAATTGCCGGAAGTCGAAACCGTACGGCGCTCGCTGGCGCCCTTCCTGGTGGGAGCGCGGATCCTGGAAGTGCGCTTCCTATCCACGCTGGCCGCCGGAGGCCGCCCGGATGCGCTGGCAGCCGCACTGGTGGGCCGTACGATTCAGGCCGTCTCGCGCACGGGTAAGCATCTTCTCTTGCGGCTGGACAGCGGCCTGCTCGACATACACCTGCGCATGACCGGCAAACTTCTCTGGAACGCGGAACCCGGTCCCCATGCGCGCGCCATTCTCACGTTGGACAACGGGACATTGGTGTTCGATGACGTTCGCCAGTTCGGACGGTTCGTCTGGCGGAAGGAGCCTCCTCCTGTTGGCCCGGATGCGCTCGGTATCGATGCGCCTGCGTTCATCGATGTGCTGCGCGCGCATCGCGGCGCAATCAAACCACTATTGCTCCGCCAGGATCTGCTTTCCGGCCTCGGCAATATTTACGTGGATGAGATCCTCTTTCGGGCCGGGATTCATCCCAACGCCCGGGCCGCAAGACTCTCCCGGCCTCGTCTGTCCAGACTCTACTCCGAAATGAAAACCGTGCTCGGCGAGGCGATCGGCGCGGGCGGTTCCTCCATCTCGGACTACGTGGATGCCACAGGACAACGCGGAAGCTTTCAACAGCGGCATCGCGTCTACGGCAAGGCGGGTGAACCTTGTCCGCGGTGCGGCGCCCCGATCCGCCGGAGTGTTGTCAGCCAGCGCGGTACTCATTTCTGTCCCGTCTGTCAGAAACGTTAGCCGGAAGTTGGCCCAGGCTCGCCGCCTTGTTTCGAGATCAGGCCTCGACTTCAATGACGTGCACCATCCCGAGAAACGTGCGGGTCGCGGAGCGTGGCGCCAGACCGGCACGGCGGACATGATCAAGCGGTTCGCGGTTCCACCAGCAGCCCAGGTAGGCCGCGTGCTTTGCCGCTCGCTTTTCCTGCCAGGCGGCGACGCCCGGCCGCGTACTGCGCCCGTGCTCAAGGAGCAGAATCTTCCCACCCGGGCGGCACACGCGGCGCATCTCTCTCAACGCATTCACCGGGTCGGGAAATGTGCACGTAGCCAGTGTGGACACGACCGTATCGAAAGTGCCGTCGCGAAACGCCAGATGTCCGGCATCCATTACCAACACCTTGGCCGCGCCGCGTGAGCGCGCCTTGTCGAGCATGACCGGACTCAAATCGACCGTCACCACATCGGCGCCCGCCGGATAATAGCGCAGATTGGCCCCTGTCCCGGCAGCCACCTCCAGCACTCGCCCGGCAGCCAATCGCAACAGCCGCGAACGCAACCGCGCGAAGATCAGCAGTTCCAATGGCACGACGGCAAAGTCGTACCATCGCGATGCACGGTCCCACTTGCCTTGAAGGTCGTGCAAGGAATCCATCCCCTACAATGATCGCCCAGCTTCGCCACCGCGGGGCCGGCGTCGAGCCGGGGATGCCAGAGTAGGTAGATCGTGAACGTTTGAATCGGGATGG
>JADZCI010000205.1 GCA_020851655.1 Bryobacterales bacterium
CGCATGTGTGGGAGGTCTATGTCGAGCGTTTGGGCTGGACGCGGGCGAACATCGGGATGCGGATGCTGGGCAAGCGGAACGACGAAATCCAGCGCGAGTTTGGCGGAGGCACGCTCAGCGAGGCTGAGATCGCGGCTCATGGCGCGGCAAAGGAAGCGCTGTACCGCGAGACGATGCTGCCGGTGTTTGAGCAAAAGCTGATTCCGGGAGTGCGGGAATTTTTGCGGAAACTGGATGGCGTTCCGTGCGGGTTGGGGACCAACGCCGAGCCGCTGAATGT
Source organism: Bryobacterales bacterium (assembly GCA_020851655.1). Classification (GTDB taxonomy): domain Bacteria; phylum Acidobacteriota; class Terriglobia; order Bryobacterales; family Bryobacteraceae; genus JADZCI01. The sequence goes on from JADZCI010000205.1 coordinate 281, forward strand.
GGATTTTGTGCTGGAGAACGCCGGGATTGGCGGCCGGTTCCGCGCGATCGTGGACGGGCACCAGGTGGCGAACCCGAAGCCGGCGCCGGATGTGTACCTGGAGGCGGCGCGGCGGCTGGGAGTCGAGCCGGCCAATTGCGTGATCTTTGAAGATTCGCCGGGCGGACTGGCGGCGGCGCGCGCCTCGGGAGGGCGCGTGGTGTGTGTGGAAACGAGCCTGCGCGATCAGCCGGACGTAGAACTGAGCATCAAGGACTTTAACGATCCGAGGCTTTGGCCTTGGCTGACGAAGCAGCGCGTGGTGGTTGCACAATAAGGGCAGGACATGATTTGTCGAGTTGCGTGCCTGGGTGTGGCTTGCGTGGCCCTGTTTGCGCAAAAGTACCAGGGACCGGCGCCGCCCAAGCCCGACATCCCGTACCTGTTGCATGCGTCCAACCTGGTGGAAACGGAAGTGGGCGAAGCGCAGGAATCGAAGGTGAAGGACGACCTGCTTTACACGGTTCGCGGCGCGACCTCGACGGCGCGGACGCCGCTGGCGGAGCCGATTTTCATCGTGGACGCTCAGAAGCTGTTTCCGGACCGGCTGTCGCTGTACAAGATGGAAGTCAAGAACGGCCAGAGGCAGTTGCGGATCAGCGCGGGGCGCAGGGGGAAGGGCGCCAAACCGATTTTTCTGATGGTGAACAAGCTGCAGGGCAGTTTGTACCGTGTTGAGGTGAACGAATACCTGGAAAATGGCGAGTACTGTTTATCGCCGGAGGGCAGCAACCAGGTGTTTTGCTTCACGACGTATTAGCGGCCGCCGGGTTCCCTTACACTAACGAAAGCATGCCGTTTCCGATCCACCGTCCCCGCCGTTTACGGTCGAGCGAGCCGGTCCGCGCGCTGGTGCGCGAGACTTGGCTGAACCCGAAGCAACTGATCCTGCCGTTGTTTGTCGTCGAGGGCGAGGGAGTGCGGCGGGAAATCGGGTCGATGCCGGGAAATTTCCAGATGTCGATCGACGAAACGGTGAAGGAGTGCGCCGAGGTCCGGTCACTTGGGATTGGCGGTGTGATTTTGTTCGGGATTCCGAACAAGAAAGACGAATTCGCTTCCGAGGCGTACAACCGGAACGGGATCGTGCAGCGGGCGATTCGGGCGATCAAGGAACACGTACCCGATTTGCTGGTGATTACCGATGTGTGTAACTGCGAATACACGAGCCACGGACACTGCGGCAAGGTGGTGAAGAACGAGGTGGACAACGATGCGACGCTGGAGTGGCTGTCGGCCACGGCGGTGTCGCATGCGCGGGCGGGCGCCGACATGGTGGCGCCGTCCGACATGATGGACGGCCGGGTGAAGGCGATCCGGGAGGCGCTCGACGAGGAGAACTTCAGCCGGGTTCCGATTCTGGCTTATGCGGCCAAGTACGCGTCGGTGTTTTACGGGCCGTTCCGGGAAGCGGCGGAGTCGGCGCCGCGGTTCGGCGACCGGCGGAGTTACCAGATGGATCCGGCGAACGCGCGCGAGGCGATGCGCGAGATCGCACTGGACATTGAAGAAGGCGCCGACATCATCATGGTGAAGCCGGCGGGGCCGTACCTGGACATCATTCACGAGGCGCGCCAGCGTTTCGACGTGCCGGTGGCGGCCTACCAGGTGAGCGGCGAGTTCGCGATGATCGAGGCGGCGGCGCGGAACGGCTGGCTGGACCACGACCGCGCGATGCTGGAATCGCTGGTGTCGATCCGGCGCGCCGGCGCCGAGATCATTCTGACTTATTTCGCCAAACCAGCCGCGCGACTGCTGTCGAAGTAGCGGGCGGGTTCGGGCACGGCGGCGCCGTCTTTGCGCGGCGACGAGGCGCCGAATTTCACCCGCGTCGCGCGGTTGAGCATCACCGCCTGGCCACCACCCATGGTTCCGGAAAAATCGCCGCGCAGCGCGATCTGGTGGCCTTTCTCAGCCAGGGCTTCCCTGGTGGCGGCGGGCACGCGCGCTTCCATTTGGAGGCCGCAGCCGCCAAAATCCAGTTTGGTGAAACGGGGCGCTTCGAGCGCTGCCTGGATGTTCATGCCGTGGTCGGCGATGTTGGAAACAAATTGCGCGTGGGCCTGGGCCTGGTTGAGCCCGCCCATGATGCCGAAGCCGATGGCGAGGTCACCTTTTTCCATCAGGCCGGGAATGATGGTGTGGAAAGGCCGCTTGCCGGGCGCCAGGACGTTGGGGTGGCCTTCTTCGAGGGTGAAGAGTCCGCCGCGGTTGTGCAGATGAAAACCGTAGCCGGGCACAACGATGCCGGAGCCGAAGGCCAGATAGATGCTCTGGATCAACGATGCGATGTTGCCGGCGGAATCAATGGCCGCCAGATAGACGGTGTCGCCGGCGGCGGGAAGCACTTGGCCGGGCGAAGTCTGGCAGGCGGCTTTGGATGGCGCGATGAGTCCGGCGCGCGCGGCCAGGTAGGCGGGCTGGAGCAGGGCCGCGGCCGGAGACGGGGCGAAGCGCGGGTCGGCGACATAGCGGGCCAAGTCGGCGTAGGCGAGTTTTTGCGCCTCAATTTTGATGTGCCACGCTTCCGGCGACTCGGGCAGCATTTGCGGCAAAGGAAACGCCCGCATGATGCCCAGCATTTCGAGGGTGGCGACTCCTTGCGAGTTGGGCGGCAGCTCGGAGATCTTCCAGCCGCGATAGGTTGAGTGCAGCGGGGCAACCCATTCGGGCTGGAACGAGGCCAGATCGGTGGACGCCATGGTTCCTCCCATCTGGCTGGAGAGCGAGACAATGGCTTGGCCGATGGGACCGCGGTAGAAGGCATCGGGTCCGGTTGCTGCGATCAGGCTGAGCGCTTTGGCCAAGGCGGGGTTGCGGAAGAGCTCGCCGGTTTCCGGTGGCTTTCCGCCGGGCAGGAAAACGGCGCGGGCGGTTTCGCTGTCTCTGAGCTTGTCCTGCGCAGCGCGCCACTCGGCGGCGATGATTTCAGTGACCGGAAAGCCGTGGCTGGCGTAATAGATGGCGGGGGCGAAGAGGTCTTTCCAGGGGAGTTTGCCGAACTTGCGGTGCAATTGCCACCAGCCGGCGACGCAGCCGGGAACGGTGACGCTGTGAATTCCGGACGACGGCATGGTGTTGAGGCCGTCGTGGAGCAGTTTTTCGCGGGTTAGTCCGGCGGGCGAGGGGCCGGAGGAGTTGAGGCCGGCGACGGCTCCGCCGGCCTGGCGGTAGATGGCGAAGAGGTCGCCGCCGATGCCGTTCATCATAGGTTCGACGACATTGAGGACGGCATTGGCGGCGATGGCGGCATCGGCGGCCGAGCCGCCCCGGGCCAGGATCTGGGCGCCGGCTTCGGAAGCCAGTGTCTGGCTGGTTGCGACAATGCCCATTTCGGAGATCACCATGGAGCGCGCCTGGGAGCGGTCCTGGGCGCGCAAGGCGGGCATAAGTGATACCAGCGCCGAAAGATAACAGAACCAACGAAACATCTGAATCATCATTCTATCGAGAGCCAGGCTGGTATAATGAAAATTCATCTCTTATGAACACTGCCGCCACAGCGGAGAGGAAGGTGATTCTTCTCCGGCCACGGGGATTCTGTGCGGGCGTAGTGCGCGCGATCGATGTCGTGAAGATCGCGTTAAGCCTATATGGCGCGCCGATTTACGTCCGGAAGGAGATCGTCCACAACCGCCACGTGGTCGATGAACTGCGCAGCCTCGGCGCTATTTTCGTAGACGAATTGAACGAGGTTCCGGAGGGTGCGCGTACAATCTTCAGCGCTCATGGGGTGTCGCCCATGGTGCGGGCCGAAGCCCGTCAGCGCGACCTGGAGGTCATTGACGCGACGTGCCCGCTGGTGACCAAAGTACACCTGGAAGCGGTGAAGTTCGCGCGCCAGGGGCACACCATTCTGCTGATCGGGCATCACGGGCACGAAGAAATTGAAGGCACGTTTGGGGAAGCTCCCGAGAATACCATTCTGGTGGCGACCGAAGCCGATGCCGAAGCCGTGCAGGTTGTGGATCCGGAAAAAGTTTGCTTCCTGACGCAGACCACACTCAGCCTGGACGAAACTCGCGGGATCATTGAAATTCTGCGGCGCCGGTTTCCGCGGATCGCCGGGCCGAAGTCGCAAGACATTTGCTACGCGACCGAGAACCGGCAGATGGCGGTGAAGGCGGTCGCTCCGATGTGCCAGCTTTTGCTGGTGGTGGGATCGCAGAACAGCTCAAATTCGCGGCGCCTGGTGGAAGTCTGCCGCGGGGCGGCGGTGCCGGCCTACTTGATTGACGACCGGAGCGAACTGCGGGATGCCTGGTTTGAGGGCGTCGGAGCGGTGTCGGTTACCGCCGGAGCGTCGGCCCCGGAGCACCTGGTGCAGGAGTTGATCGAATGCCTGCAAGAGCGCGGGTACGCGACCGTCGAGGAAGTCGATATTGTCGACGAAGACGTTCGATTCTCGCTGCCGGGTGAACTGAACAGCCAGGCGGTGCGGCTGACGACGATAGCGACCGTATGACGCCCAGCCTGCAGATTGCCGATAGCCTGGCCGCCGCCACGGACCGCGCCGCGAGGAGAGCGACGCGGAGCCTGCTCGAGCGGCAGCACACCGAAGGATTCTGGTGGGGTGACCTGACCGCGGACTCGACTCTCGAGGCCGACTGGTTCCTGCTGTTGCTGTGGCTGCATCCGCCGCAAGACGGCGTGTGGAACCCTCCGAACCGGGCCGAAGTTGAGAAGGCAATCCGCTCGATCCTGGCGCGGCAACTGCCGGATGGCGGGTTCAACATTCACCCGCGGGGACCGTCGGAAATCAGCGCGAGCGTGAAGGCTTATTTCGCGCTGAAACTGGGCGGGGTTCCGGTGGACGACGCGCGCATGGCGAGCTTGCGCGACCGGATTCTGGCGCTGGGCGGCATACAGGCGGCCAACAGCTACGTCAAGATCAACCTGAGCCTGTTTGGCTTGTTTCCGAAGGAATACGCTCCGTCGGTGCCGCCCGAACTCACGTTGTTCGGCAATGTGCTGTACGAGATGTCGTCCTGGACGCGGGCGATCGTGGTGTCGTTGTCGCTGATCCACTCGGGCGTGCCGGGGCGCCCCGTGCCGGCCGGTTTCAACGTGAACGAGTTGATCCTGCCCGGGGTTCCGCTGGACTTCAAGCGCGGCACGCAGTTGTTTTCCTGGCGGAGATTCTTTCTGGCTGTGGACCGGATATTCAAGTGGTGGGAGAAACATCCCATCGCGGGCGTGCGGTCGCGGGCGATTGAAAAAGCCAAGACATGGATGCTGGAGCGGCTGGAGCACAGCGACGGGCTGGCCGCCATTTATCCGCCCATGATGTACACCATCATGGCGCTGGACGTACTGGGTTATGGGCCGGAGACGCCGGAGCGCGTCGAGGCGCAGCGGCAATTTGACGCGCTGCTGGTTGACGACGGCGAACGGTTCTTCTTCCAACCCTGCTTTTCGCCGGTTTGGGACACGGCGATCGCGGCATTCGCGATTGGAGAGGCGGGGATGGCGCCGCCGGGGGCGATGCGGGCAACGGGCGACTGGCTGCTCAAGAAAGAAGTCCGGCGCAAGGGTGACTGGTCCGTCAAGCGGCCGAACACCGAACCGTCGGGCTGGTACTTTGAGTTCGCCAACGAGTTCTATCCCGACATCGACGATACGGCGATGGTGCTGCTGGGTCTCGAGCATGCGCAAGCGACGGACCGGCGGGCGCAGGAAGAGTGCACGCGGCGGGCGGTCAACTGGCTGCTGGCCATGCAAGGCAAGGACGGCGGTTGGGCGGCGTTTGACGTGGACAACGACTGGGAGTTTCTCAGCCATGTTCCGTTCGCGGATCACAATGCGATGCTAGACCCGTCCTGCGCCGATATCACCGGGCGCGTGGTGGAAGCCCTGGTGCGGTGCGGCGTGGACCGGCAGTCGGCGGCGATTCAGAAGGGCGTGCGGTACCTGCTCAAGTCGCAGGAGCCCGACGGAAGCTGGTACGGGCGTTGGGGCGTGAACTACGTTTACGGAACGTTTCTGGCGCTGCGCGGATTGCGGGCGGCGGGATACAGCGACCGCGAGGCCGCCGTATTGCGTGCCGGTGAATGGCTGCGCTCGAACCAGAACGCCGACGGGGGTTGGGGCGAGAGTTGCGCCAGCTATCCGGAGAACGCGTTTGTGGCCGCGCCGAGTACGCCTTCTCAGACCGCCTGGGCTGTCCTGGGGTTACTGGCCGGCGGCGACGCGGCGAGCGAAAGCGTGCGGCGCGGCGTCGAGTGGCTGGTTGAGAATCAACGGGAAGATGGGACGTGGCTGGAAGAACTGGCTACGGGCACCGGTTTTCCGCGCGTGTTTTATCTGAGCTATCACCTGTACCGGGATATGTTCCCGCTGCTGGCGCTCGGGGAATTCCTTAAGACCAGGGGCGATAAGGCATGACGCCTTTGCAGGACGCTGCTTGGAGCGCTGGACGTTCGCTCTCGAAGTGAGTCTTTCCATAGCCGGTCCCGACACACACAGGTCCCGCACGCCGGAGCCGGCCCGATGAAGCCCGTGCTGGTGACCGGCGCTTCCGGTTTTTTGGGCTGGCACGTGGCGCGGGTCTTGATTGAACGCGGGCTGAGGGTGCGCGGTTTGGTGCGCAAGCCGGGTTCGATTCGCGAATTGCCTGTTGAAGAAGTGGTGGGGGACCTGCGGGACCGCGAGTCGCTGACACGGGCGCTCACCGGATGCGGCCTGGTCTTTCACGTGGCGGCCGATTACCGGCTATGGGCAAAGGATAAGGGAGAAATCTACCAGTCGAACGTCAAGGGCACGCGCAACCTGCTGGAAGCGGCGCGCGCTTGCGGCGCCGAGCGCGTCGTCTATACGAGCACGGTGGGCTGCATCGGCTTTGTTCCGGGCGGCGACGGGGACGAGACCACGCCGGTGACGCTGGAGTCGATGACCGGGGCCTACAAGCGATCCAAGTATATGGCCGAGCAGGTGGCGCTCGACTTCGCGCGCCGGGGGTTTCCGGTGGTGATTGTGAATCCCACCGCGCCGGTGGGCGACCACGACATCAAGCCGACGCCGACGGGCAAGACGATCGTCGATTTTCTGAAGGGCAACATGCCGGCCTATGTGGACACCGGACTGAACCTGGTGGATGTACGGGAGGTGGCCGAGGGCCACTGGCTGGCGTGCGAGAAGGGAGTGCCGGGAGAGCGCTACATTTTGGGGAGCGAGAATCTGACGCTGCAACAGATCTTCGAGCGGCTGGCGGCGATCAGCGGGATTCCGGCGCCGGGCGTGAAGATCCCCTGGGTGATCGCGCTGGCGGCGGGTGCGGCCAATACGGCGTGGTCCGGCATGACGGGCCAGGAACCGCGCGTACCGCTGGACGCGGTGAGGATGGCGCGCAAGAAGATGTTCGTGACGCACGCCAAGGCGCGGCGGGAATTGGGTTTTGAGCCCTCTTTGTCCGACGCGGCGCTGCGGCGTGCTGTATCGTGGTTTCAAGCCAATGGGTACTGTTAGTCTCAGCACGGGCCAGGAGGCGAGCGCCATCGTCGCGATCGCGGCGGAGAGCCGCGAATTCGACGGTTTGCTGCGCCACGCGCGGTCCGGCAGTTCTGTGGAACTGGATGTGGACTTCGCCCGTTCGGCCGAAATTTCGGGCCACCGGTGGCTGCTGGCGGCAAACGGGCCGGGACACGACCTGGCGTCGAGGGCTATGCGGGCGGTGTTACGGGTACAAGCGGCGCGGGCGGTGGTCAGCACGGGCTTCTGCGGGGCGTTGGACCCGGCGTTGCGGGCGGCCGACGTCGTCGTGGCGACCGAGGTTTGGTCCGGGACCAATTGTTTTCGTGCGGAAGCGCCGGGAAGCGGACAGGCGGCGGCGCGTGGCGCCGTGGTTTCGCAGGACCGGGTGGCTACGACCGCCGGGGAAAAGGCGGCCCTGCGCGCGCGGGGAGCGGCGGCCGTGGAGATGGAAGCCGGCGCGGTGGCGAGCATGGCGCAGGACTTGGGGCTGCCGTTCTACTGTATTCGCGTGGTGAGCGATGAAGCCTCGGCGAGCCTGCCGCTGGACTTTAATCGATTTCGTAATTCGCGGGGCGACTTCGACCGCGGCCGCATTGCGCGGGCCGCGGCGCTGCGCCCCTGGACATGGCCGGGGCTGATTCATCTCAGCCGTAACTGCCGGCGCGCCTCTGTTACTTTGGGAGACTTTCTTGCCGACTGCCGCTTCTGACGTAGACGGACTGATGAAAGCCGCTGTGTATGTGGGCAATAGCCACATCGAAGTCCAATCCGTTCCGGTGCCGCGGGCCGGCCCCGGGGAGATGCTCGTCAAGGTGCACGCCTGCGGCATCTGCCATACGGATTTGAAGAAGGTGGAGCACAATCTGCTGGCGCCGCCGCGGATATTCGGGCACGAGACGGCGGGAGAAGTGGTGGACGTGGGCGCCGGAGTTACGGCTTACCGCCCGGGGGACCGGGTGATTGCGTTTCATCACATCCCGTGCCGGGATTGTTTCTACTGCCGCCGGAAGCTGTATGCGCAGTGCGGCGTGTACAAGAAAGTGGGAATCACGGCCGGGTTCGAGCCGGCCGGAGGCGGCTTTGCGCAATATATCCGCATCATGGACTGGGTTGTGCGAGACGGGATCGAGAGGATTCCGGACGGCGTGACGTACGAACAGGCGGCGTTCGTCGAACCGGTAAACACGTGTCTGAAGGCGGTGACGGAGATGGATCCGCAGCCCGAGGACGTGGTATTGATTCAGGGGCAGGGGCCGATCGGGCTGATTTTTACGATGCTGGCGGCGCGCACGGGCGCGCGCGTGATCACGAGCGACACCATGCCCGCCAGACGGCGGCTTTCGATACGTTACGGCGCACTGGAATCGCTTGATCCAAAGGCAGATAGCGTTCCAGCCCGGATGAAAGAGCACTCCGGCGGGCGAGGGGCCGACCAGGTCTTTGTCGCGGCTTCGGCAAGAGGTATTGTAGAAGAGGCGGTGCGCGCGGCCAGGCCGGGCGCCCGGATCATGCTCTTTGCCCAGACTTCCGATACGGAACGAATTGAATTATCAGGGGCCGACATCTGCAAGGAAGAACGTGCGATCCTAGGTTGTTATAGCGCCTCGATCGATCTTCAAGCGGAATCGGCGAGGTTGGTGTTTGACGGGGATCTCCCAGTGGAAGGTCTGGTCTCCCATAGGTTGCCGATTGATGAGATCGAACGAGGCATCGCGCTCGCGTTGCGCCCTGGCGAGCAATCATTAAAAATCATGGTTCAACCACAAAGGTGGTCATAAGTGAGTCAGCAAATGCTGGCGGCCGTTCTCTACGGCAAGGAGCAAGTACGAGTAGAGCCGGTCGCCATTCCGAAGATTGAGAAAGGCGACATACTCGTTCGCGTGCGGGCCGCTCTGACCTGCGGAACCGACGTGAAAGTATTCCGGCGTGGCTATCATGCCCGGATGATTGTGCCGCCCGCTTTGTTTGGGCACGAACTGGCCGGAGATATTGTCGCCGTCGGCGACCACGTGGAGGGATTCAAGGCCGGCCAACGGGTTGTATCGGCCAATTCGGCGCCGTGCCTGAAATGTTTCTACTGCCGCAAAGGGCTGGAGAACCTTTGCGAGGATTTACTGTTCAACAACGGCGCTTATGCCGAGTTCATCCGGATCCCGGCGCGGATCGTGCAGCGGAACACTTACGAAATTCCACCGCACCTTACCTATCAGGACGCGGCGCTGATCGAGCCGCTGGCGTGCGTGTTGAAGGGACTCGAGGAGACGCGCGTGCGGCCGGGCGATAACGTGGTGGTGATTGGACAGGGGCCGATCGGGCTGATGTTTGTCCGGCTGGCCCGCGTTTATGGCGCGCGGGTGATTGCCGTGGGACGCCGCACGTCGCAGTTGGAGCGGGCGCTTCGCATGGGCGCGCATGACGCGTTGTTGTCGGATGAGACCGAGGGGCTGGCGCGGCAGGTTCGCAATATGACCGGCGGCCACGGCGCCGACATCGTGATCGAAGCGGTGGGCAATCCCGAGGTGTGGGAGACGGCCGTGCATCTGTTGCGGCGCGGCGGCACGGTGAACTTTTTCGGCGGCTGCCCGTCGGACACGCGAATCACGCTGGACACGCAGATGCTGCATTACTCCGAAATCACGTGCGTGGCGAGCTTCCATCACACGCCGGCCTATATCCGGAAGTCGCTCGACATCGTCAGCCGGGGCGATATCAGCGCACAGGACTTCGTCAACCGCGAAGAACCGCTGGCGAACCTGCTGGAAGTGATGAAGCATCTTATGAGCCACAACGGGCACATGAAGACCGCGATCATTCCGTAAGGTGCCCTCAGACCCGCTACGGCTCGCTCCCGTTGACTTTCTGGCATCCGAGGCGGCGATGGCGCTGTGCTGGGACGCCGGGCGTGCGCTGGGCTACACGCGCTGGCTGGCGACGCACCACTACGAGAATTTTCACATCGTCAGCTTCCTGCTGCCGCGCGATCTGCACCAGGATTTCTACAACGTTTACAGCTTCTGCCGCTGGGCGGACGATCTGGGCGACGAAATCGGGGACGTGGACCAGAGCCTCCGGCTTCTGGCGTGGTGGCGCGCGCAGCTTCACGACCTCTATGAAGGGAAGAAACCCTCACACCCGGTCTATGTTGCGCTGGCGCCGACGATCGAAAAACACTCGCTGCCAAGAGAGCCGTTCGACAACCTGATCACGGCATTTGAGCAGGATCAGCGGGTGACCCGCTACCAGGACTGGGACGGCGTGTTCGGCTACTGCGTGAACTCGGCGAATCCCGTGGGGCGGCTGGTGCTGTATCTGAGCGGGTATCGCGATGAAGGGCGGCAGCAGCTTTCCGACGCCACGTGCACGGCGCTGCAACTGGCCAACTTCTGGCAGGACGTGACGGTGGATCTGAAGAAGGACCGCATCTACCTGCCGCGGCATCTGTTTGAGCGGCACGGTTACACGGAAGCGGAGTTGAGGGCGGGCCGGTTTACGCCCGCTTTCCGGAACGTGATGAAGGATGCGGTGGATGTCGCGCAGGAACTGTTTGAGCGCGGGCTGCCGCTGGCCGGGCGGCTGGACCGGCGGTTGGCGCTCGACATTGACCTGTTCAGCCGCGGCGGGCTGAAGGTTCTGGATAAGATCCGGAAGCTCGACTACAACGTGTTGCAACAGAGGCCTTCCATCGGCAAGACTGAACGGATGAGGCTGCTGCTGGGCAGCCTGATCCGAATCGCTTTTGCCAGGGCCGCATGACGACGCTCGAGGAATCCTACCGGTATTGCCGCCACCTGTCCCGGAGCCGCGCCCGGAATTTCTACTACTCGTTTCTGCTGCTGCCGCGGGCTAAGCGGGACGCGATGTGCGCGATTTACTCGTTCATGCGGGAGTGCGACGATTTGTCGGACGAACCCGGAGCGACCCACGCCGCCCTGGAAGACTGGCGGCGGCAGCTCAACTCAGCGTTGGACGGCGCCATGCCGGACCATCCGATTTGGCCGGCGTTTGCCGATACGGTGGCGCGCTTCCGGATTCCGCCGAAGTATTTCCACGAGATGATCGACGGGGTGACGAGCGACCTGGACCGGCGTGAGATCTCGACGTTCGAGGAGTTGTATCACTACTGCTACCTTGTGGCTTCGGTGGTGGGGCTGACGGTGATCCACGTCTTTGAATTTTCCGATCCCCGGGCGCTGGTGCTGGCCGAGAAGTGCGGCATCGCGTTTCAACTGACCAACATCATTCGCGACGTGAGAGAGGATGCGGCGCGGGGCAGGGTTTACATCCCCGGTATTCCGGCGCAGGTGGCGTCGACAACGAAGGTCATGCCGCACCTGCAGACACTGGGGAAGCGCGCGCGCGCCTACTATCAGGAGGCGCGGCCGCTGATCGACCTGGTGAACCGCGACAGCCGGCCGTCGCTGTGGGCGCTGATGGAGATCTACCGGCGTTTGCTGAACCGCCTGGAGAAGTCCGGGTACGCGGTGCTCGAAAAGCGGATCAGGCTGACGGCGTTTGA
>JADZCI010000206.1 GCA_020851655.1 Bryobacterales bacterium
AGCAACTGGCCGTCGCCGTAGATCAGGTCCCCGGTGAAGGCGATCCGCTTTCCGCCGGTTTCAAGCAGGTACGATACCGCGCCGGGCGAGTAGCCGGGGGTATCCAACACCTCGAACCGGAAACCGCCTTCCTCGATGCGGTCCCCTCCCTGGACGAACCGGTGCACCGGCAACGGCGTGATGGGAACCTTGGTGGTCTGCTGGGCATAGTCGTGGAAGCGTGCTTTCTCAAATGCCTCCCAGAACTTCATGGGCGATTCAAACGAGTCGCGCGCGGCGGCGGGCGCATAGGCGCGCGCTTTGCCGGGATGAACAGGAAGGACGTCGCGGCGGGCATGCGTGTAGAGCACAGCTTGCGCGTCCGCGCCGCCGTAGATTGCGACCTTGCCGCCGATGATGACCTGGTTGACGGGCCCGGTTTGCACCTCCACGCCCGGAGGCAACCCTTGGAGGAAGAGAGCGGCAAGCAACACAGCCGTTGGCATTGGGACCATTGTAGGCCGGGTGAGATAATGAGGACGGAGCCTGCCGGACAGGCAGTCGCCCGGTTGACGCCGGGAGGAAAGTCCGGTCTCCATAGGGCGGCGTGCCGGCTAACGGCCGGGGGGGCCCGCTCAAAGCGGGTTTCACGGAAAGTGCCACAGAAAAGATACCGCCCGCGGGTGTCAAAGACCGGCGGGTAAGGGTGAAATGGTGCGGTAAGAGCGCACCGCGGACGGAGTAATCCGGCCCGGCAGGGTAAACCCCACGTGGAGCAAGACCAAATAGGAGGGAAGGTGCGGCCCGCACCGCTACACTCTCGGGTAGGTCGCTAGAGCCGTTCAGTAATGGGCGGCGTAGAGGAATGACTGCCACTCGCGCGAAAGCGCGGGCACAGAAACCGGCTTATCGTCCGGCAGGCTCAAGAAAGTCCGCCGCGGGACGCGCGTGCTAGTGCGTGAGCGAGTAGATGGCGAAGTTCACGCCGAGACGCAGTCCGAGCGACGCGTACTTTTCCGGGTAGTTGGGATCGTCGGCCCATTCCCAGGCATCCCCCACGTCCGAGTTGAAAAACATGGCGACCATGAGGCGGCGGTCGTCGTCGTAGATTCCGCGCCAGTGCGCTTCCGAGCCGTCGTTGCGGTACAGACGCCCGCGGCCGCGCAAGCCCCATTGGCCGGGGATCAGCAGGCGTTCGCGCAGGGTGTAGACGGTGTTGAGCGAGGCGTCTTCGTCGGGGATTTCGACGATCGGGCGGTCCGGGAAGACGCGCGCCATGCTCTCCATGAACTGATCCCACTCCGGCGTGCCCCAAAAATCGTCCAGCAGAAGAAAGCCGCCGCGAAGCAGGTACTCGCGCAATTTGCCGGCTTGCGCCGGGGTCAGTTGCCAGTCGCCCATTTCTCCGGCGAACAGGAAGGGCCAGTAGAAGACGTCGTCGCCATCATCGAGATTGACCGGCTGCTCGACGGACCGGGCATCGACGCGGGTGAGGCGACGGAGGGCCATAAGGAAGAAGCGGTCGGCGCGCGGATAGTCCTGAGTCCAACTCGTGCCGCCGAAGCGCCAGTCTCGCACCCCTCCAAAGTGCCTGCCAAAACGCGCGTTGGGGTGTTGGGGATACATGAGGCGTCCAAACACCCACTCCGCTTTTCTGGCGGCGTCCTCTGGAAGACGCACGGCATCGTAGGCTTCCAGGCTGGGGTAGACGCGGAATGGTTCCTGCCACGCGCACAGAAGCGCGATTCCGCAGACCGCCATGGCGGCCAACCCGGTTGCGCGCGCCCAGTTCATGCTTTTGCCCTGACAATAGCACGGGAGGCGTTGAGGTGCGAGAAGATAGGCGCATATGCCGCAGAGGGCGAAGGGGACAGCCGCTGGCATTCCGCTGCTAAGGGATGGCCTGGCTTCCAGCGCGGACTGGCGGCGCCTCGCCACCGCGTTCTACGCGCGCGTCGGGCGGGACCCGCTGCTGCGCCCGCTGTTTCCCGGAAAAACCTTCCACTGCGCCATCGAGGAACTGGCTGCGTTTCTGACACAGATCTTTGGCGGTCCAAGCGGCGAGGTACAGCGACGATGGTGGATCAGCCTGAAGGAGTCGCACGCGCGATTTCGTATCGGTCCTAAAGAGCGTGAAGCCTGGATGAAGAACATGGACCGCACGCTCGATGAGTCCGCCGCCGAACCCGTCCGCCGGGCGCTCAAAGACTTCTTCAGCGCGGCGTCGGTGTACGTGGTTAACACGGAGCGGTTGAAGCTTGAAGACTTGGAGGGCGGAGATGTGGCGCGCGAGGAAATCGCGCGAGGCTGGGAATCACAACTGAAGCTGGATGAGACGGTGGAACGGGTCCGCCAGGGCGATACGGGTGCGGCGATCGCGATCGTCGAAAGCGGCACGTTGAAGGCGCGGTTCGAGACGGACCAGGCGTCGTTGACCGGGCTGCTCGACTTGATGCTGGCGAGCGGAGAGCCGGCGGCACGGAACTACGCGCGAGAGCGGCTGGAGAAGTCTCCGTCTTTAGCCGGCGGGCGTTTTGCGGGCCGCACACTGCTGCACATGGCCTGTGGACGCGGGGACCTGGAAGCCGTGCGCCTGCTGCTGTCTTTGGGCGCCAACCCGAACGCGCGGGATAACGGAGATCACGCTCCCTTGTACTGGCTGGCGAACGGGTACCGCGGTGCCGGCGGCGCACAGATCGTAGGCGCGCTCATCGCAAGCGGCGCCGGCGTTGATGACGCGGGCGGAGTGAAGCGCTGCACCGCTTTGCACATGGCAGCCCGGCGCGGAGCGGTGGAAACGGCGGCGGCGTTGCTCGACCACGGGGCGGAAATCGAGGCGCGCGACAGCGCGGGCGACACGCCGTTGCGCCGTGCGATCAACTGCGGACACGCCGGGTTGGCGCGGCTGCTGGTGGATCGCGGCGCCAGCGCGCACTCAACAGGGAGCAAGGGCCTGACTCCGGTTCAGGCCGCCAGGACTCCCCAGTTGAAAGCGGCTCTGAAAGGATCTCAATCTCCGGCGCCCGCCGGCGAAACGAGGTGAGCGCAGTCCACGTTCCAGATGTCGCGCGCGTACTCCCGTATGGAACGGTCGGAAGAAAACTTGCCGGACCGGGCGGTGTTGAGGATAGACATGCGGCGCCAGCGCGCGGCATCGAGAAACGCTTCGCCGGCCTGCGCCTGGCGTTCCATGTAGGACTGGTAGTCGGCAAAGAGCATGAACTCGTCGCGCTCCATCAAGGACCGGACGAGCGGCTCGAACATGCCTCGGTCGCCGCCGGAAAAGTAGCCGCCGGAAATCGCGTCGACCACTTCCTTCAGCTCCGGATTGGAGTTGTAAACGTCCCGCGGCTGGTAGCCCGACGCCTTGCGCGCCAGCACTTCCGGCGCGGTCAGGCCGAACAGGAAGAAGTTCTCCGCTCCCACTTCTTCGCGGATTTCGACATTGGCGCCATCGAGGGTCCCGATGGTGAGGGCGCCGTTCATCTGGAACTTCATGCAGCCGGTTCCGGAGGCTTCCTTGCCGGCGGTCGAGATCTGTTCGGACAAATCGGCGGCCGGGTAAACAAGCTGCCCGAGCCTGACATTGTAGTCGGGCATGAAGACGACCTTCAGACGGTCCTTGACCGCCGGGTCGTTGTTGATGACCTCGCCGACCGAATTGATGAGCTTGATGATCAGCTTGGCCATCACGTAGCCGGGCGCCGCTTTGCCGCCGAAAAGGAACGTGCGGGGCGGAACGCGCAGGCCGGGATTGCGCTTCAGCTTGAAGTAGAGTGACGCAATGTGGAGCACGTTCAGGTGCTGGCGCTTGTATTCATGAATTCGCTTCACCTGAATGTCGAACATCGAGGCGGGGTCTACGACGCGTCCGGTCTTGTCGCGGATGTGCGCCGCCAGGCGGACCTTGGCGGCGTGTTGGACTCTTTGCCAGTCGGCCAGGAATTCCGCGTCACCGGCGAAGGCGGCGAGCTCGCGCAACTGTTCCAGGTCGCCCATCCAGCCGTTACCGATCTTGCCGGTAATCAGCTCCGACAGGCTGGGGTTGCTGACAACCATCCAGCGGCGCGGCGTCACGCCATTGGTTACATTGATAAACTTTTCGGGCCAGAGCCGGTAGAAATCGCTGAGCACCTGGGATTTCAGGAGTTCGGAGTGCAGGGCGGCAACCCCGTTGATCGTGTGGCTGCCAACGCTGGCCAGGTGCGCCATCCTAACGTACCGCTCGCCCGTTTCGTCGATGATCGACAGGCGCTGGACGAGCGCCTCGTCGCCCGGATAGCGGTTCCGGACTTCAGCGAGGAAACGGGCATTGATCTCTTCAATGATCTCCATGTGCCGCGGCAGCACGGAGGCAAAGAGCGGAAGCGGCCAGCGCTCCAGCGCCTCCGGCAACAGCGTGTGATTGGTGTAGGCGAGCGTCTGGCGGGTGACGTCCCAGGCGGGATCCCAATCCATGCCATGCTCGTCGATGAGGAGACGCATCAATTCCGCGACGGCGATGGAGGGATGCGTATCGTTCATCTGGATGGTCCACTTGCGGTGGAAATCTTCGAGGCGGCGTCCCAGCCGTAGCTGCAGGCGGATCATGTCCTGGAGCGAGCAGGAGACGAAGAAATACTGCTGTTCGAGCCGCAGCCGTTTTCCCTGGATGCCATGGTCGTTTGGGTAAAGAACCTTGGAGATATTTTCCGAGAACACCTTTTCGGCGACGGCGCCCTGATAATCGCCGGTATTGAAACGGTCGAAATTGAAGGATTCCGCGGCCTCCGAGGACCAGAGACGGAGATTGTTGGCGCGTCCGCTGCCGTAGCCGGGAACGGGCGTGTCGTAGGGAACGCCTTTGACGACGACCGAGGGAACCCACTCGACACGATACCTGCCGTCGCTACCGGTCGAGGATTGAGTATGGCCGCCAAAGCCGATTTTCACGGCGTTTTCCGGACGCCGGATTTCCCAGGGATTTCCCCAGCGTAGCCACTTGTCGGTGACTTCCACCTGCCAGCCGTCGCGAATCTCCTGATCGAAAATTCCGAACTCGTACCGGATTCCGTAGCCGATCGCGGGAATGCCGAGCGTCGAGAGCGAATCCATGTAGCAGGCGGCCAGGCGGCCTAAGCCGCCGTTGCCCAAGCCCGGCTCCTCTTCCTTGGCCATGATCCTGGCAAGGTCGAGACCAAGATCCGCGCATGCCTCACTCATCTGCTTCTCGATTCCGAGGTTCAGGATGTTGTTCTCCAGGTGCGGCCCCAGGAGGTATTCGGCGGAGAGATACGAAACAACACGGGCGTCGTGGCTGATATTGGATTCCGCGGTGTTCAGCCAGCGGGAGAGAAGCCGGTCCCGGACGGTGTAGGCGACGGCGGTGTAGTAATCCAAGTCCGACGCGGCGGCCACAAAGCGTCCGGCGATATAGAAAAGGTTGTCGAGGATAGCGCGTTTGAGGGTGTTTTTCTCCAGACCGGTGCGGTCGTCGTCCACAATGATGTTCTGTTGCAAGCCGGTTGACATTGGCATCATCTCCTTGGTCCGGGGCGCGAAGCCAGGAAACTGCCGGCGGCTCGCGCGGGACGTTTCTATTAGGCCACAGGAATTGCCGGCGTGGCGCGGGGCCCTTTCCACTCATTTTTTTGAAGCGTATAATCCCCCGCATGGCGCCAGGTACGGATCGTCGAACTTATCGCGTCATCGCGCCGGAACTGGTGCGGGAAGGCGACCCGTTCAGCGCCCGAATCGTTGAAGTCACTTCGTACGGCGAAACCCCGCTGGAGGCGGGTGAGCGGGTTCGCTACCGCGAGTCGGACCTGTTGGTGAAGGCCGGTGGTTGGGTCGAAGCGCCGCCATTTGAAGGAGAGTTGGGAAATCGCTTCGCGGTCTTTGGAATCTTGCGCGGCGAGGAACCGCCGGCCACTGCGCGCCAGCACATTGAGATTCTGCCGCGCGCCGCCGTCGAACCCGCCGTCCGGATCGCGCGTGCGACCCCCATGATCGCTTCGGACAGGATCCTGCGGCTCGATGGCGAGTCTCTTCAAAATCTTGCCGCCGTCGAACTGATATCGGCGTCCGGCGAACGAGTGCCGCTCACCGAGTCAGGCGGTTCGGTGCTTCAACGCATCTATGCCGTTCCGGAAGCCTCTCCCGGCAAGTACCGGATCGCGGCAAGCAACAACGCTGGGCAACCGCTGGACGTTTCGTTCATCTGCGAGGTGGCGGCCATCCAGGTTCATGTAACCCCAGCCGAACGTCCGGGAGCTCGCGGGCGGGTGCTGCTGCTGGCTGACTTCCAGACAACGTTTGCCGGAAAAACGGTACTGAGTTCCTCGCCGAACGTGAGCCTCGACACCCGCATCGTGGACGTGAAGCCCGGTGAACGAACGCTGGCCGGTTTCACCTTGCTCGAAGCCGGAAACCAGGATGTGCGCGCCCGGTTGGTTCCGGAGGAGCAACTCGAGCACGCCGTAGAAATAGACGCCCGCGTGGCGCCCGCGCAGATCGAGGCAAGCCCGGCGGAGACGGTGGTCAGCGCCGCCATCTTTGTCACGGCCAAGAGTGGCGAAACGGTGGCCTCGCGAGTGGATGCCGTTATTGCGCACCCCCGCGGGGCCGTCTTTGTGAGCGCCACAACCGATCCATCCGGCAAAGGCCTGATCCAAGCCGAATTGCCTGGGCAAGTGCCCGCGGAGGCAATTGCGGTTCACGTGTACCGGATCCCGGGGATGCGCTGGAAGGATCGCACACCACACTGCGAACTGGAATACGAGATCCGTCCCGGCCTTCCAGTCTTTCTCAGTGTCGTTGCGCCGCCTGCCGGGACGGTGGATGTGAAAGGCCCGGAACCAGTGCCGCTGGCGGTCTTTGCGACCGATTCCGACGAACTGCTTCAGGCATGCACCTGCCGTGGCGCCGAGGAAGTGGCCTCCTACCGGCAGATTCAACTCGCCGATCCAATCTACTACCGCTGGACCATCGCAGCCATGACCGGCCCGCCGGGTGCGGCGCTGTTGGAAACCGATGTTCCGGCCACCTTGCTACAGGCGCCGCCGCTCGCGATTGGGGCCGTGTTCACAGCCGTTGTGGTGGTGGAAGCGAGAGATGAGCGGGGGAATGACCGGCCTGTACAGGCGGTGTTCAGCATTCAGATCCAAAGGCTGGATCGCTGCCGCTACCGGCGCACGGTCACGATACAAGCGCCCAGCAACCTGTTCGATCCACCGCCGGTCATCACCGGCGGCCGCGGCCGCTGCCAGGCGGCTCCGGAGCAGTGGGATCCGAACCCGGCGATGACCGCAACCGTCCCGGCGGCGCCGGTCAAGGTGATCACAGGCGAGCGCCTGCTGCTGAATGCGTGGGCCAGCGATAACGACGTGCTGACACTGTTCTGCGTGTCTGAAAACTGCGGCGCTACAAAGCGTGACCTGTTTCTGGCCGATGACACGCGGTACTACTGGAAAGCGGAACGCGGCGGCTTTCCGGACTACACCGGCGCGGTTGTGAGCAACGGCCGCGGCACATCAGCCATCTACCGTGCGCCAGACGACCCCGGCCCCGATACCGTGTGGGTGCGGATCACCGATAGCGGCATTCAGGGGGCGGACCAGCCTCTGCTGAAGTCCATCCCAATCCTGGTGGGCGAGCGCAAGCTCAGTTACGTCCACCCCACCGAAATTGAGGACCCGCGCGGCTGCGTCCCTTACCTGCTGCCGCGGCCCCTGTTCTGGTTCGAGAATCCGGCGCCACGCGACCGCACCGAAATCACACAGGGGCTGGCGTATGCCGAACAGGACGGCACTGCGCGCGGTGTACGGGTGAAGTTCGAAATCAAGGGCAGGATCGCCGACATCACAGGGAAGATCGTGTCCGTGAAAGCCGAGGTGGCCGGGTTCCGGCACGACTCCGTTCCCGAACCGGACACGCAGGTTGCCGATCCACCCAATCCGCCGTCCGTTGCCAACCCGCTGGAGTTGGACGTCTACGCAACTTATGACGCAACCGAATTCAACGAGACATCCTTCCGCTTTGCCGAGGCCGGCGTCAAGGGTCACGGGTTTCATCGTATTCGCGTGACAGTGGAAAATGCCGCCGGTTTGTCCCTGGTCCGCTGCCTGGATGTGGAAGTCGATCGTTCCGGCGCGGGCCAGGACGCGATCAACGCGAAGCTCGAAGAAGTGAACCCCAAGCTCGCCGAGTTACACGAGCGCCTGGAGCAGGTCGAGGCCGACCCCAGCGAACCCGCGGACGAGGAGCAACTGCGCTGGATCGAACAAGAGATGACCCGCCTGCTTGACGAAGTCGAGGCCAAAGAGAGGGAAGCCGATGATACGCCGGCCATACGGGTGTTAGAGACCGAACTGCGGCTGACCGCGGCGGAGCACCTGGCGCTCGATGACAACGCGAAGTTTCAACTCCACGTCATCGACGATGAAGAGACGAGCATCGGGCTGCGGGTCGAGTTGGCGAGCTCAGAGAAGCAGGTGGACGTCGCCGCCAAGCAGCACCAGGACCGGCACTGGCTGTCCGACAGTCCACTGAAGCACCTGATTTTGCCTCCACCTCCATCCGGGGCGGACTATCCGAACGCCGAACTGTCTTATCCGAAGGGTCTCTGGCACAAGCCGGGTGGACTGCCTGTGCATGCGGTTTACCAGAACAAGTGCGAAGACGCCCTTCCGCTGGAGGTCACTGTCTCGGGCGATAGCATCGGTTACTGCAATGAGGACGGGACCCCGCCGCAGCCGGGGCAAGTGAAGCTCAAAGCGAAGGGGACACCGCGCAAGTGCCGCGCGCAAGGCAGGATGATCGAGGGCAAGTACGAGTGGATTGTGGGAGAGAAGCCGCTCGGCGCACCGCTGCCCCAGATTGTGTTTCTCAGTGCGGACGGCAGCGAAATCGAGGTGCGGGCCGAGAAAGCCGGGCTGTACCGCATGCGCGTGGTTTATTACATCCGCGAGGTCTGCCGGCTGGTTCACGCCGATCACGTCTTCGAAGTCTTTCAGCCGGTACCCGACTTGACCGGGATCGAGTTCCGGGAGCACACGGCGGAGGCCACGGCGGCTGGGCGCGAGCAACTCGAGGCCGATTTCGACGCGCTGCATCTCGAGGTGGGCGTCCTGCTGCGCGCTGCCAGCGGCCATTTCCATCCATTGCCTGGAGAGGCGGGTCTGGAGTGGACACAGACCGGGCCGGGCTCGCTTGAGGGGCCGCCGTCACGGACAGCGGGCGGGGCCGCCCGCTGCCAGTTCCGCTCCGTCAAGCAGGCGCCCAACGCTCCCACGCTCAAGGTGGGGATCAAGACACTTCCGGTGGACGGTGCGGACCGCGACGTGAGCGCGTTGAATGTTTTCGACGAGACCGGAATCGACGTGACGCCGGGAGCACCGGCCGAACCGCTGAGGATGTACGGCCGCGAAACTCCGCAAGACACTTGGCGGCGTCTGCCGGACGCCACTACTGATCCGAACAACACATCCGTCACCACCAAACAGCGCGTGCTGCATGGAATCCGCACGGGCGTGGCCAGTCTGGAGTTCAAACTCGAAGCCCGGGACCGCCACGACAACCTGGTTGAGAATGGAACGCCGGTAGATTGGCACCTGGATGGCACGGGTGATCTCGAGTTGACTCTGGCATCGCAACGCACGCAGGGGGGCGAGTCGAGCGCGATGGTGGTGGGCGGTCTCGCCGCGGCGCCCAACGAGGGCGCGCCCGGGTTTGGAGCGCAGTTGCTGAGAATCACCGTCGGTGAGAGTGAATTCTGGTTCGGCAACCCGCTGCTGGGCGCGAAGTTGGACTTAAGGCTGACGCCGGGCACTTACGACGCAGGTCAGCCGCCGTTGCTGCGGCGCGAATCGGTAACCAACGCGAGTCGAGTGGAGGTCACCGCCACGCTTAACGGGCGGCCGGTTACCGATGGAGTCATCTCCTGGACCATCACCAAGGGGTCTATTGCCGGCGAGAACGCGCCGCCCGGTTCGACGCCGGGGTTTGCCAAGAGCAGTTTGTCGCGGCTGGACAGCCAGGGACGCGCGGCCGCTTCCATTTCGGAGATCTATCGCGCCAGCGATGGCACGCCCAACGCCATCCACAACCGCGCCTGGGGGCGCGTCATGATCATCGCCACGTTGGGCCAGGGTGAGAAACCTCTGCCGCAGGCCGATGCGGCTTCGGGTTCGCTCAAGGCGCGCTTCGATGATACAGACCTCGAACGCCGCGTCCGGCACATCTGGCCTGCCACGCACTTCTTGCGGCAAGGCAGCTATGGATTTCTCAATGCACCGATGAGTTCGCCGCCGCCGTACCAGCGCTCCGGGCCGGATGCCAGCGGCACTTTCACATATCTGCCCAACAGCGGGGCCGCACCGGAGAGCCAGGAAGCCGATCTGCGATTGCAGGGTGGCGCGAATGGAGAGGCGCTGATCGACATCGTAGAACATCGCCAACTGGTGGAGATCGTTCACTTCCCGTTCACCGCGCCGGTTGGTTCACCCGTCGCGTCGAACTTCAGCGGCAAGCGCAATGCGGCAATTCATCCGCCCCCTATCGACTTCGACCTGAAGAGCCGCTATGGGCGCGTGGGATGGGACTTCTACGCGACATCCCCGGGCGAGATCACCGTGCTTGACACCTTCGCCGCCGAAACCCTGTATTGGGCTGGCGAGGTTCACAGCACAGTGATTCAGGGCCTGACCAACTTTGCCGTCGAGTTCGAGTACTGGCCCGGAACCAGGGTGGCGGCGCATGAGATCTTGTCCGGCTGGGGCGGCGACGATCCGGCACGCGGCAAGTGGACCATCGAGTTGAACGCCGTGGGGGTGATCCAGGCTACATTCTTCGCGCACGCATGCCAGACGCTCCCGCCCATCAACATCACTCTCACCGGCGGCCGGGCCGTCACGACCGGATGGAATCGCATCCGTCTCGCCGTGAGCGGGAGCCCGGCGAACGGCGGAAGCGTGATTGCAAACTTGAGCGTCAACGGAGTGGCGGCTGGAAGAACCGCGACTGGATTTAACTGGCTGCCGGGCTCGTTCCTGCGCCTGGTGCTCGGTCTGGCGGAAGGGGCGCCGTACCGCTTCCGGGAGTTGAGAGTGTTCGGCGAGATCAACGCGGTGATGAACATGCGCCGCGCCGATGGTGTCGTCGTTCCACAGCAGACGCTGCGCTTGGACGGCGCGGGCGAGGCAGTCGTCCGGGTCAGCACCAGCGAGATCAATATGGAAGCTGAGTACGGCCGGCTTCCACGCACCAACGCCCAACTCGGCATCAGCGGTGATGTAGCGCAATTCGCAACCGTCACCAGCGGTTATTGCAGCACCTGGGCATTCGACACGGAGGTCATCGCGGCTCTGAGTCCGGGAGCGATTCGTATCCTGCGTGGCTCGGCGGAGTTCGCCTACGGCTTCCTGTTCGGCGAAGGGGAAGGCTTGGAAGGTTTTGCCGGTGACTTGATCGCCGGCATGGTTCTGATCGGCGACTTGCGCGACATCGTGAAGAACCTGTGTTACCTGGCGCCGGGCGGTGAGGATCCGGACTGGATTAACTTCACGCTGGCTGTGGCGGGGCTGGTCCTCGATGTGGGGGAGGTCTTTTCGGGCGGCGCCGATACGCCGGTCAATGCTTTCGTGGCGGTCTTGAAGGTCACGGCCAAGAAACTGCGCGACGTGAACACACCGGCGGCGCGGCGGGTGGCGGCGGTCATCGGCGAATTGTTGCTGTCGCTGCTGAAGGAATGGCGGACCACCCTGGGCACCGGGCAGTTCGTTTTCACAGCGTGGCAGTTCTATCCAGTGATCCGGGACCTGTACGAATACCTTCAGCCCGCGCTGGCGAATCCAGCCCTGCTTCCGGAATATCTCGAGCCGGTATTCGCCATGATCGAGAATCCGGCGGGACGCTCCCGCAAAGAATTCGAGATCATCGGCGAAACCTTGAACACCTGGCGGCGGAGCGGGATGAGGCCCAGCCGCATGGCGGCTCTGGTGCGCAAGTTGAAGGATACGCAGCGCGGGTTTGATTCGCGTACGCTGCGGCGTGTGTTGCGGTCCCTGCACCGGCGCTGGCCGCGTGACCGGAACCTGACTCCGAAAGCACTGCTGGGTTTGGCGGAATTCGCACGTATGTTCGGTTCGGCTAAGACCGGCCGGCTGGTGAAGACGTTTCTGGATGGCGGCAACGTAGACGACTTGATTCGAGTGCTGCACAACATCGAGACGGCGGCAAGCTGGGCGCGGCGCAAGGGCCAACTCGATGAGCTTCGGCACCTCACGATTGGATTGAGCGGGCCGGGCAACGCCCGCTTGGGGGCGTTCCTGGAGCTGGAGGTTTTTGTTATGTTCCGCCACCGTATCTTCGATCTACGCCCGCGCATCAACGACCGCTGGGGCTGCGACTTCCGTCTCGACGGGGATGTGTACGTCGAGTGCAAGGCATGGTTCGAATTCAGCGACGAGTTGCGAAAGAAGCTAATCCGGCAGTTCATCCGCTTCGCCAAGCACTGGTCGACACAAGGTGATTTCCGCAGGCCGCGGTTCCGTTACGTGTTTATCGGGGTGTTCCGGCGCGAGTATTACGGGGCATTGAGGCAGGCAATGGGCCTGGCAAAGCTGAATGGCTACCTGCCGCGCTGGTGGCGGTTGGGGCGGAGGTCATTTCTTTGGCTCGGGCGGCGCGAACGCCCCAACTGGTCTTTGGACTAGGGGCGTTAGGACAGGGCCGGCGTGGCGCGGGGGGCGCGGTAACAAATGATGTCAAATTGGTTACTGTGCAGGTCACTTACACCACCGCAAGCCTGATGCTGGCATTGTTGCCGGCCTCGATGGGGAGCGCGGTTGCTTTACGCGCGGAAACTCCGGCGTCACTGGCCGCGGCGCCCGATGCGGCTGAGATTCAACGTTTGAGAGAACTCCTGGTGCGGCAGCAGGAGCAGATTGAAGCGCTCCGGGCGGCGGTGACGGAACAGCAGAAGATGCTGGACCGCGTGGCGAGTGTAGGCGAGAGGTCCGGGGCTCTGGCGTTCGCAAGCCCCGGCGCCTCACGAACCGGAACGGAGGCGCTGCGGGAAGACGGCCCGGCAACGGAAGCGCCGCTGCAGTTGAGAGTAGGCAATGCAGCCATCACGCCGGTGGGATTTATTGACGCGACGGCCGTGTGGCGTGACAAGAACGCCGGTTCCGGAATTGGCGCCGAGTTCGGCGCTATCCCCTTTAACAATTCGGAGCGGGGCCACCTGACTGAAGTCCGCTTCAGCCCGCAGAACTCGCGCCTCGGGTTTCGAGTGGATGCCGCGTGGAAAGGCGCGAGATTTCTGGCGTACAACGAATTCGATTTTCTGGGCGCCCCGGCGGCCAACAATATCGGCATCACGAACGGCGCGTTCGTACCGCGACTGCGCCAGTTCTGGGTGAGTGCTCAAAAGGGCTCATACGAGATTCAGGCCGGGCAAAGCTGGAGCATGATGACACCCAACCGGCGGGGAATTTCAGCCTTGCCCGAGAACCTGTTCTACTCCCAGGTGGTGGATGTCAACTACGTGGCCGGGCTGCCGTGGACCCGGCAAGCCGGTGTGCGGTTCCTGTATCGCCCCAGCACGAAGACGACGCTGGGCCTTTCACTCGAAGAAGCCAACCAGTATGCGGGCGGCTCCGGCGGGGCGGGCACGATTACGCCTCCAGCCGGGCTGGCTTCGTTGGTTGGAGGGCAACTCGACGACGCCAGCACACCGCCGATGAGCACGCCCAACCTGCATCCCGATATCATCGGCAAGTTCGCGTTCGACCCGGGCAGCAGGGCGCATTTCGAGGTCGCAGCGGGCGTGCGCACGTTCAAGGTCTTCAACCCGCTCACCAACCGGAGTTACATCCAGGCGGGTGTCCAGGCTTCTATCAACGCGAACTTTGAGATTGTCCGGAACGTCCGGCTGGTGACCAACAACTTCCTGGGAAGCGGCGGCGGCCGGTACCTGTTCGGGCAGGCGCCCGACGTAATTCTGCGCAGCGATGGGAGCATGAGTCCGGTGCGGGCGGCGGGCGTGGTGGAAGGGCTGGAAGTGGGTCTCACGCCGGCGCTGCAGCTTTACGCCTACTATGGCGGCGTCTACATCGGACGAAACGTCGCGCTCGATGCCGCCGGACGCCCGGCCGGCTACGGCTACAGCGGCTCTCCGGACAACCACAATCGAGTCCTGCACGAAGTCACAGCCGGGTTTACTCAAACATTCTGGAAAGACCCGCGGTACGGACAACTGAGCTTCATGGCGCAGTACGCCTACCTGCTGCGGAATCCCTGGTGGATCGCGCCGGGCGCTCCCAAATCGGCTCACAACAATGCCGTGTTCCTCAACCTGCGCTATGCGCTGCCGGGGAGCGCGCCGGCTGTCAACGCGAGGTAGCCGGGAACGCCAAGCTGTCAGCGGTTTACCGGCCAATCGCTGGCAATCCGAGGATAGCGAAGGCCGCGGACGAAAGTGCTGAAGGCCCCACGTGCCCGGGCCGACGATCAATACGATCATCAACCGCGAAGTTTTCTGAATGTTCCGCCGCAGGCGTCAACATCATCTGGGCGAAGGCGCCCGTGTCATCGCACACCAGCACGGACCGGGTATCGTAAACGGGAGGCGGAGGAGTGGGAACCCTGCCGTTGGCGCAGTAGGGCTCCCTGCGCCGGTAGACCTTGTTCAGGCGCACCCAACAATACAGGTTCTGACACAAAGCGCCGGCGTTTGTCTAGCCGTCCGCCGGGACGAATGGACGCGGCGGTTCATGATCGGGCTGTTCTGCTCCGGCGAACCTGCGGCTGGAAGCAATGTCAGGCCATCTTCTACATCTGCTCACACTGCGATCGCGGACATCGTTATTGCAGCGCCGAATGCGGCCACCAGGCGCGCCTCCAACAACAACGTGCTGCCAATCGCCGCTATCAGACCAGTCCGGAAGGCCGGCTCGATCACCGCGACCGGCAAGCCCAGTACCGGCAGCGAAAGCGGCCGGCAGCGGCGTGCGTGACGGATCACACTTCCCTTTCGCTCTCCATTCCCGCAGAATTGCCACGTGAACAGACGCGTGCGGTAGCCCAGGCGGCGGCCAGATCCTTTCGGCCGCAACCACTGCCGTGGGTTTGGCCGCGCTGCCGGATCTGCGGCCGCCCAATGGCTTCGCTCGCTTCACATCCAAGGGCGCCGGCGCCATCGCACAGGAGGTGATCATGACCGCGGGGAATGAACTGACTTCGATTGTGGAGACGGCCTATCTCACTGCCGTGCTCGCATTGTACACGGGGATGCCGGATACGCCCCGGCGCGCCAGTCGCTACGACAGGGCTGTGGCACGTTCTCTGTTCGATCAAGGCGTACCTCTCGATGTCGTCGAAGCGGCCATGCTGCTGGGCTCGTTACGCCGGTGCATTCGGCCGCCGGCAGCGCTACCTCTGGCGCGCATCCGGACGCTCGCCTACTTCCGCGGTGTCATTGACGAACTGCAATGCCAGCCCGTGCCGGCCGCCTACCTGGACCATTTGCGCCACAAGGCCAACCAGGTTTTCTCCAAAGCCGCAGGTGGCCAGGAGCGCTACTGGCGGTAGCACAGCCCATGCCACTCTCTGTCTCCCATCAACCCGCGCTGCCACCCAGCGCTTCTCCCTATCGCCTGCGGGATGAAGGCGGCCAGGAGATCCTCTGGGCCAACGCGTTCCTCGATGCCCAGCGCATTCGCCAACTCTCGACGTCTTCGCTGCGCACCTATGCCTTCGATCTGCTGCACTTCGCCCGCTGGTCGCTGGATGCTGCCGCGCCTCCGCTCGCCGAACTCACCCAATCCCTGCTTCAGGATTATGTCCGCTATCAACTCGACCAGTCCTCTGCGCCCTGTGCCCAGACCATCAATCGCCGCCTCATCGTGGTCGAGCGCCTCTATCGCTTTCACCATGGCCAACCGATTCCCGGAGGCCAGTTCCACTTCCAGCGTTACTATACGCAGCGATCTGCTCTCGGCTACGGCACACCGCGGCGCGTCATCTCCCGCAGTTTGCGGCTCAAGCAGCAGCGCCGTCTCGTCCAGCCCCTCACCGCCGAACAGGTGGCACAGTTCTGGAGCAGCTTCCGCACCTTCCGCGATCTCGCCATCGTTGGTTTGCTGTTGCTTGACGGATTGCGCAGTTGTGAAATCCTGGCGCTCCAACTGTCCGACTTCCATCCGGCCGACGCCCATCTCCACGTCCTGGGCAAGGGCGGCCGCCCACGTATCCTGCCGCTGCCTCACGAACTCGTGCCGGTGCTGAAGAAGTACTTGCACCTGGAGAGGCCGGACAGCCGCTGCCCATCCTTGTTTGTTTGTTTGAAGGGTCCTCATCGGGGCAGGCCCCTCACCGCTGCCGGACTCCGCTCGCTGTTTCGTCACCATCGCGGCCGCTCGTGCATCCCCCAGGCCAACCCTCATCGTTTCCGCCATACTTTCGGCGCAGACATGGTTCGTGCCGGCATTTCCTTGCCCGCGCTTCAGCAACTGATGGGGCATTCCCAGATCCAGACCACCATGCTCTACGTGCAACTGTCCCCGCAGGACGTGTGGCGCGAGTTTGCCCGCGCCAGTGAACAGCGCGCGCGCCTGTACCCTCTCGCATGAAACCGAAAACCCGCCCACTCGAACAGGTCTTTGCCGCTCAGATTCAAACCCTCGCTCCCACCTTGCGTCCCAGCACGCTGCGCAACTATCGCTGCGCCACCCGCCGTTTCCTCGATCATCTCCACCACGCCTTCCCCGATCTGCGGCATCTCAACCAACTCCGCCGCGACCCTCATCTGCTGGCTTGGTTCGCCTCTTTGTGGCAGCCGCATTCAACCTCCCACGCTCCTTTATCCAACAGCACCCGCCGGCAACATCTGATCTGCATCCGCCGCTTGTTGGACCTGCTGTCCTCTAACGGCCGTCCCTTGGCAGCCGATCTCATCCACCGCGACGACTTCCCGCCTTTGCCGCGCTACCTGCCGCGGCCACTCTCTCACACCGACGATCAACAACTCCAACAGCAGCTACGCAACCACGAGGACTTGCCCCAGCTTGCGCTCCAACTCATGCGCGCCACCGGCATCCGGATCGGCGAGTGCATCGACCTCAGTGTCGATTGTTTGCGGCAAATCGGACCCCAGCGCTGGGTTCTTCATGTTCCGCTCGGTAAACTCCATAGCGAGCGACTGGTTCCCGCCGATGCCGAGTTGCGCGCCATCGTGGCCCGCATGCTTACGCTGCGCGCTCGGAAGCTTGCCGGTTCCTCGCAGGCCGACGATTGCCTGCTACCGCGCCCGTTGGCCACTCACCACAGTTGGTATCGAACTCTCCGCGGCGCCCTGCGGCAGGCCGCGCACTCTGCCGGTTGTTCGGCCCCAGTCCAGCCGCACCACCTCCGCCACACCTTCGCCACCGAGATGCTGCGCCTCGGCGTCAGCCTTCCGGCGCTCATGCAAATGCTCGGACACAAAGACATCCGCATGACCTTGCGCTATGCACAAGTCACCCAGGAAGACCTGCAGCGCGAGTTCTACCGCGCGCGGGGTAACACAATTCAACCGCACCGCGTGCCCGAACTCCTAGGGTCTACAGCGCTCTGCGCCGGCATTGCCGGAGTTTGTCAAGCGCTCACCTCGGCTCGCCACCTCTTGGAAATGTTCCGCCGTGAGCGCGCGGATGAACAACAACGCCGGAAACTGCATCGCCTGAATCGACGGCTCGCTGGCATCCTCAAACAGCTTGGTCGATTTGTCACAGACGAAAAATGAGGAAAGATTGGCCGGTAAATCAGCG
>JADZCI010000207.1 GCA_020851655.1 Bryobacterales bacterium
CTTATCTCCAGGCGCGCCGCGAGCAGGCCAATCGCGCCGGGATCGTAATTGACCAGGGTACGGGGTGCATCTGCCCGACCTCTTCCGCCTGGAACCCGAAGAACGGCACTCCGGAAGAGTACCTGCTGAAGAGCATTGCCGTTGCGCAGGCCGTTGGATCGAAGAACCTGCGTGTGTTTGTGAGCAGTCCGGATAACCGCCGTTCGGGGCCTCCCATCGAAACGCACGCCGAAAGCACGTTGGCGGTGCTGCGGAAGTGCCGGGGTCAAATCACCGCTTCCGGAGTGAAAGTCGCCATCGAGAACCACGGAGACTTCACGGCGCGTGAGATGCGTGCGCTGGTTGAAGCCGCGGGCAAGGACTACGTCGGCGTGTGCCTGGACACCGGGAATCCGCTGTCGGTCATGGAAGACCCGATGCTCACCGTCGAAGTGCTGTCGCCGTACGCGGCCAGCAGCCACTTCCGCGACTCGGTTGTCTTTGAGCACCCGCGAGGCGCGGCGTTTCAATGGGTAGCCACCGGCGACGGCTGTGTGAATCTCGACCAGGTATGCGCGAAGTTCAAAGCCGCGTGTCCGGCGGCCCCGGTTCATTTCGAGGTTATTACCGGCCGGCCGCCGTACATTCTTCCGTACCTGGAAGAAGATTTCTGGAAGCCCTATTCCAAGCTGCCATCAGCCGACTTTGCGCGGTTCGTGCGCCTGGTAAAGCAAGGCCGCCCGTTTGCGGGCGCCATGATGATTGCCGGAACCGGCAAGCAGCCTCCCGCCTACGAAGCGGCTTTGATTGAACAGCAGCGGATTGACCTGGAACGCAGCCTCGCTTATGCGCGCAAGAATTACGGGCTGGGTGAGAAGGCGGCTTAGCTCTTCTTGCTGGCTTCGATCTCGATGGTGACTTTCACTTCGTCACCGACGACTACGCCGCCGGTCTCAATCGCACGGTTCCAGTTCAAACCCCAATCCCTCCGGTTCACCGTGCCTGTCACGGTAGCCCCCACTCGAACTCCCATCGGTGTTTTCATTTCCGGCGTGGGACCCTCCACGTCAAACACGACTTCCTTGGTGACGCCGTGCATGGTCAAGTCCCCCTTTACCCTCAGCTTTGCACCGTCACGGAAGAACTGCTTGCTGGTGAAGTTGATGGCCGGAAACTTCTCCACATCAAAAAAGTCCGGGCTTTTCAAATGCGCGTCGCGCTTGATTTCCTGCGTGTTGACGGTCGTGGCGTCAGCGGTTGCGTCGACTTTGCTTGCGGTCAGGTTGTTGTGGTCAAAAACAACGGTTCCCTTCAAGCCGGTGAATGTACCCTTGACGTTGGACACCATCAGGTGCCTGACTGAAAACTGCGCCGACGAGTGCGCCGGATCGATCGCGTACGTGCTTTGCCCCAACAGCGTGGCGGGGACGGCCAACAGGCCTAGTGCTCCCAGTTTCATGATTCCTTTGTTCTCCTGCCACTATTATCCCGCACCGCGGCCTGTATACTTTCTTGAATATGCCGGAAGGAGCCTTTCCCGCCACGCGTTACTCCGTGTTGTCGCGTATGCGGGACGAGGATCCGGGTGTACGAAGAGAGGCGTTGTCGGCCATTGTCGAGGCTTACTGGAAGCCCGCCTACAAGCACATCCGGCTCAAGTGGAAAGCTTCGCCGGATGAGGCGCGGGATCTGACCCAGACTTTCTTTGCGTCGCTATTGGAGCGGGAATTGCTCTCACGCTACGATCCCGGCAAAGCCGCGTTCCGGACCTACCTTCGCACTTGCATAGACGGAGTCGTCGCCAACGAGCGCAAGTCAGCCTCTCGCGTCAAGCGTGGCGGCGAATCGCAGATCGTTTCGCTCGATTTCCAGCAAGCGGAGTCCGAGGTTGCCTTGACGGCGGCCGAACCGGTCGAAGAGGTGTTCTACCGGGAATGGCAGCGCCAGATGTTTTCGCTCGCGGTCGAGGACTTGCGGCGGCATTGCGAGCAAACCGGCAGGCAGGTTCGCTTCCTGCTATTCGAACGCTATGATCTCGCCGCCGGAGAAGGGCCATCGTACGAAGCGCTGGCGGCCGAGTTCCGGATCCCGGTGACAGCCGTAACCAACCATATGGCGTGGGCGCGCCGGGAATTGCGGCGCTGTCTTTGGGCCCGCCTGGCCGTGATCACCTCCGGGGAGCCGGAACTTTCCGCCGAAGCAAGCCGGTTGATGGGACGGCCATGAGCTACCTGCCCGACGACGTCGTGCGGCGCCTGCAATCGGTGGTGGAGTTGCCTGATCTGACCGGCACGCGTTATGAGTTGCTTGGCGAGATCGGACGCGGCGGCATGGGCGCCGTCTATCTTGTGCGGGACCGGGAACTCGAGCGCAACGCCGCGCTCAAGGTTGCAGGCAGCCTCGACAGCGAGGCTCGGCTCATGGCGGCCCTCGAACATCCCGGGATCGTGCCTGTGTACGACGCCGGAGTCTTGCCGGACGGCCGGGCGTTCTACGTGATGCGCTTTGTGGAAGGCCGGCGGCTTGACGAGTATTGCCGGGAGACTCCAAATCTCGCCGAAAGGTTGCGGGTGTTCCAGAAAGTCTGTGACGCCGTGTCGTTTGCCCACAGCCGCGGAGTCATACATCGTGACTTGACGCCGCGGAACATCATGGCCGGCCCATTCGGCGAAGTGTTCGTTCTCGACTGGGGCGTGGCGCGATCCGGGCAGGCGCGGGAATCGCCGGGGTTGGTGGTCGGCACTCCGGACTACATGCCTCCGGAACAGGCCGCCGGCGACAGCCATCAGTCGACGGTCGCGTCCGACGTCTATGCCCTTGGGGCGGTGCTCGCCTCCGTCCTCGGGCCGGCGGCGCCCAAACCGCTCGGCGCAATTGTCAGGCAGGCGTGCCAGAGCAACCCCGCTGACCGCTATGCGGAGGTTCAGGCGCTCAACCGGGAGATCACGCGTTACCTCGAATTGGAGCCAGTTCTGGCCTACCGCGAATCATGGCGTGAGCGGCTGGGCCGGTTTGCTGGCAAGAACAGGACGCTGCTGCTCCTGCTCGGCGCTTATCTCGCAGTCAAGGTGCTGCTCTATTTCTTCCGTCCGAATTAGGCCGGGCGGCCGCTACGATATCGTCAGCCGCGCGGCATCGAACCGGACGCGGCGCTTCTGCCGGAGCGCTTCGGCCGACATGATTCCGGCGACGGCGTGTGAAAAGCCGGCCTGAACGCCGGCGGCCGGCTCTTTCCGGCTCCGCATGCATTCAATCCAGTTGCGGACGTGCGCGACGGTTGGATCCGGCGTAACCGGTTCGGCGGGTTCGAGCTTGGTTTCCGAGGGCACGGCGTCTTTCTGCTCGCTTCCCGCTCCGCTGACGGTCCAGCGTTCGCAATCGATCGTGCCCCGCGTGCCGCACCACAAGTTGCGGGCGCCCTGGGAGTTGGTCAGCGACATGGCCCACGTGGTGATGAACTCCTTGGGGTACTCGAGCAGCGTGTAGAAGACGTCGGAAGTCTTCCGGCCATCCTTCCACAGGAAGACGCCGCCGGCGGAGGCCGCCGCCGATGGGTAGGGGTCGTCCATGAACCACGGCACCAGGTCGATGTAGTGGCTCATCCACAGTCCTGGCAAGCCGTTTGTGGTTTCTTCAAAGAGCTGCCATTCGCGCAGCAGACGCGGGTCGAAACCTCTGTCGAAGCGGCCCATCTGGAATGCTTTCCAATCCACGTCTTCTGGATTGACGGCCTCGGCGGGCCGCCGCCAGCGAGGCTGCTGAAAGTGCACGGCCATCTCAACGCGCGTGATCTTGCCCACGGCGCCGGAGCGGGCGGCGCGCGCCGCAGCCGCATATAACGGGTCGCTGCGGCGCTGGGTTCCCACTTGAACCACACGGCCGCTCTTCTTCACGGCCAGGTAGGCCTGCTTGGCATCTTCGAACGCCACGCCAAACGGCTTCTCGACGTAAGCGTCCTTGCCCGCCTCGACTGCCGCCTTCAGAATCGGGGAGTGCCCAAAATCCGGAGTCGCGATCAGGACGGCGTCTGTTTCTTTCCAGGCAAGGGCTTCGCGGTAGTCTGCCGCCGTGCGGGGTTGGGCGCCGAAGTTTTGCGCGGCGAATTGCGCCGCTTTGTCCCGGTTCGGGCGATACACGTCGCAAATGCCGGTGACGGCGATATTCAGATCCTTCCAGCGGACATAGTGGCGCAGGTGGGCGGTTCCCCGGCCACCGGCGCCGATCACCGCAATGCCAATGCGGTCATTGGCGCCCAACACGCGCGAATAGGATGCCGCACCCGCCGCAATCAGACTGCGCCGCGACACTGAAGATGGATTCACAAGGCCTCCAATCGACCCTACTGATATCACAGGCGGCTTCGGTCAGGCTGAACGCGTTAGCACAACCACCGACCGGGGGCTCAGAGCGTACTGAGCCGAAGAGAGTGGCTCAGCCGCTTCGGCGTCCACGATGTCGTCCGGGCTGGGCCGGCTGGTATCGACAATGCGGCGCCACTCGTTTGCCTGGCCTTCCTGTACTTCAAAAACCAGGGGCTGCCAGTGTCCGTTGATCATCACGTAGATGTCGGATTCGCGGAAATTCTCGCCGCGCAGGCGCCACGCGAGGCAGCGGGATTCAAAGGAATGATCTACGCCGCCCGAGACGCCATACCAGGCCACATCCTCGCGCCAGTACCGGCTGCGTCCCAGCGACCGCCGCTGCTTGCGGAACCCGATCATCTTCTGAAAGAACCGGAAGATGTCCCGGTTCTGTTCCAAGTGGTTCCAATCAAGCCAGGTGATCTCATTGTCCTGGTTATACGGGTTGTTGTTGCCGAATTGAGTATTGAGGAACTCGTCGCCGGCACAGAACATTGGCGTGCCGTTGGCGAGCATCAGGAGCGTGAAGAAATTCTTCACCTGCCGGCGGCGCAAGGCGAGCACTTCCGCGGGGGCGCCATGATCTCCTTCCCAGCCGCAGTTCCAGCTCAGGTTGTCCCCGGCGCCGTCCGTATTGCCGTGGCCGTTGGCTTCGTTGTGTTTGTGATTGTAGGCCACCAGGTCATACAGGCAGAACCCGTCATGCGCGGTGATGAAATTGATGCTCTGGTAGGGGTGGTACACATCTCCGGGGCGGTCGGGAAAGAGGTCGTCGCTCCCGTAGAGACGTGTCATGAGCGCCCCGACTTTTCCCGGATCGCCTTTGACGAAGGCTCTCAGGTCGTCGCGAAACTGCCCGTTCCACTGGCGCCAGCTCAGGCCCGGAAAGCTCCTGCCCAGCAGGTACGCGCCGATATCCCAGGCTTCGGCGATCAGGCGCACGTCCAATAGCGATCCCAAGGCGCCGATTTCGTGGACCATTGCGGGTTCCTCCATGTCCACGTCACCGCGGGAATTACGCGCAAATACCGAAGCCAGGTCGAAACGGAACCCATCCACGCTCATTTCCCCGGCCCAATACCGCAGGCTTCGCAGTACGAGCGCGCGAACGGCGGGGTGCGCACAGCGCGTCGTGTTCCCACAGCCACTGTCGTTGAGATAGGATCCGTCCGGCTGAACGAGATAGTAGCTGCTGTTATCGAGGCCTCTGAGCGAGTAGGTGGGGCCCGCCGCGCCGCCTTCCGCGGTGTGGTTGTAAACGACATCGAGCCACACCTCGATGCCGGCTTCATGGAAGGCCTTCACCATCTGCCGGAATTCGGCTATCGGGTCACTGACCGCATAGCCGCGGTGCGGCGCAAAGAAGTTGAGGGTCATGTAACCCCAGTAGTTGCCCTCCTGAGGATCGAATTGATGAACCGGCAGAAGTTCGACTACCGTCACGCCCAGGTCTTTGAGATACGGAATCTTTTCGATGAGCCCCAGAAAGGTTCCGCGATGCGAAGGGGTGACCCCGGAGGTGGGGTGAGCGGTAAAGCCTTTGACGTGGAGCTCATAGATGATGGCATCGTGAGAGTGCCGCGGGCTTGGTTGCTCCGGGCCGGATAGCGGCGTGGGGCCGGGCAGCACGCCGAGCGGCGCGCGGCCTTCATTCGACCCGCTAGCGCCCGCCGCGTCCCTCGAAAAGGTCTCGGGAAAATACACGGCGGAGGCATTGGGATCCAAGAGCACCTTTTGCGCATCGAAGCGGTCTCCGGTCGCGGGATTGAACGGGCCGGCCGCCCGCCATGCATAGTACCGTGCGCCCGGGACGGCTGCCTTTTTGACAAAACAATGCCAGATGCGGCCCGATTTGTTGCGGACCGGGTCGAGCGGGAGTTCCAGCAGGGCATGATGCACATCGGCGCCGTACAGCAGAAGAGCCATCCCGCTCGCATGCCGCGAGAATACGGAGAAGTTCCAGGCCTGCTCCGGGTCAATCCAGGTGGCGCCCAGCGGAGACGGCGACCCTTCACTCCGCTCCCACTCTTCGACTGTCGTCAGCGTTCCGCCGCCATTAGCCATAAGCATCCTTATCCGATGAGATCTTGCCTTACCGCGTTCCCGCAGCGCAACGCGGCTATGCGTATGATAGGTTGTTCTTGAAAATGGAGCCAGCTATGAAACGGATCTCCCGGCGTACCGTGATCGCTTCCGCGGCGGTTTCCCGCCTTTGGGCCAAGCGCAGTAATCTGCGTATCGGCGTGACCGACTGGAACCTGCGCCAGACGGGAAAGGTGGAGGCTGTCGCACTCGCCAAGAGCCTGGGATTCGACGGTGTCGAGGTCAGCCTCGGGCGTCATCCGCGCGACGGAAAACTCCCACTGGACAATCTCGAACTCCAACAGCAATACCTGGACCAAGCCAAGGCTCAAGGCATCGCGCTGGCGGGCACTTGCCTCGACATCCTGCACGTCAACTATCTGAAGAACGACAAGCTCGGGGCCAAGTGGGTGGCCGACGGCATCCCCATTACGCGGCGCCTGAACGCCCGGGTGATGCTCCTGCCGTTTTTCGGAAAGGGCGCCCTGACGACGCACGACGAAATGGACTACGCCGGCGATGTGCTGAAGGATCTGGCCCCCGAAGCCGAGAAGGCCGGCGTTCTGCTGGGGTTGGAGAATACCATCTCGGCGGAAGACAACGTCCGCATCATGGACCGCGTGGGCAGCAAAGCGCTGAAAGTCTACTACGATGTCGGCAATTCAACCCGGGCGGGCTTCGACATCCTCAAGGAGATTCCGTGGCTTGGGGCGAACCGGATTTGCCAGTTCCATCTGAAGGACAATCCGCACTACCTGGGACAGGGCACAATCGCCTTCCCCGAGGTCATGCGGCGGATCATGGATTTGGGTTTTGACGGCTTCGCCAACCTGGAAACCGACTCGCCTTCGAAGTCTGTCGAAAACGACATGCGCACGAACCTCAACTTCGTCCGGAAGCTGTTGAAAACAACTTGAGATAGCACCTTTTGGGAGTGGCATGTCCTGCTTGAAAGGTGTGTCAGCGTTTACACAAGCGGACCATTTCAGTCCCAAATTAAGATTTGATTAAGCCTTGAAGTCCTTGAATCCGTTCAGGATTCCGTATTGACAAGGTCAAGTTGTTGGGTTTACTCTTGTGTTTCGAACACGGTGTAAACCTGACAACTCCACGTTAGTGGCTCCGAAAGGTGTGAGGTCCAAGCATGGCCTTCATGGTAGGTGAAAAAGTCGTCTATCCAAATCACGGGGTGGGCACCATTGAAAATGTTAGCGCTCGCGTTTTTGGCACTCAGATCGAGCGCTTTTATCTCCTCCGGCTGGCATACAACAGCTTGACCGTAATGGTCCCGTTCTCGCATGTGGACCAGGTTGGTCTCCGCAAGGTGACCAAAAACGGTGAAGTCTCCAAGATGCTTTCTTACCTTTCCACCGGCGAGTGCAAGAACTGCCCGGATTGGAAGAACCGGTTCAAGGAGAACTCCGTCAAGATGCAGAACGGCAGTCTGCAGGAAGTCGCCGAGGTTCTGAAGAGCCTCGCTTCTCTCCAGAAGGACAAGCCGCTGTCATTCCGGGAAAAGAAGATGCTGGAGAGGGCGCGGGTGATGATCGTGTCCGAGCTGGCTACATCCCGGGGATTGAAGGAGCCCGAAGCGATCGAGGCTTTGGACAAGGCAATGCAGAAAGCCAATCTGCGTTTCCCTGAGCCACTCTAGATCGCTTCCGCGACCGTCCTTTGAAGATCTCGCGTGTCGAGGTGATCCACGCCCGGCGCGGCATCACCGTTCATGCCGGTCCGATTGGCTGGCTATGGGTGCGCCTTCACACTGATACCGGACTGACCGGGCTCGGTGAGAGCTATCCGCATCCGGGCTCGGAAAAGGCCGTTATCCTGGACCGCTACGCTCCGCTGCTGATCGGGCGCGATCCGCTGGCGGTCGAGCGGATCTGGCAGGATCTCTTTCTGGCGGTCTCGTATTCGGGCTGGGCCGGCGCCGAGATGCGCGCCCTTAGCGCGATCGACATCGCCTTATGGGACCTGGCTGGGAAGTGCGCGGGCATGCCGGTCTACCACCTGCTGGGCGGTCCCTGCCGTGAGAAGATTCCGGTTTACAACACCTGCTACGACCACATCGACTTTCTCGCCGAACCGGTCCGCCTGGCTCAGTCGCTCGCCGGGATGGGAATTCGCGCCATGAAGATCTGGCCATTTGATCCGATTGCCCGCGAAACGAGCGGGCACCGTATCACCGCGGCGCAGATGCGCCAGGGGATGGAGCCACTGCGCCAGATTCGCGAAGAGTTCGGAGATTCGATGGAGGTGGCGATGGAGTTCCACGGTTATTGGGATTTGTCGTGCGCCATCGATATTGCCCAGGCTCTGGAGCCTTTGAAGCCTATGTGGCTGGAAGAGATGTTGCCGCAAGACAACATGGCAGCCTACCGCGAGTTGGCCGCCTCCACCAAACTGCCTCTGTGCATCAGCGAACGGCTGATGACCCATTATCAGTATCGGGAGCTGTTGGAGAACCGGGCGGCCAGAATCGTTATGCCTGATCTGAGCTGGTGCGGCGGCTTCACGCCGGCGCGCAAGATTGCGGCGATGGCGGACGCGGCCTATTTGCCGGTCGCCCCACACAATTGTGGCGGGCCCGTGCTGCACTTCGCCTCCGCACACTTGGCCGCGGCTGTGCCGAACTTACGCATACTTGAAACAGTTCGCCGCCATTACCTGGATGAGTACACCGGCCTGATGACAAGGATGCTTATGCCTGGAGAAGACGGGACACTCCCCTTGCCTCCTGGCCCAGGCCTTGGCGTGGAACTCTCGCCGGCCCTCTTGGCACGCCCCGACGTGACGATTGAGTCGTATCCGAATTGACTCCGTAAGCGGCGGCAACCCGGTATCCTGATTGCCTGACTCCCAGGAGGCTGTTAGCCTCAGAGGGATTCGAGGTGAACATGAGTGACGAGCTCTATTTTTCCGTTATCCGGGGCGGCCCGCTCTATTCTTTCCGGCGCCGGATTGGCTTGGTTCCTGAACAGGGCCTGGGTCTGGCCAAGCGGTGGCTGATCATTGTCGCCATCGCCTGGCTTCCGGTGGTCGTCGCGGCTGCTTTCGAGGGCTTGGCGTTTGAAGGCAGCAGGGCTTCCGACCCTCTGCTGCGGCACTACGGCGTCCACGCGCGCTTCCTACTGGCGATCCCTCTCCTGCTGCTCGCTGAAGTTCTGATGGAGAAGGCGGTTCCATCCGTTACCCGGCAGTTTGTGGCGACCGGACTCGTTGATGGCGAGAACATGCCGGCTTTCCTCAAAGTGCTGCGCAAGGCTGAAAGTGTTCGCGATTCGGCGGCCGGATTGATCGTCATCTTGGGCCTGACCGCGGCCCCGATCGTGGCGCCGATGTATAACACCGGGGCGGAGGAGATGTCGTGGGCCAGCGTGG
Organism: Bryobacterales bacterium; assembly: GCA_020851655.1. Lineage (GTDB taxonomy): Bacteria > Acidobacteriota > Terriglobia > Bryobacterales > Bryobacteraceae > JADZCI01. The sequence continues at coordinate 9,807 of JADZCI010000207.1, forward strand.
GCAATGGCATTGGGATTGCCGGACGCTGGTACATGTATATCTCCAGGCCGATCTTCGCGATGCTGCTGAGCGTGTGGCTCTGGCGGATGTTCACGCTTTGGTACTTCCAGGCTCGGCTATCGGGCGTCAAACTCAAGCTGGTGCCATCGCATCCGGACGGCGCGGGCGGGCTCGGATTCGTCACGTTCCTCACCACCCCGGTCGCACCCGTGATTTTCGGCATATCACTGGTGCTGGCTGGCCGTTGGGCGCACGACGTGAGATTCCACGGAGTCCACGTCAAAGACCTTCAGCCGCTGATGGTGACCTACGTAATTGTCGTCCTGGTCCTGTTTGTCGGTCCGGTCCTGCTCGCGTCGCGTTCGCTTCTGGCGTTCAAGAGGGCCAGCCTGCTGCAATACGGAAGGCTGCTCGGCCATCAGGGCCGGATGTTTCATCAGCGATGGATCCTCAAGCAGGCGCCCGACGATCCTTCGATTCTCGATGTGCCCGAGCTTGGGCCCCTGGCCGACGGAATCTCCTTGTATAACGCGGTGAACAGGATGCGTCCAGTCGTGGTCAGCAAGGCGACCATCGTACCGGTCGCTCTGGCCGCCGTCCTGCCGCTGGTTCCGGTGCTGGCTCTCGAAATGCCCTTGGGGGAGGTCTTGAAGAAACTGGCCCTGACCCTCGTCTAATCAACGTGCCGCCGGAGGCGGGTTCAACAGCGCGTCGCGAAAGAACTCCAGTTTGGTGGCCGGAGCGGTGGGGATTGGCCCAAAGTGGTCACCGATCTCCATCGTCACGCTCTGCCGCGGATCGAACGGCGGCCACGCCGGCAAGCCGCGCCCGTTCGGGTCGCCCCGGGTGACGAAATTTACCCAATACGCAGAGATGGTGCGCGCGATCCGGCGATCCTCATCTGTCCAGGGGCGATCCGGCTTATCGACCAGGTTCATGAAGACATACGGGATCTCGCCCGTGTGAAACGCCCCAAACTTTTCGCGTGCCGGGCCGGGCATCGCATGGGTGAAGTAGTAGGTAAACGTCTTGGTCTTGGATGATTTGTCCCGGTTGACGGCCCACAGGTACATCGAAACCCGGCCTTGATCCCGAGCCGCTTCAATCTGATCGGCGGCGAGGTACAGCGCCAGAAACGCCTGTGCTTTTCCGCCGTAACGCTGTTGCGCTTGATTGGCGAACTGGGCGGCGTCGAGCTTGCCATAAGTTGGGCCGGCGCTGCCCTCGTCCGCATTCAAGCCGGTCAACACCGGTACGTCGTTCACAATCCCGCTGGAAGGAAACAGCCACCCGTCCATTACCGGACCAAAGCCGCTGGCGATGAGATCTTTTGCCTCCTTGGCCCTGAGTTCGGCCAGCGTGGGCGTGCCTCGTGATTCGGCAAATTTCACGCCTGCTTGCTCGGCGTCGCGAAGAGTCCGGGACAGTCTTCCCGTGCCCGACCCGCTCTGGGCAATGGCACGATGGAAAAGTCCGGTTGCGAGCGGGCTGGCCATCAGAACGTGAACGGCCATCGCGCCGGCGGACTGGCCCGCGATGGTTACGCGATTGGGGTCGCCACCGAAGCCTTCCACGTTCTGTTGAATCCAACGCAGGGCGGCGATCATGTCGAGGATTCCGTAGTTGCCTGAGACCTTGTGATCGGATTCGGTGGAAAGCTCGGGATATGCCAGAAAGCCCAGCGCCCCGACGCGATAATTCGCCGTGATCATGACCAGCCCTTGGCGGGCGAGTTGCTCGCCGTCATAGGTGGCGATGGATCCAGAGCCTTCATTGAATCCACCGCCGTGGAAAAACACCAGCACTGGGCGTTTTTCGCCCGCCTTTCGGGCTCCGGTCCACAGATTTAGGAACAGGCAATCCTCGCTCACCGCCCCCTGGTGCATGAACTCCTCAGTCCATGGCGGGCGCGTGCCGGGAACGTTCTGCACGCACGCCGGACCAAAGTCGGCGGACTTGCGAACGCCCTCCCAGCTTTTCGGAGGCCGTGGAGCGCGCCAGCGGAGGTCCCCAACGGGCGGTGAGGCAAAAGGGATGCCCTTGAACGCCGTCACCTTGGCGTCCCGGCCTGGCACTCCGAGCAGGAGGCCGGTGGTGGTTCTGACGGGATTGGTAAGCGCCGCGGCCGCGGCAAGGCAGGACGCCAAGTATAGGACGAGGGCTCTTGATGTCACGAAAGAAACTCCGAAGCGACCAAGAGCATCATACGTCAACTGCGCCCAGTCTTACGCGTAGCAGCGAATCTCAAAGACCCGGGCAAAGTCGCTGCCATTGACCTTGTCTATATGCAGGCGAAGCGACCGGGTGGTGACCGGTTCAACCCGGTGGCGGTTGAGCCGCTGAAAGTTGCCTTCCACCTTCTTGATCTCCCGGCCACCGGCAAGCAGCCGGTAGTCCCTGACCGTTTCCGGCTGCGCGCTCCGGATGATGCCGCGTGAAATTGAATCGGAAGAACTGAGGGTCAATTCCCGCTGGAACCCGGTGTCGAACGTGACTTGAATTTCACGCAAGGTGACAGGCTGGTCCCAGTACAATTCGATCCAGGCTCCGCCCGTTGCCATGGGCGCCGTCCACTGGTGCGTTTCCTTTCCCGGAATATCGCGCGTCTGGCCGCTCAGAAGGTTCCCGGCGGGCGCGTATGGCTCGGAGGAAGAAGCCCGCACTTTGGCCCGGCGCGCCAGGTCGAGCGGATCTTCGTTCCGCCGGGAGCGAATGGATTGGTCGTCCCGCAGCAGCGTCTGCTGGAGGTGGGCGAGTTGCTCTTTGTTGCGGTAGAGCTGGCGCGGCGACAGGTTGTTGCGGACGCATTGCGCGGCCGCGGTCCCAACAGCCTGGCCAACGGCGGCGCAGGTCGCCATGACGCGCGTCGAGGTGAACGCCGCGTGCGAGGCGCTGATGTTCCGGCCGGCCATCATGAGGTTCGGCACATTCCGGCTGTACATCGCGCGCAGTGGCAGGTTGTAGACTTCCGCGGTCTTCATCACCGTGTTGGGAGGAAGGTCCGGGTGGTCGAAGCCTCCCGGGGGGTGGTCGTCCATGGGCCAGCCTCCCATCGATACCGCATCCTCGAAGTCGCCGCGGATGAGGTCGTTCTGCGTCACGATGACGTCACCGATGACGCGCCGGCTGCCGCGCCGGCCGGGCATCATGCCCACCCAGTCCAGCGCCCAGTTCGCACTGTCGGGATGATTTCCGCTGTTCTTGATGTAATCCCAGACGCCCATGGTGATCGCCAGCAGTTCGAAACGAATGCGCTCATTATCGTGAACCGTGGAGAGGTTGCCGCCCCATTCGATCCACCAGTAGCCGTATTCCCAGGTGTTGGTCGGCCTGAATTTGAGATGCTCCTTCGTCACCTTGCGCGCCCAGGAGGGCGGCGCGAACGGCATGGGGCGGTCATGGCGGCGGGACGTGAACAGGATACTGCTGCCCAAAGTCTCGGAATCCGCCTTTTCCGGTGCGAGGGATTCGCTAAACTCGCTACGGGTCTCGCGTCCCCAGCGAAACTCGGCGTTCGATTCGAGCGCCAGACGTGAGTCCCCGGTGGCATCGACAAAGACCGGCGCCTTGATGCGGTAGAGGTGCTCGCTCCGGTCGCAGCGCGCCATGACGGATTCGATGCGGCCGCCGCTCATTTTGGCGGCGTACAACGTGGTCTCCAGCAGCAGCGTGATGTCCGGTTCGGAGATCACCTTGTCATAGAGCAACAGGTCCCAGAGTTCCCAACACCGCTGCGGATTGTTGACGGCGTCGGCGAGACGTAATTCCTCAATCAAGCCGCCCTCGCGCCAGCCGGGCCGTCCTTTGTGGCAGGTTGCGCCCACCACGTGCATCTTCACCTCGCTCGAGGAGTTGCCTCCAAGGCGGGAGCGGTCCTGCACCAGGACCACCTTGGCGCCATGGCGGGCGGCAGAGATCGCCGCGCAGACGCCGGCCAGACCGCCTCCGGCAACCGCCACGTCCGCCGAGAGATCGACTAGTGTCATGTGCGGTTCGACCGGCGACGGAACCCGCTTTCCGGCCGGAGGGGCCACCGCGCCGAAGTCGCGAAAAGGCCGCGCGGGACTCGGGTCCTGCGCCAACACGTACAGGGAGTAACCCGTCAAAGGGAGAGAACCCAGGATGTCGCGCCGTCGCATACGCCTATCGTGTCATGTCAAGCGGGCGCCCGCTCAGTCGCCCGTAGGCGCTGGGGCCGGGCCGACGGGCCGGCGCCTGGCCCACCAACCCTTGATGTCCTCGAGAACCGAGTAGGAGACTGGTACGACAAGAAGAGTCAGCACAAGGCACAAGGTTTGGCCGCCGATGATAGTCACGGCTATCGCGGAACGAGTCGCGGCCCCGGTGCCGATTGCGATGGCGGTGGGAATCAACCCGGCCACGATGGAAAAGGTCGTCATCAGGATGGGGCGTAGCCGTATCCGGTTGGCTTCCAGGATCGCGGCCCGCATTGGGAAGCCCTCCGCCAGAAGGCGGTTCATGGCGTCAATTTGCAGAATGCCGTTCTTCTTCACGATTCCGAGTAGCAGAAGAATGCCGAGGGCGCTGAACAGGTTCAGAGAGCGGCCCGTGAGGAGCAGGGACAACAGTGCGAATGGGATCGAGAGCGGCAGCGTAAGCAGAATGATGAAGGGGTGGAGAAGGCTCTCGAATTGAGCAGCCAGCACCATGTACATGAAGACCGAAGCCAGACCGATGGCGAGGATCATGTTGGCCGTGGTCTCTTCCAGAATCTTGACCTGGCCCGAGAACAACAGGCGGTAACCGGGCGGCAGATTCAGATCCTCGACGACTTTCTGTGTGACCGCCGCGGCTTCCGCCAAGCCTACATTCGCCGCATTGTTGCCATAGATGCCGACACCGAACTGGCGTGATAAACGGTCGATTCGGCTCGGACCCAGGCCCCGTGCCAGGCTGGCGATGGAATCCAGCCGGATCAAGCCCAGCCGCGACGACGGAACCAACAGGCGGCTGAGGACCTGCGGGTCGTCGCGCTGGCCTGGCGCCAAGCGGACCGTCACCGGATACTGCTCGCCCTCCTCTTTGAACGTGGAGATCTCGTCTTCGCCGGACATCAGCAACCGGACCGCGCTGGCCACGTCGGAAACGCGGACGCCCAGATCGGAGGCCAACTGGCGGTCGATGATCACCTGGAGTTCAGGGTTGTTGAAATTCAGGTTGGCGCGTATGTCGGCCAGTTGAGGCTGCTTGAGCAAGATGGCGACGGCCTCGCGCGTGACCGGAACCAGCTTGGCAAGATCCGGCCCCAACAGCGTGGCGCGAATCGGTGAAAAGGTTTCGCGCCCGCCGAGCACGTTCGGAAAACTCACCGCGGGCCTGGCATAGGCGTAGTCGCGGGCGATGGTGCGGATCGCCTGTGCGATCTCGTTCAAGGAGCCACGCTCTCCGGGCGGGGCGAGGAGTATTGTCGCGTCGGCCATCTGGACACGGTCGAGGAAGGATGAACTCTTGGGAAGGATGGCTTTGATGCCGGGGACCTTTTCGATCTTGCGGCAGATCTCCATCATCACCTGCTCGGTACGCTCGAGCGAGGAGCCCTCCGGCATCTCCAGGCGGAAGCCAAGTTCGCTCTGATCTTCCTGTGGCATCCAGTCGCGGCCCAGCCTGTTATAGATCGGGAACGTGGACAAGAACGTCACTACACAGATTCCAACGATGGCCCAGCGGTGATCGAGGGACCAATTCAGGAGCTTGAGATAGCCGCGCTCCATAGGGCCGCCGGCTTTTTCGTCGTGGCCGGAATGGCCCCCGGACTTCTTCTTGAGGATGCGCGCGCTCAGCGTGGGCGTCAGCGTGAATGCCACCAGCATCGAGACGAGGATTGCAACCGACATCGTCCAGCCAAACTGGTTGAGATACCGCTTGGCGTAACCGGTAGTGAAGGCGATGGGAACGAAAATGATGACGAGCGAAATCGTGGTGGCCAGAACCGCCAGTGAAATCTCTTTGGTGGCGACAATGGCCGCGCGCATGGGCGGGACATCTTCCTTGTTCACGTAGCGGTAGATGTTTTCGAGCACAATGATGGCGTCGTCAATGACAATGCCGACGGCCAGGGTGAGCGCCAGCAGCGTCATCGAGTTGAGCGTGTAATCGAGCGCCCGCATCAGGGCGAAGGTCGTGATGATGGAAGTCGGAATAGCGATCGCGCTGATCAAGACTGAGCGCCAATCCCGGATGAACAGCCAGACGATGATGGACGCGAGAAAACTGCCAATGACGAGATGCTCTTCGAGGGATTCGACCGACTTCTTGATATAGGTTGCCTGCTCTTTGACGACGGTCAGTTCCACGCCCGCCGGCAGTGCGCGGTTCAATTTGGGCAGTTGCGCTTGAATGCCCTCGACAACCCGCACGGTGTTGGTGCCGGTTTGGCGGCGGATTTCGAGCACAACCGCGGGCTTGTTATTGAAGTAGGCGAAACTCCGGCGCTCAGCCATCCCGTCCTCGGCGTAGCCGATATCACGCAGGCGGACCGGGACGCCGTTGATGTTCTTGATGATGATCGAATTGAACTGCGAGAGATTCTCCACTCGGCCCATGGTGCGGACGCCCATCTCGTTGGCGCCTCGCACAATGCGTCCACCGGGGGCCTCGACATTTTCCGTCACCACCGCGCGCTCAACTTCCTGGGCGGTGAGGTTGTAGCCGTTCATCTTGTTGAGGTCCAGCATCAGGTTGATCTGACGCTTGCGGCCGCCGGCAATGTCGACCGCGGCGACCCCATCGATGGTTTCCAGAGTGCGCCGGATCTGCTTGTCGGCGAGTTCAGTCAGCTCGCGAACGGGGCGAGTGCCGCTCAGCGCCAGCGTAATAACCGGATCGCTGTCCGGGTCCGCCTTGCGGACCACCGGCGGGAGCATGTTTGGCGGCATTTGCCGGATGGCGCCGGCGACTTTCTCGCGGACTTCATCCACCGCTTCGCCGATGTCCTTCTCCAGAACGAAGGTGACCACCACAAAGCCGCCGCCTTCCGAGATCATGGCGCGCAGTTCATCAATGCCGCTGATGGAGCTGATGGCCTCTTCCATGGGCATTGCGACTTGCGAGACGATCTCCTCCGGACTCGCCCCGGGCAGCCTGAAGTTGACGTAAACCGTGGCGGGGTCGGTGCGCGGAAACAGGTCTACCCCGAGGTCCAAAAAGCTGAACACGCCCATCACCACCAAGAACATGATGAGCATGAAGGCGAACACCGGCCTTTTGACGCAGATCTCGGTTAAGCCCAAAGTCAGGGATCTCCTTAGAACTAAGGATGATTGTATGGCACATCAAGGTTACCCGGGACTTCCTTCTTGCGCGAAGGCGAAGAACAGTAGAAAGCGGTCCGGGCGCCGGGTGGAGCGGATCGACAGGTACAATAAGAGATTCCGATGTCCAAAATCGCATTCCTTTTTCCCGGTCAAGGCTCGCAGTACGCCGGAATGGGCAAAGCGCTGGCCGAGGAATTCCCGGCCGCGCGGAGCGTGTTCGAACAAGCGGACGAAGCGCTTGGATTTCCGCTGTCCCGGTTGTGTTTCGAAGGTCCTGAAGAGGATCTCAAGCTCACCGCCAATACCCAGCCGAGCCTGCTGACGGTTTCCGTGGCCGCCTGGGAGGTCTTGAAGCAGCATGGTCTGACACCCGATTACGTGGCCGGGCACAGTTTGGGAGAGTACTCGGCGCTGGTGGCCTCGGGCGCCCTGAGGTTTGCCGACGCAGTCCGGCTGGTGCGGAAGCGCGGCCAGTACATGCAGGAGGCGGTCCCCGCCGGCGCCGGCGCCATGGCCGCACTGCTGAAGTTGCCGGAGTCCAAGCTGGAAGAAGTGCTGCGGGAAGCCTCACAAGGCGAGGTTGTCTCGACGGCGAATTTCAACTCGCCCGGCCAGGTCGTGATTGCGGGGCACGCCGGCGCGGTGCGGCGCGCCATGGATCTGGCAAAGGCGGCGGGCGCCAAGCGGGCGGTCCCTTTGCCGGTGAGCGCTCCGTTTCACTGCGCCCTCATGAAACCCGCGCAGGAACGGCTCCGCGCGGACCTGGACGCGACGCCGTTTTCGGACCTCGCCATCCCGCTGGTAAACAACTGGCAAGCCCGCGAGGTGCGAACCGGCGGCGAGGCGCGAGAGGGGTTGTACCAGCAGGCGCCAAACCCGGTTCGCTGGACCGAATCGATGCGTTTGCTGGCCAGTTCCGGCGTTTGCCGCGCCGTGGAGGTGGGAGCGGGCGCGGTTCTATCCGGCTTGATGAAACAGATTGACGGCTCTGTCGCCGCGGCGAAATTCGGCGAACCTGGCGACCTGGACAACGTCCTGAAACTCCTGCGGCCGGCCGCTCCGGTACAATAGCAAGGTTCCATGCGAATTGTTCTTACCGGCGCCGTTTGCCTGCTGGTACTGGGTACGGCTTGCAAAAGGACCACTTCTCCCGACGTCGCGGCGACCGTGAACACGCGCGCTTTGACCTACAAGGACCTGGAGAGGCAATACAAGAGGCAGTTTCCAAACCAGCCGGAAGGCACTCCACTCGATCAGATCCAGATGCAGAAGCTGGAACTGCTGCGCGTCATGATTGACGAAGAGATTATGCTCCAACGCGCCGAGAAGCTGGGGTTGATCGCTACCGATGCCGAAGTCGACGCGCGCTACAACGAGATTCGCGCGCCGTACACGCAGGAGGAATTCCAAAAGCAGTTGGACGCGCGGCAGATGAGCCTTGAGGAACTCCGCACTCAGCTCCGGCGCGATATGAGCGTTGAAAAACTGTTCAACAAGGAAATCAAGTCCCACATCAATATCACCGACAAGGATGTGAAAGACTTCTACGAAGCCAACAAGGCGGGGTTCAGTTTTGCCGAGCCTCAAGTCCACCTGGCGCAAGTCGTGGTCACGCCGACGCCCGATCCGAATGTGCGGAACCTGAAGCGCGACAAAGCGCAAAACGACGAACAGGCGAAGAAGAAGATCCTCATGCTGGAGGCCCGGCTCAAACAGGGCGAGGACTTCTCCATGGTCGCGCAAAACTACTCCGAGGATGCCAACACGGCGGGCAATGGCGGCGATCTTGGCTTCATTCCGGAGTCGGCGCTGGAGAAAGCCGACCCGGAGCTGCGCAAGTTTATCCTCACAATCACACCGGGGCAAATGTCGGGACCCATCCGGACAGCGGAGGGGTACCGCATCCTGAAGGTCATTTCGCGCGAGCCCGCGGGGCAAAAGGAGTTGACCGACCCACGCGTCCAGCAGACCATTCGCGACACCTTGTTGACCCGCAAAGACCAGTTGCTGAAAGCGGCCTATTACGAGTCTGCGCGGAACGAGTCACAGGTCATGAACTACCTGGCGCTCAGTATTGCGCCGGGCTTTGAAAAGAAATAATCCCGAGCCACAACGATAATGATGCGTTCTTCCCTGGCCGGCTTCCTCTGTACGCTTGGCGCCTCGGCGCTGCTTTCCGGGTGCCGCCAGCAGCCCGCGCCTGCCTCGATCTCCGGCTTCGTCGACAAGTACTATGACGCTTTGTTTGACTGGAGCCCTTCGGCCGGCACCTCGGTGGGATTCCATCAATACGATGGGAAGCTGGAGAATCTTTCCGCTCCGGCATTCGCCGCCCGGATTGCCACGCTGAAGACCCTGCTGGCGGAGGCAAAGGGATTGCGCGCGGCGAAGCTGACTGACCAGGATGACATCGATCTCACGGTCCTCGAGAATGCGATTCAGGCCGAGTTGCTGGACCTGGAATCGCTACAGTCGTGGCGGCATAATCCCATCGGTTATGTCAGCGGTCCAGGCAACGCGGTGGACCTGATCATGAAGCGCGCCTTCGCTCCGGCGAAAGACCGTTTGCCGGCGGTGACGGCGAGGTTAAGCGCCACTCCCGCCATGATAGCGGCGATGAAGGAAAACGTCGCCAACCCTCCCAAGGAATTCACCAGCCTGGCGATTCGAGTGGCCAGCGGATCATCCGGTTTCCTGGAGAAGGAAGTGGCGGCATGGGCCAGAGACGCGGCCGCCGGAGACGCGCAAGCGCTGGCGGAGTTTGAGAAGGCGAACAACGCCGCGGTGGCGGCCATGAAGGAAGCGGCGGCGTGGCTCAGGAATGATTTGCTGCCGCGATCGAAGGGCGCCTATGCCATCGGCGCCGAGGCGTTTGCCAGGAAGTTGCAACTCGAGGAGATGGTGGACCTGCCGCTGGAGCAGGTGCTGGCCATCGGCCAGGCGAATCTCGACAAGGACTATAGGGATTTTGTCGATACCGCAAGAAAGATCAATCCGAGATCGACACCCGCCGAGGTGATGAAGTCTTTGGAAGCTGAACATCCGGCCGAGGCTGATCTGCTGCCAGCCGTCCGCCGCACGATTGAAGGCGCCCGGGCATTTCTGGTCGAACACAAGATTGTCACGATCCCCTCCGAGGTGCGGCCGAAAATCGAAGAGACGCCGCCTTATGCGCGCGTGGGAACTTTCGCTTCCATGGACACGCCGGGGCCGTACGAATCGAAAGCGACCGAGGCGTTCTACTACGTCACGCCGCCGGAAAAGGACTGGGATGCCAGACATAAGGAGGAGCACCTCCGGTTGTTCAACAAGTACGTGCTGGACATGATCACGATTCATGAGGCATATCCCGGTCACTACTTGCAGTTCCTCTGGAGTAAGCAGTTTCCGACCAAGACCCGCAAGCTGAGCGGCGCCGCCTCGAACATCGAAGGTTGGGCGCACTATGGCGAACAAATGATGATCGAGCAGGGCTTTGGCGGAGGCGACCCCAAGATCCGCCTGGCGCAACTCGCGGAAGCTTTGCTGCGCGATTGCCGGTATGTGGCCGGCATCATGCTCCACACGCGGGGCTGGACGGTGGAGCAAGGGCAGAAGCTTTTCATCGAGAAGGGATTTCAACAGCCAGCCAACGCATACGAAGAAGCGCGGCGCGGGGCCTACAATCCGACCTACCTGTACTACACACTTGGCAAGCTGATGATCTACAAGCTTCGCGCGGACTACCAACAGGCCAAGGGCGCCGGATACTCCCTACAGGGTTTCCACGACGAATTCGTACGGCAAGGTCCCCTGCCCCTCAAGCTGATGCGCAGGGTGATGCTTCCGGGCAATTCGGGGCCGTTGCTGTGAGCCGGGCGAGGTCCATTTGATGGGCCACGCCGGAAGCGGATATCCTAACGGCAGCGGGGCTGGAGGCGTCTCTATGTCTCCGCTCACATGACCGGCGCTTTATTCGGCCACTTTCGAATCCTCGAGAAACTCGGCGAGGGCGGCATGGGTCAAGTCTACAAGGCCCAGGACCTGAACCTCGACCGGTTTGTCGCGGTCAAAATTCTCCGTTCCGACGCCACCAAAGATGCCGTCCGGCGGCGGAGATTCGAACTCGAAGCCAAGACCGCCTCGTCCCTCCAACACCCGAACATCGTCTCCATCTACGACATTGGATGGGAAAACGATGTCGAGTACATCGTCATGGAGTACCTGGGCGGAAAGACTCTGGATGCGGTGATCTCGGGCAAGCCGCTGCCGCCCGAGCGCGCGCTGCGAATCGCCGAACAGATTGCCGGCGCCGTTTCAAAGGCGCACGGAGCAGGCATCGTTCATCGCGACTTGAAGCCTTCCAACGTGATGGTGCTGCCCGAAGACTTCATCAAGATCCTCGACTTCGGTCTCGCGAAGTTGACCGAGACGGGCGATTCGAGCGAGGACACCATCACGCACACCCAGTTGAACCTGACGACCGAGGGCATGGTTATTGGGACCGCCGCCTACATGTCTCCCGAGCAGGTGGAAGGAAGAAAGATCGACGCGCGGAGCGACATTTTCTCCTTCGGCGCGGTTCTTTACGAGATGCTGAGGGGGAAGCGCGCCTTCGCATCCACCAGTCAGATTTCCACTTTGTCCGCCGTCCTGACTCGCGAGCCGGAAGTTCTCTCTGACGTGCCGGACGAGATTCAGCGGGTCGTCCGGCGCTGCCTGAGAAAAGAAGCGGATCAGCGCTTCCAGAGCATGGCGGACGTAAGGATGGCCATTGGCGACCTGCGCGACGACCTGCGGACCGGGAGCCTGAGCAGTTCCGCCAGGATGGCGGCCGCGCGCGCCACGCGCCGATTCCGCTTGTGGTGGCTACTGGCTGTCGTTGGAGCGCTGGCGGTGACCGCCGGGGTTTTATCGCTGTGGCAGGGGCTGTCCACCTCACCTCCGCTCCATCCTGTGCAACTCACATCGTATTCGGGAGTTGAAGACAGCCCAACGCTGTCGCCTGACGGAAGCCAGTTCGCTTTTCAGTGGAGCGGTCCGAACGGCGACAACATCGACATATACGTCCGCTTGGTTGACGGTGGCGACCCACTCAGACTGACCAACGACCTGGGGGACGACACGGTTCCCGCGTGGTCTCCCGACGGACGTTGGATCGCATACCGTCACATCGAGCAAGGCAGGGCCGATATCCGGCTGGTTTCGCCATTGGGAGGAAGGCCGCGAAAGCTGCTTGACCTGGTGGGCGCCACGTTTGGCGCGAGCCACTGCTGGGCGCCCGATAGCCGCCGGCTTGTCGTTTCGATGCCGGTCGACGGCCGGGAGAGCCAGCAACTGCTGCGAGTTGACGCGCAGACCGGAGAACTGCTGGTCATCGGATATCCGGAACCGGCGGCCAACCAGATGGACTTGAGCTGCGCAGTTTCGCCCGATGGACAGAAGATTGCCTTTCTCCGGATGGAGGATCGCCAGTCCGTCCGTCTGTTGCTGGTTCCATTCCAGGGCGGATGGGTGACCGACACGGGCGTGATGGTTGCCAGCGCGACAGGCCTGGCTTGGACTCCGGACGGACTCAGCGTCCTGATCGGTACGCGCATAGAGGGTCTGGACGCGTTGTGGCGAATCCCGATGACCAAGGGATTTCCCGCCCGCCCGGTGCGGCTGACCGGCGCCGGCGACGGCGGTTCTTCGCCGGCCTTCGCTCCGCCTGGATCCAGACACGGCGCGCGTCTCATATACACCCGTGCGCAGTTGGACATTGCCGTGGTGGCGGCGGAATTTGGACCTGACGGCCGGTTCGCCGCCGAGCCGCGAAGAGTGGTCTCCGAGACGGCGCGAATGCAGGAGGCCCAGGTCTCGCCCGACGGCAAGCAGATTGCCGTTGTTTCCGAACGCTCCGGGCCTCAGCAGGTCTGGCTTTTCGAAGAAGGCTCGGTGGACGCGCGGCAGGTTTCGTGGTTTACCAACATGGCGCCCGGAGCGCTGCGGTGGGCGCCCAATTCACGGGACCTGGTGTTCGATGTGCTCGGCTCCGGCAAGTCTGATTTGTACACCATGTCGAGCGTGGGCGGCAGCCCACGGCGGCTCACCATGGATTCGTCCAACGAGGCGAGGCCATCGTTTTCCGCCGATGGGAAGTTTGTGTATTTCCGGAGCGACAAGAGCGGATCGCGGGAACTGTGGAAGATGCCGTTTGCGGGCGGGGAGTGGATTCAGGTCACCAGGGACGGCGGATTTGAAGCTCAAGAGACAGTCGATGGCAGAAACCTGATTTACATCAAGGGCGCCAACGGTGTGGGCCTGTATGAACGGCCCGTGCCGGGAGGACCCGGCCAGCCCATTGCGCCGGCGGCCCGCGCCGGACTTTGGAGTTACGCCAATGGGTGGGTGGCGTGGTTCGACGTTCCCGATGGCACTTGGGGAATGTACAAGGCGAAAGTGGTAAAGGTGATGAACCTGGCGACGCGCGACACGTGGGTAGCGGGGAGCGTTACATCGCGCCTGGCGGTAAACTCCTCCCAGGTTTCGTTATCGCCGGATCATAAGAGGTTCTACTTCGTGCGGCGCGCCGAACCGCAAGCGGACCTGGTCCTGGTCGACAACTTCCGCTAGTAGATTCCAATTTAAAGAGCAATCCCTCTTGCGGACTTTGACTTGCGGGTATAGAGTGGTACCCATCGATTTCAACGTTAGGGGGCGAAGTCCCATGGGTTCCCGGTTCAAGACATCTGTCCTGTGCCTGTTCACGGCCGTCACGGCGTGCGGCCAAACCTTTTTTGGATCTGTCGTTGGTTCCGTGACAGATCAATCGAATGCGGCCATTACAGCGGCGAGCGTTTCGTTGATCAATCTGGGCACGGGAGACCGGCGCACCTCTCAGACTGATTCGTCCGGAGGCTACCAGTTCGTCAATCTCGTGCCGGGACAATACCGGCTCGAAGTCGAAAAGACGGGTTTCCGGCGTTTTACCCGCGAGCCGATTACGGTCGAAGTTCAGAGCGCGGTTCGCATCGATGTTCCGATGCAGGTTGGCGATGTGAACCAGACCGTGGAAGTGACCTCGCAAACACCGTTACTGCAAACCGAAGACGCCTCGCTCGGCAAAGTGGTGGAGGCGCGCAAGGTATTGGAGATGCCGCTGAACGGCCGCAATGTGTTTGGACTGGTGGCGTTGGTGCCGGGCGTGGTTCCCGGCGGGCAGTCGGGCACAACACCCACCGGAACCAACCCGTTCGCCTGGGGCAACTACCAGATTGGCGGCGGGCAGGCGAACCAGAGCGCGACCTACATCGACGGCGCCCCGGTCAACGCGGCGTACGTGAACCTGACGGCGCTGGTGCCCACGCAGGACGCAATCCAGGAGTTCAGGGTGCAGACCAACAACCTGGGCCCCGAGTTCGGCCGGTTGGCCGGCGGCGCTATCAACCTCACAACCAAGTCCGGGACCAACGATTTCCACGGCAGCGCCTACGAGTTTCTCCGGAATCGCGAACTGAACGCGAATACTTTCTTCAACAACCGCGCGCGAGTCCAGCGCCCGGCCTTTTCGCAGAACCAATACGGCGTCAACATCGGTGGGCCGATCATCCACGACAAGACGTTCTTCTTTGCGGGGTGGGAAGGGTTCCGCTTGAGGCAGGGAGCATCGTACGTCTACACAGTTCCCACCGCGGCGATGCGCGCGGGCGACTTCTCCAATGTTCGCAACGGCGCCGGCAATGTGATTCCCATCTATGACCCGCTCACCACCTGCGGACGCTTTGGCAATGCCGCTTGCGGACGCGATGCAAACGGAAACGAGATCATCACGCGAACGCAGTTTCCCGGCAATGTCATTCCGCAGAACCGGATTGATCCGGCTTCGAAGATTCTGAGCCAGTACTGGGCCTTGCCGAATGGACCGGGCAACCAGTTCACCGCCGTGAATAACTACACGGCGAACGCCAGCGTGGGTGGCGATAATGACCAGGTCAACGCGCGATTGGATCATACATTCTCGGAGCGAAACCGCCTGTTCCTCCGGTATACCTACTGGCAGAACCTGAACCTGCCTATCGATCCGTACAAGACCAAGACGTGCGTGGACCGGTGCACGGAGACGTTCAACACCAACCAGGGAGTGATTGGAGACACGTTTAATCTGACTCCGACGTTCATCGTCGATCTTCGCGCCTCTTACCTGCGGTTCAGCTATGACCGGACGTCGCTGACCGCGGGTTACGATCTAACCCAGTTGGGCTGGCCCGCATCGCTCAACAACCAGGTAATCTTCCGCGTCGTCCCGCAACCGGTTGTGACCGGCTACAACGGGGTGTGGAGCACCAATGGCACGGGGAGCACGATCATCGCGCGAAACGACGTCTACTCGATTACGCCGAGCGCAACCAAGATTTGGGGCCGTCACACGCTGAAGTTCGGCGGCGAGTTCCGGCGGTTGACGCACAACTACTACCAGCAGAACAATCCTTCCGGCAGCTTCAACTTCGATTCCCTGCTGACGTCGTCAAACCCGTTCAATGCGGCCGGAACCGGCAACGGATTCGCATCCTTCATGCTGGGCTACGGCTCGGGGGGCGGCGTTACCAACAACGCCCTTGTGGCGGGGCAGATGCTCTACCGCGCTTACTATGTTGGAGACCAGTACCAGGCGACTTCACGGTTGACCGTCAACTTCGGCATCCGCATGGAGCAGATGGGGCCGTGGTCGGAACGATTCGACCGGATGATCGTGATGCTGCCGGGACTGCCGAGCGAGATCTCAGGCCCATCGGGGTTGAACCTGAAAGGCACCATTGGGCTTGTCAATTCGAAGGAGAGTCCGAGCCGGAACAACACGAAGATGGGCAACCTGTGGGCTCCGCGCTTCGGGTTGGCCTACCGTCTGGACAACAAGACGGTGATCCGCACCGGCTATGGGGTCTTCTGGCTGGGCAACGACGTAGCGTTCGGTTTTGCGCCGAACGGCGATCCGGTGAACGCCTATTCCACGCCGTTTCTGGGAACGACGGATGGTTCTCTGACGCCGCGGGACACTCTGCGCGACCCGTTTCCGAGTGGGCTGACGGCGCCTCCGGGGCGAAGCCCGAACTTCCAGCAATTGTTCTGGGGGCAGGGAATCACCGCACCAGTGTGGGACGAGAAACACGCCTACGCGCAGCAATGGAATTTCGATGTGCAGCGGGAGATACCCGGCGGACTGGCGCTTTCGATCGCCTACGCCGGCTCCAAGGGTACGCATTTGCCAGGGCCCAGCCAGCAATTGGATCAGCTTCCGCCGGAGTTCATGTCCTTGGGCAGCCGGTTGCAGCAGCAGGTTCCGAATCCGTTCTTCGGGCTGGTGAAACTCGGCGCGCTGGCGCAGCCGACGGTGGCCTACGGCCAACTGCTCAGGCCCTACCCGCATTACAACGGGTATGCGATGCAGAGTCCTCCTAACCGCAACTCGATTTATCATTCGGCGCAGCTCAACGTCGAAAAGCGGTTCGCCAAGGGTGGATCGATTGTGGCCGCGTATACGTGGTCGAAGCTCATCAGCGACACCGATACGCTGACCGGCTGGCTGGAGCCCGGCGGCGGCGCGGGCGGCGTTCAGAATAACTACAACATCCGCGCCGAGCGGTCGCTGGCGCTCTACGACACCCCACACCGCCTGGTGGTGAGCTACATCGTGGACCTGCCCTTCGGCAAAGGCCGGAAGTTTGGTTCGGATGCTCCCGGCTTCGCCTCGCTGTTGATTTCCGGTTGGGGGGTGAACGGCGTCAGCACGTTCCAGTCGGGAAGCCCGATCAACCTTTCGACCGCGGTCAACACGTCCAACTCCTTCGGCGGCGGACAGCGGCCCAATTCCGCCGGTTCGAGCGCCAACATCGAGGGTCCGGCACAACAACGGCTGAGCCGGTGGTTTGACACCTCGAAGTTCACTCTGCCGGCGTCGTTCAGCTTCGGCAACGTGGCGCGCACGCTACCGGATGTCCGGTCCCACGGCATCGCGAATTACGACTTCACCCTGTTCAAAAACACGCAGATCACGGAGCGATTTGGGTTGCAGTTCAGGACCGAGGTTTTCAATCTCTTCAACCGGGTCCGCTTCGGGTATCCGGGGCGAGGGATGGGCAATCCGGACTTTGGTGTGATTGGCGGACAATTCAACGATCCGCGGCTGGTCCAATTCGCCTTGCGCCTGCTCTTTTGACAAGGCGGGTACACTAAGACAGCGGCGGGCTATCGTATGCGCCTGAGTCCCGGCGCGGTCTGGGCATGAGATCAATTACCATTCTGCTGGCTGCCGTCACGGGAGTTCTGGCGCCGGTGGCTCCCCCGGGGGTCGATTTTGTGCAGCGGAATTCGCCCACTTCCGAGAAATACCTGGTCGAAACGATGGGCGGTGGCGTTGCGCTTCTGGACTACAACAACGACGGGCGCCTGGACGTGTTTCTGGTGAACGGCGGCAAACTAAGGGAACCGCAAAAGACCCCGGCGGATTTCGGGCGGCGCGATCCCGCGTATTGGAACCGGCTCTACCGGCAGAATCGCGACGGCACATTCTCTGACGTGACCGCGGCGGCAGGGTTGTCGAAGACGGGAAACGGCTATGGAATGGGCGCCGCGACCGGTGATTTTGACAACGACGGATTCACCGATTTGTATCTCACCAACTTCGGGAACAACGAACTCTACCGCAACCTGGGTGACGGGACGTTCAAGGATGTGACCGACGAGGCGGGAGTAGCCGGCGGCGGGTGGTCTGTCTCGGCTGGATTTCTCGATTATGACAACGATGGGCGTCTGGACCTGTTTGTCAGCCGTTACCTCGACTGGGACCTGGAACAGAATGTGCACTGTGGCACGCCGTTTTGGGCGTATTGCCGCCCGGACAAGTACGAGGGAGTTCCAAATCTCTTATTTCACAATGAGGGCGGCGGGAGGTTCCGCGATGTGAGCCGGAGTTCCGGGATCGGCGCCTTGAGAGGAAAAGGAATGGGTGTCGCCTTTAATGACGGCGACGGAGACGGAAGAACCGATATTTTCGTATCCAATGACGGCATGGAACAGTACCTCTTCCGGAATCGGGGTGACGGCACATTTCAGGAGCAAGCGGTCGAGGCGGGCGCGGCATACGGCGAAGACGGAAAGACTTTTGCCGGCATGGGTGCGGTGTTTGAAGACTACGATAACGATGGACGGCCGGATATCGCGGTAACCAATCTGGCGCTGGAAAAGTACGCTCTTTTCCGGAACGGCGGAGGTGGACGATTTACGTATGCGAGCCTTGCCTCCGGTCTGGCGAGTCTCTCGGCGCGCAGTTCCGGTTGGGGTGTCCTGCTGGCCGATTTCGATAACGACGGATGGAAGGACTTGTTCGTCGCGCAAAGCCACGTGCTCGACAACGTGGAACGAATCAACGCCAACCTCAGGTACCGGGAGCCACCAGCGCTCTATCTCAACCGGTCAGGAAAATTCCAGCGGGCCGATTTGGGGACTTTGCCCGCGGTTGCGGGCCGCGGCGCCGCGGTGGGCGACCTGAATGGAGACGGCGCGTTGGACGTGGTGATGCAGGTCCTGGGAGGGCGCCCGCTCGTGCTGTCGGGCATGCCCAACGGGAATCACTGGCTGGAGGTCAAACTGGTGGGAACCAAGAGCAACCGCGATGGCGCCGGCGCAAAGATCCGGGTGGGAAACCAATCTGCGCATGCCTCGTCCGCGGGGAGTTACCTGTCGGCGAGCGACATTCGTGTGCATTTCGGACTCGGTAACATGACCCGAGCTCAGGTCGAAGTTGTCTGGCCTGGCGGCGGGATGCAGACTGTTGACGTTACCGTGGTGGACCGCGTTGTGACGGTGAAGGAACCGCTGTGATCGCGGTTGCGGTTCTATTGCTCGCCTGGCAGCAGGTAACTCCGGAACTACGCGGGCACGTCGAAGCGGGACTGAAGGCCAAGGCGGCCGGAGACCTCGAAACCGCCGTTCGCGAATTCCGGCGAGTGGTTGAACTGGCTCCCGCGCTTCCCGCAGCTTATGTCAACCTCGGCGCGGTGCTGTTTCAAGAAAAGGATTACGCAGGCGCCATTCCGCCGCTGCGGAAGGCGCTGGAGTTGACTCCCGACTTGCCCGGAGCATCCGAAATGCTGGGAGCGTCGCTGCTTGCGCAAGGCTATGCCGCAGATGCGATCCCCCACCTGGAGAAAGCACAGGCCGACGATTTGCTTGGAGTCGCATTGCTGGAGGCAGGGCGGGAGCGCGACGCGGTGGAGCGCCTGGAGGCGGCGCTTCAGAAGCGTCCCGGCGATCCGGATCTGCTCTACTACCTCGCACAAGCCCACGGGCGGCTTGCCAGAATGGCTGTGGAAGGGCTGCGTGCCAGCCATCCGGATTCGGCTCGCACGGCGCAGTTGTCCGGAGAAGCAGCGGCGGCGGCGGGCAACCGGGAGGTTGCGGAAAAACAGTTTCGCACAGCCCTCGAGAAACGCCCGGACCTCAGGGGTGTGCACTACTCGATTGGTGAACTGTACCTGGCCTCGGGTGATTACGAGAAGGCGGAACCCGAATTCCGAGAAGAGGTGCGGATGGCGCCGGGGTCCGCCGCCGCGGCTTACAAACTGGGCCTCGTCCTGCTGAACCGGGGCAACGCCAAGGATGCGGCGCTGGAGTTACAGCGCGCCGACACCCTGTCTCCAGGGATGCCGGAAACCTTGCTGGAGTTGGGCAAGGCGCAGTTCGCCACCGGCGACAGCAGTGGAGCGGAGAAAGCATTCCTGCAGGTCCTGAGGGCGGAGAAAGAGACGCGTCTGGCTGAAGCCGCGCATTTTCATCTCTCCCAACTCTATCGGGCCCAAGGCCGAACCGCCGAGGCGGAACGGGAAACGAAGGCGTTTCAGGATCTCAAGCGGCGTGTGCGTTAAAGGCGGCACTATCGAAAGATGGCGTCAGGCTGGAGAGCGGGCACGCGCGACGCGTTTGATAATGGAGTATTAGCTCCCAAACTCCTCAACATCCGGGGTATGAGAAAGGATGGTGCGATGAAGTTCATCTGGATACTCGGCGTGGTGGCCGTTCTCGCGTCGGTGGCGCCGGCAGGCGAGCATCCCGCCGGAATGCCCGCGGACAAGGCCCTTGCCGTATTGAAAGAGGGGAATCAGCGCTACGTCACACACCGGGAAACGCACCCTGATGCGACGCCGGAACGCAGGCGTGAGTTGACCAAAGGGCAGCATCCTTTTGCTGTGATCGTGGGTTGCGCGGATTCCCGCGTGCCGCCGGAACTGGTGTTTGACGCGGGTTTCGGTGATATGTTCGTCATCCGCGAGGCGGGTAACGTCGTGGACTCCATTGTGCTGGGGAGCGTCGAATATGCGGTCGAGCATCTGGGGATCAAGCTCGTCGTGGTGCTCGGACATGAACAGTGCGGCGCTGTGACAGCGGCGGTGAACCATACTCGCGAAGGCCACATCACGTCGATCGTCAAAGCCATCGATCCGGCGGTTGCCGAGACCAGGAATCAACCGGGCGACCGCGTCCACAATTGCGTCCTCGCCAACGCCCGTCGCGCCGCTTCCCAACTGCGTACGGCCAAACCGATTCTCGCCAAGGCCGTCCACGATGATGGATTGAAAGTCATTGCCGCGGTGTACGATCTCGCCAGCGGAGAGGTGCGATTTCTGAAATAGTGTAGAGTCAGGATGAAACGCCTGACATGGCTTAGTTTTCTCTGCCTGGGCGCCTTGGCCCAAACCGATAGCCGGGGAGTCACCGCACACCTAAACCCACCACTAAACACGCCGGATGTCGTGGCGAGCGAGCTTCGGTCGTACCTGATTCGGAAAGCTCCGCCGCTGCCGGTTGCGCCCAACCGGGCCGGCTGGGCGGAGGAGTCTCAACGTGTGCGGAAGCAGTTTCTGGATCAGATCGTCTTCCACGGTTGGCCCGCCGAATGGGTCACCGCACCGCCGAAGTTCGAGGACCTGGGGCTGATTCCCACTACCGGCCGGGGCTACCGCATGCGAAAGCTGCGGTACGAGATTGTGCCCGGCTTCTGGTCGGCGGCAATCCTGTATGAACCGGAGACTCTGAGCGGCAAAATGCCGGCGATGTTGAACGTCAACGGCCACGTCGGCGCTCCGGGCAAGAGCGTTGAGTACAAGCAGAAGCGCTGCATCCAGCAGGCGCGCATGGGAATGCTGGCGCTGAACCTGGAGTGGCTTTGGTATGGCGAGCTTTCCGCGAAAGAGAACGCCCACTGGAACGCGGCGCATCTTGACCTCGCTGGCGCGTCCGGGTTGGGAATCTTCTACCTGGCCATGCGAAAGGGACTGGACTATCTCGCCGCGCACCCCAATGCCGACCCTGCGCGGTTGGGGGTGACCGGCTTGTCCGGGGGAGGCTGGCAAACGATCATCCTCAGCTCGCTTGACGAGCGGGTGACGCTGTCCACGCCGGTTGCCGGATACTCGGCGTTCCGGGCGCGAGTCGAGAGATGGCGCGACACGGGGGATTACGAGCAGAACGCAACCGACATGTTGACGGTCGCCGATTATCCCCGGCTGACGGCGCTGCGGGCGCCGCGGCCGACCCTGCTGGTCTACAACGCCGAAGACGACTGCTGCTTCCGGGCGCCCCTTGTCAAACCCGATATCTTTGATGCGGTGAGGCCCGTATTCGCGTCACTGGGCGCTGCCGATGCATTTGAATGGCACGAAAACACCGACCCGTCCGATCACAATTATCAGATGGACAACCGGATGGCGTTCTACCGGTTTGCCGCGCGGCACTTCCGGCTGAAGCCAGTGGAAGCGGAAGAGCCCGCCCCGCTGCTGAGTTACCGGGAATCGACTGCCGGACTGCCGCGGGATAACCTGACGATTCTTGGTGTCGCCAGGCAACTGGCCGCGCGCAGAGCGCCAGGCGGCGATTTGCGATCGATCTTGCGCTACAAGCCGTCCGCTATCACGCGCGTGTGGCCTCTGCGTAACAGCAAGAGCAAAGGATTGGAGACGTGCTCCTACCGCATCGAGTTTGACAATGGCTTGACGGCGACAGCCGTCTGGCTGCGCGCCTTGCTGGCTCCGCGAGACGCCCGCGCGACTTTGATTCTGAGCGATAAAGGCAAAGCCGGCGCGGGGGCGGAGGTTTCCGGCCGGGTCAACCGCGGCGAGAACGTTTTTGCCATCGATCTGTTCCTGCACGGTGATTCCGCTCCCCGGGATCCCGGCCCGTCTCACTACGCGCAGATGTTCACCGCGGCTGGCGAAAGGCCGCTGGCTTTGCAGGCGGCGCAACTGACGGCTCTCGCCGGCTGGGCCAGACAAACTTCAGGCGCTAAGGAAGTGCGCGTTGAGACCTCCGGCGTGCGGACAGAGATGGCGGCCTTGACCGCCGCCGCGCTTTCGCCCGGCATGTTCACCGAGGCGATCCTGAGTCAAGCGCGTGGATCTTTGCGGAACCTGCTGGATGTGCCGGTGGACTACACCGAGGCGCCTGAGCCATTTGTGCTCGATCTGTACAAGCACTTTGACATCGATTCCCTGAGCGCCGCGGCAAAGCCGACGCGCGTGGTGGTGGAACCGGTTGAGTGATCAGCGGCGGGACGGTGGGTCGGTGGCGATGTCGCCCCGCAGTTCGCGGAAGAACCTCGCGCGCATGTCTCCAAGCCACGGATCGGCATAGCGCTTGCTTAAGTCGATTGTCGCGGTGGCGACGGCGCCGTCTTCTTCCGTACGCGCCAGCGTCTCACCGTCCGGGTCGATGACGAGCGACGGAAAGTCATAGCCGGACGAGGCCAGAAAGAGGTGGTTCTCGATGGCGCGCGCTTTTGCCAGTGTCTCGTTGCCGCCCCAGATGGGCATAAGGATCAGTTCCGCGCCCCGCAGCGCCAAGCCGCGCGCGGGGTCCGGGTATTGGACGTCCCAGCAGATCATCATGCCAACCGTGCCGAAGTCCGTCTGAAAGACCGGGAAGCCGGAACCGGGAGTGATGCCGCCCTCGAACTCTTCGCGAGGGATGTAGATCTTGCGATACTTGCCGGCATACTGGCCGGCGCGGCCGATGAGGACGGCCGTGTTGTAGATGGCCGTGCCGTCGCGCTCGTAGACTCCAGCGACTACCCAGGCGTTTTTGCGCCGCGCCAGTTCGCCCAACCGCTGTGTGGTTGGTCCGGGGATTGCCTCCGCCACATCGGCGTACTTCTTGCCGGTTCCCACAACCGTGACGCCTTCCGGCAGAAGGATGATGTCGGAGCCGGCGGGCACTCGCGCGTCAGCCGTCTCAATGAAGCGGGCAACCGGGTCGGCGCCACGCGGGTGCAGGCGGATTGTGGCGATGCGGGCGACACGCGGCTTGGGGGCGCCTGCCGGCTTGAACTCCACGTCCTTCCAGCGGATGGCGGCATTCGGCGCGTTTTGCAGGATCAGTTGCACATTGACCGACGAAGCTTTTTCCGGCGACGGCGCCGTGAGCGACGCTACCCGCCAATCGCCTTCGGTTGAAACCTGCCACACATAGTCGGGCTGTCCCGCGCGTTTTCCGGCGGCGGTTTGCCAGTCGAGGCGGACGGGCGTTTGAAGTGGTTCGTAGGTCAACCCGGTCGCCCGGTAGCGGAGTTCGAGGCGGTACCAGTGCCCTGGGACGACCCCGGAAAAGGACCGCTCCCACCCGCCAAACACGGCGGGGTTGCCTTTCCCTTCGGCGATCAGTTCATCGCCCTGCCGGGATAGCTTGGGAGTGATCTCGTCTCGAGGCGACCAGGCGTGCCAATCCTGGGCGCAGAGGCTGTGTGCGGACACTAGAATTGCCGGCCAGATCAGGGAGCGCATCTGCTATGAGCTTACCGGATCGTCACGGCGGCGGCCAGTGTTTTCACGAGTTCTTCGCCGAAACGGAGACGGTCTGGAACTTCGGGCAGGTGGCCGAGCTTAGGATTCAGTGAGACCCGTTGCTCCATGATGAAAGCCGGAACGCCAAAGTCGCGCGACAAGCCTTGCGAAACGGTCATGCGGCCCGGCTTTCCCGCGGTGGTCGTGGGCGCGGCGTAGAAGAGAGGACGCGTTGGCGCAAACGTCGTGTCCTTGGAAAGCAGCCGGAACACCCGTTCGGCGAGCACGCGGTGAGCGGACTCATCCGGAGGTCCCTCCAGGTACTCCGCGGTCTCGGTGTTGTGCAGCGAGAGAAACAGGTCGATGGTGTGGCCGGAGTCGAGCCATGCCTTGATGGCGCTTCTTTGTGCGGCGATCTCCGGCATCTTTGCCGCGTCCACGGCGTCCCAGTTGCGGTTCAGATCGAAGCCATTCACGTTGTAGCGGACACCGCCGCGGGCAACGCCATCGGGATCGCAGAGCGGGAAGATTTTCCAGTTCACTTGCTCGCGAAGCCGGGCCGATTCGGGTGTGCGCGCCAGTAGAAACCGCGCCGCGCCCTCGCCGGCCCACGAGCTGCCCGTTTCCCAACTATGCTGGCGGAACATCAGCCAGATGGTCGCTTTGCCCTTACGCGGCGCCGGTATGGTCCACAGAGGCATGTCCCGTCCGCCGGCGGTCTGGCCTATGACCTCTTCGCGAAAATCCGGCTGCGCGGCCAACTCGGAACGTAGCCGGTGCAGCGTTGCGTTCGTATAAGGCGGGCAGTGCGCGATCCAAAACTGCGCCGAGGCGGGTTTGATGCGCAGGCGGAGTTTGGGCTCCGAGGCGTCGTATTCGAAGTTTTCGACGTGCTTCCATTCTTTCCGGTCGTAACTGATGACCGGAGGTGTGTCGGCGGTGATCGCGCCTCGATTGGGTTTGTAGTTGTACTCGCCCGGCAGATCGACGATGTCGAAGATCAATTCCGCCGCGGGCGCCCCGTCCACCCGGAAGTAATACCAGTTGGCTTGCCGGTTGCGCCCATCCTGGTCCGCCTCGCCCTTGGCGCCGAGGCGATAGTGGTTGTTGGCTACCTTCTCGATCCGGCCAAGGCTGCCGCCCTCGAAAGTGGTGCGGACATCCATGGCGAGCAGCGAAATGCCCCAGAGAAGCCATGACAGCGTTCGGCGGACCATGGCGTCACTTCACCTTCCATTCCTGGAGTCCGGCCGACCACCGCGGCTGCATCGTGACTTCAAGCCGCAGGGCGGTCGTCGTAACCGGAGTGAAGGTCACCCGGTTGTAGCGGTCTTTCTCCACACCGTACGGAACCCCAGCCGCTACGGGCTTCCATTCGGTACCCTCCTTGTACAAGACACGCCACGAGGCCGGAACCCGGACCTGCCCGTGTCCCGTGTCATCGAACCAATACACCTGAGCCTCGGCGACTTTTGTGGGATGGGCGAACGCGTACTCCACCCATTCCGTGGCGCCCTTGGTGGGCCACCAATCGAAGTAGGACGATCCATCCGCCGATGATTCTGGCTCCTCGCCGTCATTAATCATCCTGGGGTTTTTGCGGCCTGACGTCGTCACTTGCGCCGTGGTGGCCAGAGTAGGGAAGGGCGCCGGGCGCGCCGAGGCTTCACTCGCCGGAATCCACACCACCATCTGTCCGCGTCCGCGGTTGGCCCAGGCATAATACGGAATCGCGGTGAACTCCACCGGCTTCTTGCCCGCTGCGCCGTGCTCGTCATAGGCCAGCGCAATGGCCCGGCTTCGAACCACCATCACCCCGTTGAGGAGATTAGGCCGGAACTCGGCGGTGAGCGGGGCGCCGGCGGGCAGCACGAGGTTGCGAACCCTGCCATCAGGGAACTCGGGCCACTCGGCCGCATAGACGATGGGACCGCGTTGCAGCGCGATTCTGCCGCGATCCGCCACAACCTCGGCGGCGGCGCCGACCCGTCGCACAGGCATTGGCAAGTTCAGATCCACCACGTCTCCGGCCTTCCAGCGGCGGGTGATGGCTGCGTAGCCGGCGTTCATTTCCAGGGCGGCCGGGGCGCCATTAACCTTCAGGGTCACTTGGCCCGAATCGCCACCTTCGAAGCGGTAGAGGCGGCTCGGTACCGGCTGGTTCCGCGCCCATCCGGGGATCCTCAGGTTCAGCGTCCAACTCGCCGCCTCATCCGGATCGAGCTTAAGCCTGATCTGGCCTTCCCACGGATAGCGCGTCTCCTGGACGATGTTCACAGACCGGCCGTTGTCGAGCTTGACGCTCGCGGTGGATGCCATGTAGAGGTTGACCCAGAGCCCGCCGCCCCTTTGCGCATAGACGTATCCCGGAATCGAGGGCATGAAGCGGGAAATGTTGCTGGGACAGCAGGCCACGCCGAACCAGGGGCTGCGGGCGTGCTGCCCGTTCGATTCCAGCGGATTGGGGTAGAAGAAGGTCTTGCCGTCGAGGGCCACACCCGAAATCAGGCCGTTGTAGAGGGTCCGCTCCATCACGTCGATGTATTTCGAGTCGGCGTGCAGGAGGAAGAGACGGTAGTTCCACAGATCGTTTCCGATAGCGGCGCACGTCTCGTTGTAGGCGGTCATGTTGGGCAGTTCGTAGCCGGCTCCGAATGCCTCGCCGGAACTGGTGGCGCCGATTCCGCCGGTGATGTAGAGTTTCTGGCCCGCGGTGTTCTCCCAGATCCGGTCAATGGCCCTGACATAGGTTTCATCGCCGGTGAGCGCGGCGACATCGGCCATGCCCGAGTACATGTAGGTGGCCCGAACGGCGTGGCCCACGGCTTCGGTCTGTTCGGTCACCTTCATGTGGGACTGGTTGTAGGTGCGGCCGCTTCCGGGCCGTCCATCGGGACCGCGCGCGTCAAGCATGAACTTGGCCAGGTCCAGGTACTGCTGGTTGCCGGTCGCGCGGTACATCTTGGCCAATCCCATCTCTGTAATCTGGTGTCCCGGCCAGATGGATTGCTTGCCGGGACCGAAGGTGCGGACTAACAAGTCCGCGGTGCGGGTTGCGATGTCCAGAAGGTTCCGTTTGCCGGTGGCCTGGTAGTAAGCGACGGCCGCTTCGTAGAGATGGCCCAGGTTGTAGAGTTCGTGGCTGTCAACGGCTTCTAACTGCCAGCGCTGCGAGCCCGCCCACGGATGCGGATGAGCCGGATCGATAGTCCTCGTCGTGTAGAGATACCCATCCGGCTCCTGGGCTGCCGCAATCTCGCCTATGAGGTTATCGACATAGGCTTCCAGCTTGGGGTCGGAGTGAACGTGCATCGAGTACGCCGCGCCTTCGATGACCTTGTACACGTCCGTGTCGTCGAACGGGTAGCCGGGCGGCTTCCGGTTCTCGAGCGGTTCGCCACGCAGGACTTTTGCGGCACGGATGAAATTGTCCACCCGTCCCGTCTCTTCGTCCTTTTGGAAGGCGAACGGGATGGTTGCGGTGCGATTGATCTCGATCCGCGGAGCCCAGAAAGAGTCTGTGACGCGAACCGCCGTGAAAGGGACGGGCTTGACCGGGTAGTCTCGCGGCTGCGCCCACAGCGCCGAGGCGAGTGCAAAGAAGATCACGGAACGCCCCATGGTTCTCCATTGTATGGGCTTGCGAGATGGCCTGGGGGCCGGCTAAGTTACGGTGACGCGGATGTGTTTCCGCCGCTCACGCCATTCTTCCTGGGCGAACATCCTCGGTCCCATGTCGATGAGACGGGGCAGCATGTGAAATACGGACACCTGGTTCCACGGCTCGCCGTCGCGGGTTGAATAACCCCGGCTGTTGAGGTCCTGCGCAATATTGGATAGCCGCTTATCGGCGACGATGCCTTCCATCATGGCGAGCAGGACGGCAATCTCGCCGGGATTCTCCTCCAGGTACCGGCAATCCTGTGAAATTCTCAGCCCATAAGGGATCTCTTCGCGGTGAGGTGTGTTGTCAGGCATGCCAAAGCGCTCCTGTCGCGGAGTAGCGAGCAATCCTGGGGCCGCGGCTGGCGGCTGAATCTAAAGGGCTGATATTCAGGAGGTCTGTTCAGAGATGGGAACTTCCGTCCCAACGGGTGACACTTCCAGCGGTGGCTGGCTTGCCGCCGTCAATTGACGGTAACCGGCCACTGAGAGCAGGATGAGCAACGCGGCGCTGCCAAAGTAGAGGTTCCGGATCCCGATCACCTGGGCGAGCCCTCCCGAGAGCGTGAGGGCGGTGACTTGTGTAAACGCCAGCGCCGATATCAAACTGCTGCTCACCCGGCCGAGCATCGCCATCGGGGTGACCTGCTGGAGAAGCGTCTGGGCCGGGATGAATACAAAAGCGACACCGAAGCCGAGCCCCAGCATCCCCAGAAACGTCGTGGGGACCGTTCCGAGCGCCGCGAGAAACGCAATGAAGCATCCGGCGACCAGCAGGCCGAACACCACCAGGCTTTTTGCCGGCTTGTCCTTTCCGGCGCGGTGTATGAACTGGGTGGCGATGATCATGCCCAGTCCCACCATCGAATTCAGCACGCCGAACAGCGAGGAGGTGGCGGAGAGAATGTCACGGACGTAAACGGCCATCAACGCGCCGAAGCAGCGGATGGCGAACATCCCGATCGTCATGGCGATCATGACAAAGGACACGGCGCTGTGGGTGAAGATGAATTTCAGCCCCTCCGACATTTCGCGGTGCATGATAGCGAGCGACTTGGCCGGCTGGGGCTCGCGGTGGTAGGAGATGCCCGAGACCATTAACGCCGAGAACAGGAAACTGAACACGTCGAAACCGTAGGCGATGTTTGGCCCGACGGTGTCGACCATGATGCCGGCAATGGCGGGCGTGACAATCTGCGTCACCTGCATGGCTTGCGCCATGAGAGCGTTGGCTGTCAGGAGTCCCTGCGAGGGGACGAGCAGACGTACCGTGACCGACTGCGCCGGTACGAAGAAAGCGGACACAATGCTCAACGCCACGAAGATGGCGTAGAAGTGCTCGACCCGCGTCGCGAAAAACATGCTCGCGGCGATTAACGCGCGTATCAGATCGCTTGTGATCATCGTGCGCTTCAGGCTCCAGCGGTCCACCAGCACGCCGGCGAGCGGGCTGACGACCGCCAGCGGGAGCATGTAGAACACCAGCAGCAGGCTGAGTTGAGCGGCGTTGGCATGCAGCCGGAACGTGGCGACACTGAAGACGGCGAAGATGCAGAGGAAATCGCCAAAGACGCTCACCAGTTGGGCCAGCCACAGGCGGCGCACGGAGACAATGGACAGTACTTCGCGGAAAGTCATCGCCGGGGATCTCCCGTAGGGAAACTATTCATTGTCACACGGCGGCAAGCTGCTAGCATGGCAAAAATGCGCTTGCTCACTTTTCTGATCGCGCTCGCCGCCGCCGCCGGACAGGACCTTCCAAATACGATTCCGTTGTCGAAGCTCATGGAAGAGCTGTCGCAAAAGCCGGAGGTGAGAGATGAGTTCTTCCGGCGCCTGGATTTGAACCCGGCCGCCGATGGGATTCTGGGTCAGGAACACATCCGGCGCCTGCGGCAACTGGTGCTTGGCAAGGACTGGCGGAAGGTCGATCATTTTCCGGGATTCTCCGTCGAAGCCTTGGGCCGGACTGTGAAGCTTGCCGTGGTGGTGATGGGCAAACCGGCGTCCGGGACACTGCCGCCGCCTCCGGCCGGAACCGGGAAGCTGGGACTTCCGGCGGCAGAGCCGGCGATCAATCCGGCGGAGCTGAGCAAAGACCTCGGCTTTGGATTGGTGTGGGGCGAAGATCCTCACCCGGAACTGGGCAAGTGGCACGCCAATAGCACGCGCCTTGCCGAAGCGCTCAACAAGCTGTCACTAGGACAGGGAAAGTTCACCATTGCCACCGAAACCGGCAAGGCTGCGACCCCTGAGGGACTCATCGAGTTACTCGGAAAATCGGGGCACACCTACGAGGTGCGGGATGCGCGCTATTTCGCTAACTTCGGCGACCTGCGATATCGGGGCCAGGACGTCTTTACCGGTTTCTGGCTGGACACAGAGTTGGAAGTGCCGGGCGCCAACCGGACACTGCTGGTTCCGGTGGGGCACTCGCAGCACGAACTGTGGGTCAAGGGTCCGATCAACGCCGTAGTCTCAATCTATTTTGGCATCGACGGCAAGGCGGAATTCCGCGCTGTTGACACCAAAGACCAGGGATGGGTGATGGGCGACGTCGCACACAAATACGAGGGCTCACAGGCGCTGGAGGTGATTCGTTCGGCGGGGGCGATCGTGCGGGCCTACCGGACGGTCCACGAGAAGAACCCCGGCCTGCCTTGGGGCGGGTACTACCGGCTGGGCGTGTGCAACGACGTCAACGCCATGATCGAGCACCACATGCGGGGCAAGACCACCCTGTTCCCGCTCACGGTCGAATCGAAATACTTCGAGGGGCTCGGCGAGGTGGAGCAGTGGGCCAAGGCTCTTCCGACGGACGGCGGCGGGCGGCGGCCGGAATTCGACCGAATCCGCGGGTCGATCCCCGTCGCGCGGATCGAGGACTTGCCGTTTCCCGAACTGCGGGATGACTTGTTGAAGGTCCGTCAAGCGCGGGACAAGGGGGAACTGACCTCCCGGCGGTCTGGCGCCTGGATTTGGGTGTTCGTCTTGATCGCCGCTCTGGCCGCCGCGGGATGGTGGATGCGGAGGAGATCTCGCGCTTCAGTCTGACGCGCACTGCATCGGGCGAAATAGTTCGGTTGTGAAATAGCGTTCCATTCTGTCGGGAAAGACGGTGACCACTTGCGCGCGCGAGCCGAGCGCGCGCGCGGCAAGCACCGCGGCGCGGTAGTTGAGGCCGGAACTTGGCCCAACTGGAAAGCCGCGGTGAATGAGTTGACGAGTGGTGTCGATTGCGTCGCTGTCGTCAACCTCGATCGTCATGAGTCCTGGCAGCGCCTCGCTGCGGAAGATCGTGGAAATGGAGTCCACCACTCCGGGAATACGGCAACTGAAGCTGCAGCATTCGACATCGGGTGACCCGCTCAGCTCGACCGGCCGCGCGTGAACCGGCGCCACGGGACAACCGGCGTCTCTCAAACCCTGGAACAGGCCGACCAGAGTACCGCCCGTGCCGACGCCGCTGACCACGGCGTCGACGAAACCTCCCGGCGCCTGGTCCAGGATCTCGCGGGCGGTGCCAAGGCGATGAGCGTCGGAGTTCTCCGGGTTAGAGAACTGGCAGGGAAGAAATATACCCGGATCTTCCTGGCGCATCCGCTGAGTTTCGGCGATGGCGCCGCGGACTCCTGTGTCCTTGGGCGTGAAGCGTATCCGCCCGCCATAACCGCGAATGATCAGGATGCGCTCGTTTGAGACACCTTCCGGCATCACGGCGATGAATCTCACGCCCAACTGCGCACAGGCGAGCGCCATGGCGATGCTGGTGGACCCGGAGGAGGCCTCCACGACAGTCGACTCCGGACCGATCCGCCCTTCACGCCACGCCTTTTCGAGAATGTAGCGGGCGATGCGGTCCTTGGTCGAGCCGCTGGGATTGAGAAACTCCAGCTTGCACCAGATGGGCGGGTCGCTGGCATCGATCTGGACAGGCGCTAGTGGCGTCGGCGCGAGCCGGTGGGAGTAAGTGTTTTGCTGTGGCAGCGGATGAGTCATGGTGGCGGTCCGATTCCATTGTGGCGTGTTATTGTGGGCCGTATCTCAGCAAACCAGGCGCCGTCTGTATCATCCTGTCGTGTAGATGACTGAATTCGAACTGGAAGACCAGTTGAGCCAACCCTACGATGAGGACCGTGAGGCGATGCGGCCGCTCTCCGGGCCGCTGCTCATCCTGGGATGTGGCGGCAAGATGGGTCCGAGTCTGGCGCACCGCGCCGCGCGCGCCGGCGCCGAGGTGATCGCGGTTTCGCGGTTCTCCGATCCCGCAGCCCGGCGCCAACTGGAAGAATGGGGCGTCCGGACCATCGCGGTCGACCTGCTGGAGCGGCGGGCGGTGGATGGTCTGCCGGATTCGCCAAACGTGATCTATATGGCTGCCCGCAAGTTCGGGACTGAATCTAACAACGCCGAGACATGGGCCACCAATGCCTATTTGCCCGGACTCGTGGCGCAGCGCTATGCGGATTCCCGAATCGTGGCCTTTTCGACCGGCAACGTCTACCCGTTCTCCCCGGTCGATTCCGGCGGCTGCGCTGAGAACGCCAGAGCCGAGCCCGTGGGCGAATACGGCCAATCGGCATTGGCGCGGGAACGCGTGTTCGAGTATTTCTCCCGGGCAAATGGAACCCGTGTGGTCCTGCTGCGGCTAAACTATGCGGTTGAACTCCGCTACGGAGTGCTGGCCGAGATCGCGCGCAAGGTTCAGGCGGGCGAAGCCGTGGACGTGACCATGGGATTCGTCAACGTGATCTGGCAGGGGGATGCCAACTCGGTTTGCCTGCGCAGCTTCCGGCTTTGCGGTTCTCCGGCGGTTCCGTTGAACCTGACCGGTCCCGAGACACTTTCCGTTCGAGAAGTGGCCAACGCTTTTGCGGCGCGCCTCGGCAGGGAGGCGCGCTTCACGGGCAGCGAATCGCCGACCGCCCTGTTGAGCAACGCGAACTGGTGCGCGAGGGAATTCGGAGCGCCCCGCGTGGCGGTCGAGAAAATCATGGATTGGATTGCTGAATGGACGGTTGCGGGTGGGAGAACGCTGAATAAGCCTACGCACTTCGAGGTTCGCGATGGAAAGTTCTGAATTGCGGCGGCGGCTGGCGGCTGGGATGGTCATCCCCGCGCATCCCCTGGCGCTGACGGAGCGAAGGACGCTGGACGAGCGGCGCCAGCGCGCTCTCACCCGCTACTATCTGGACGCGGGCGCCGGTGGCATTGCGGTCGGCGTTCACACGACGCAGTTTGAGATTCGGGATGCCAGGTATGGACTCTTCCAGCCCGTTCTCGAGTTGGCGGCCGAAGAGATGAAGCAGCGCGACGCGCTACGCATTGCCGGCGTTTGCGGCGATACGGCAAAGGCACTCAAAGAAGCTCAGACCGCGGAGGGTCTCGGCTACCACGCCGCGCTGGTAAGCCTGGGCGCGCTGCGGGACGCGCCCACAGCGAGACTGATCGAGCATGTCCGCGCGCTGGCTGAAGTCATGCCGGTCTTCGGATTCTATCTGCAACCTGCTGTGGGCGGCCGCGTGCTGCCGTTCGACTTTTGGCGCGAGTTTGCCGGGATCCCGAATGTGGTGGCGGTCAAGATTGCGCCGTTCAACCGCTACCAGACCATCGATGTCGTTCGCGCGATTGCACAATCGGGCCGCGCCGTCGAGATCGCGCTCTACACGGGTAACGACGACAACATCGTGGCCGACCTGTTGACCGGGTTTGAATTTGGCGGCGTGAGGCTGAGAATTGCCGGCGGGCTGCTCGGGCAGTGGGCGGTGTGGACGCGCCGGGCTGTGGAAATGCTCAAATCCCTACACCCCGGAATGCTGATGCTGGGAGCGCAACTCACCGATGCCAATGCCGCCGTGTTCGATGCCGCAAATCAGTTTCACGGGTGTATACCCGGGATCAACGAAGTCTTGCGGAGACAGGGTTTGCTGGCGGGCAGGTGGTGCCTGAATCCCAACGAAGATTTGTCTCCTGGTCAAGCCGCGGAGCTGGACCGGGTGTGCGGCTCATATCCGCACTTGACTGATGATACCTTTGTGGCTGAGAACCTTGACCGGTGGTTGAGGTAGGAGCGTCATGGCCGAGATCAGACGGCTGCGGGAAAGCGACGTCCCACAGGCATACGAACTTTCGACGATCGCGGGCTGGAACCAGACCAAGGCGGATTGGAAACGGCTGTTGAACCTCGATCCCGACGGTTGTTTCTGTGTCGAGCAGGACGGGCAGGTGGTCACCACGACCACGGCGGTACGGCATGGCGGGGACCTTGTTTGGATCGGCATGGTTCTGACGCGTCCTGAATATCGCGGGCGCGGTCTGGCGCGCCGCCTGATGGTCCATGCGCTGGAGTGGCTGGAATCGCAGGATGTGTCGCGATCCATGCTCGACGCAACCGAGATGGGCCAGCCTCTGTACGAAAAGCTCGGGTTCGTTTCCGACTATCCCGTGGAGCGCTGGTTCCGGCGCGCGTCCGACGAAAAGCCGGACGACTCCGCCATGGGCGCTTTTGACGTGAAGGACTGGGTCAAGTTGGACTCCGCCGCGTTCGGCGCCGACCGTTCCAGGCTGCTCGATCTCATGGACGGCGGCTCGGGGTTCGCCATTGAGAACCAGGGCTACGCGCTTGGACGTCCCGGGCGGATTGCGTCGTACTTCGGTCCATGTGTGGCCGTCGACGTCGATGTGGCGCGCAGCCTGTTGGTGAAGTTTCTGGCTGGCCTGCGCGGGGAAGCGGTGATCTGGGATTTGATTCCCGCCAGCCCTGGAATCGTCCACCTGGCCCGCGCTTTCGGGTTTGACCCCATGAGGCACATGGTCCGGATGCGGCGTGGTGGAGAGTACGTGCCCCCCTCGCCGCGAATCGTCGCCATGGCCGGCCTTGAATTCGGCTAATCCTGGACCGCGATCAGCGACTTCTCCCAGCCACAGAAGCGTTCGACCACAATGCGCGAACCGGGAAACAGCGCTAAGAGATCACGGCGGCCGAGCAGCTTGAGTTCGCGGCTGAAGTCGCGGCAGTGTTGCATGTCGAACTTGGCAGTCAGCCCGGCGAGCGTGGTCCAACGCATCAGCGCCGGCCGCATCGATCGGGGCGCCCAGTGCACACCAAGGCCCATGAGGTGCTGTTCCACGGGGAAGTACCGGGAAGGCGTCTGCACAAAGTAGCGGGATGCAACCCGGCGAATCTCACCGGCTAACTGCTGCTGAGCCTCGCGCGTGTACAAGTGCTCGATGAGCGAGTTGCAAAAGACGACATCGAACGACGAGTCCTGAAACGGGAGCTTGATGGCGTCGCCGATCACCCACCGGATCCCCGGTGGCGGCGGTTCGGCGGGAGGAACCAGGTTGAGAACGGTGACTGCCGGAGCCGGCAGCCCGATTTCGCCGGCCAACTGCCAGAAGTATGGAGTGCCGCCAAGGTCGAGGATGCGGGTGGACGCATCGATACGAAACCATTCATAGAAGCGCTTCAAACGGGCCGGGCGAAAGCGCCGGAAGGCAAGGTGCGAAAGCTGGTGGACGAAGAAACGCTCCATCAATCAGCCGCGCCGTGGCTGCCGGTGTCAGCTTTCCAGGCCTTTGCCTTCAGTGATGGTGACATAGCGGTCAATGGGAAGTGTCTCGAAGCGGTCGACCCGTTTGGACGGCGCGGCCCAGTGGATTTCCACCCAATCGATTTTCGCATTCCGCCCCGCGCCGAGAATCTCCCGCGGATCGTGCGAAGAGAGATAACTGCCGCCGCCATTCTTGAGGCGGCTGCGTTTGACGCCGCTCGCCGACCAGGTGATGCGAGTTCCGATGGCGTCGCGGTTGGAAACGGTCCCAACCAGTTTCAGCCCGAGCCAGTGGTTGCCGTAAGCTGCGCTGTTCTTCATCAGAGCAGGTTCTTCGCCGCAATTGCCGACCAGAACGTCCAGGTGTCCATCGTTGTCGTAGTCGCCCACCGCCAACCCGCGCGCAGGATACGCCTTGGCGAATGCGGACCCGGCTTCGGCGCTGATATTGCGAAGCTTTCCGCCTTCGTTGTGGAACAGGAGAAGCGGCTCTTTGTACTTCACCTGCTGCGAATACTGTTCGATCATGTCGTCGGGATGGCCGTTGGCCAGGATGAGATCGATCAATCCGTCGTTGTCGTAGTCGAAGAACTTGAGCCCCCAGCCGCTGAGGAGGCGTGTCGCCTGTGCGACGGTATGGCGGTGGGCGGTGTCGGTGAACGACTCGTTCTTGTTGTTCTCGTAAAGCGAGAACATTTCCTGGTCGACGTTGGCCACGAAGAGGTCTTCCCATCCGTCGCCGTTCAAGTCCGATGCGTCAACGCCCATGCCGGAGCGCGCCTGCCCGTTTTGACTGAACCCCACCTCCGCGGCCAGCGCGATTTCCTCCCACTTGCCTTTGCCCCGATTCATGAACAGGAAATTCTGAACCGTATCGTTGGCCACAAACAGATCCGTCAACCCATCGTTGTTGATGTCGGTCGCCACGACGCCGAGGGCTTTCCCCATCGCTTTCTCGATGTCGGTCCCCTGGCTCACCAGCTTGAACGTGCCGTCGCCATTATTCCGGTACAGGAAACTCGGCGAACCTTTGAACACCCGGGGTATGCAGTAGTACTTGCGGCCGAGTTTATTGTCGCCGCAGGCGAAGCGCTGGTCGGGAGCGTAGTTGACGAACCCGCATAGAAACAGGTCCAGCAGTCCGTCGTTGTCGTAATCGAACCAGACGGCGCTCGTGGTCCATGGCGGTGCGGTGAGTCCGGCCTTTTCCGTGATATCGGCAAACGTCCCATCGCCGTTGTTCCGGTAAAGTGTGGGCCTGCCGTAAGCGGTGACGAGCAAGTCGGTGTAACCGTCGTTGTTGAAGTCGCCGGCGGCAACACCCATGCCGAAGCCTTTGGTCACGGCCACGCCGGCCTTCTCGCTGACATCGGTAAACGTGCCGTCGCGGTTGTTCTTGTAAAGCGCGTTCTTCAACGGCGCCTTGGGAGTGAAGAAGTCGCACGGACCGCTGTTGACGAAGAACAGGTCCATCCAGCCGTCATTGTCGTAGTCGAAGAAGGCGCACCCCGGAGGCAGAGTTTCCGGCAGGTACCGTTCCGGCGACATGGCGTTGTCGTGCTTCCAGACGATCCCGCTCCGGGACGGAGGAACGAGGTTGAAAATCGGAGCCGCCGCACCCTGGAGCCGGCTGGTGAGCGAGGCGGAGAGTCCGGCCAGCGCGGTCAGGAAGCGCCTACGGTGTAAATCCATCGGGTCCGATAGCTTCTATGGTAGCGAAGGCGGTCCGCGTGTACTCAGCTTGAATCACCACGCCGCGGCGCGCGGCGGATTCATCGAATAAGGCGACTTACTCGATAGTGACAAACAAACTTCGCCGGGCGCCCTTGCCGCCTTCGAGCAGTGTGGCCCGGAACTCATACTGGCCCGGTTTGAGCGACTCAACAGGCGTGTTAGCCACGTAGGGTATTGCGCCGTGCGGGTCCGGCGCCCCGAGTTCCGGGCGCGAGCGGGCCAGGAGCTTTCCGTCCTGCAAGAGATCCAAGATGAGTTGGGGGGCTGCGGTGCCCGTGGGGTACAGGACGAAGAAGACCGACAGCAGGGAGCCGGCGCCGGCGGGGATCGTGTCGGACAGGGTTGGCACTACGCGCCCCGACGGCAGGATCATCGGATCGAACGGATCGGGAACATCGGGCAGCTTGTCCATGCGGCGCAACAAAGACATCTCACTGATCGCCGGGCCTGGCGCCGCCGGAAGAATCACGACCGCCGTCTTACGGGCGGAGACGCGTTGTCCTTCCAGGTCGGCAATCACGCTTTCCACGGTGTAGCGTCCCGGCCGCAGGCGCGCCGGGCGCGTCACAATCAGGCGGCCTTGCTGGAAGCCTTCGAGCTTGTCGAGCGGTTCGTTGAGCGGGACATCGCGAGAGAGCTTGTCCATCACACGGCCCTGTGCGTCTTTGATGAGCGTAAGAGTCGAGATGTGGGTCCGGTACTTTCTGGCCGCCTCATCCCTCACAAACGCGACGTTCTTGAGAGGAAGATCGAAAACCAGCAGTGCCTGCTGAACGCCATTCTGTTGGCGGAAGCGCAGGACGCCGGCGCGGAAATCGAGGTCGCGCGGCAACGGGGTCCGGCCCAGCGCCTTGAGCAGCGGCACTTCGTACGGGTACACCGTCTGCCCGTCGAGCGGTGGCAGCGCAAAATAGCCATTGCGCGCCTGGACATAAATGCCGGGACGGTTGACTTTGACCTGGATCTCGCGAAAGCGGCCGTCATACTCGGAGTTGGGTGGACGGTAGGTGATCTCGTAGTACGTGTTGAACTCTTCGCTGAGCTTGTTGAGGAAGGGCCGAAAGTCGTTGGTATTAGCCATGAGCGAGCCGCCTGTGGATTCGGCCAACTCGGCGAGCGCCACCTGCTGGTTGGCGCGAATGGAATCCATCGCCAGATCGAATGTGCGCGACTCGGCTCTCTGCCCGGCGGCATCCTCGGTTTGCGTGTTGCGGGCCCAGGCGCTCCGCTGGGCCGCTGTCTCGAGCATGCTCCGGTTCAGTCCCGAATCACCTCCGGCGCGCAGTCCCCGGGCATCGATTGCGTAGACGGTGACGTTGGAACGGTTGGCGTCGCTGATCATGGAGCGGAACTGCTGTACGGCGCCGTTTGGCAGCACCAGACCTTCTGAAAAATAAAGGACCGATTTTCTGCCGGGCAGGCGCCTCAGTTCCTTGATGACGGCCCACAGTGAAAAGACGGAGGTACGGCCCAGTTCGTCGCGGGTAATCATGGAGGCGAACTCGGCCATCTCACCGGCGATGCGTCCCGCCTGCTCGGAAGACATGGCGGCGCCGTCGATGGCCACGGGTCCAGAGCCGCTCTGAGACGCGGCTGAGGCGGTGGCCGCGGCGCCCGATGCGCCCTGAGTGGACAGGAGCATCCGGTCTTCAGCGATGGAGTCTGCCTCGAAGTTGCTCCGTTCGCCGCTGGTTCCGCGCTCGATGGCGTTGCGGAGGCGGTTCTGATCGTTGGTGTACGGTTGCAGGACGCGGAAATCCCGGTCGATGGCGAACACGCCGTAGTAGACGTTGGCGCCCAAGTCCCGTCTGACAAGATCAAGCGCCGCCTGGCGTGACAACCGCCGTCCGTCCGGCCCCAGCCGGTCAAATACGATGGACACAAGGCGTACCTGCCGGTCGACCCGGATGGTGTTCACCGTCTCGCCGGCAGGCGGCGCATCCGGAGCCGCTTCCACACCTCCTGGCTGTGCCGGCGCCGGTCCCGCTGAGCGCACTTCACGAAACGACGTGACTCTTTGCGTCGCTCCGTCTTCGAGAACGGTGATTTCGCCGGCGCGCAGTCCGTGAACGGTTCTGCCTTTCTTGTCCCGGACGACTACATCGACCAGAATCTCGTTGGCTTCAGAGTGAAAAACGGGCTGTGGAGGTTGCGCCGCGAGCGAAACACTCCATAGCAATGCCGAGAACAGGCGTCTCACTTTGGAGCGGAGATGGTCACAAAGGCCGATTCCTCCGCCATGCTCTGGCCCTGTTTCACAACAGCCTTGACCTGGTAGGTGGCGGGGGGCATGTTCGCGGCGGGCGAGGACATGACATAGGGAATCCGGCCCCTGGCGTCAGCCGGCGGTAGCGGGACCTCCCCTTTGCCGACAGACCGGCCGTCTACCAGATATTCGATTACCAACTGGGGCTTTTCCGGAATCGACGGATCGGGATACACGACAAAGAACGTCGACAGTTGTGAGCCCGCAACGGCATATACGGCGCCGCTCAGCGTAGGCGTGATCCGGCCGCCCTGGAACTGGAAGGGATCGTCTGGCTGTAGATCCTTTGCATTCGGCTGATAGTTGCGCACCAGACACAGGCCGCTGATGGCGACCCCCCTGGATTTGGCCGGAATCACCAGCGCGGTCTTGCGGGCCGCGAACTTGTTGGCTTCGTGGTCCATCACCGCGGCCTCGATCGTGTAGCGGCCCGGCGGAAGCTCCAACTGTTCCTTGTAAATGAAGTTGCCGCCCTTCACCTGCGGGATCTGCGCAATCGGACCGGACAGGGGCAGGTCGCGCGAAAACTTTTGCACGACTTCTCCCGCCTGGTTCTTGATGAGAGCGACCGCGGACAAGCGGGCTTTGTAGATGCCTTTGGTTTCGTTGGGCGTGAAGGCAATCCCGTTCAGAGGCACCTCGATCAGCACGGTGCCGTGAGTGGCGCCGTCGCCCGGCTGAAAGCGCACAGCGGCGGACCGGAACTCGACCTCCTTGGGAAGAGGAACGGAAGCCAAGGCCTTCAGCAGGGCGAATTCGTAGGGCAGCACCGCCGGGCCGCGGACATTGGCGGGCAACGCGAAATAGCCGTTTCTGGCATGAACCCGCACATCCTTCCGGCTCAAGGCCACCTGGGTCTTTCGGAAGCGGCCGTCGTAGGATTCCAGCCCGGGGCTATAAGCAATTTCGTAGTAGGAGTTGACTTCTTCGCTGACCTGCCGGAGAGCGGGCCGCAGATCGTTGGTTTCGCCGACCAGGAATCCGCCGGTGGATTCAGAGAGATCGCGCAACGGAAGCTGGACATTGTTGCGCATGCTCAGTTCCGCGGTGTCGGCTGCCAGAATGGCGTCCTTGCTCACCTGTCCGTCCGTGCGGGTCACGTCTTCGGCAGTGATGTTGGCCGCGCGGCGCATCTGCTCGGCGGCGCTCTCATTGGAGGCGGCGCCCACGCCCCGGGTGTCCACCGCATAGAACGTGACATTGGCCCGGTTGGCGGTGCTCAGCACACTGCGAAACGGCTCGTCCAA
>JADZCI010000208.1 GCA_020851655.1 Bryobacterales bacterium
CGTAAGGTGAATCTGTAGCCGGCTCCCGGTGCCTCTCTCCCAGGAGGTAGGACACCAGCAGCATGCCCGCCACCAGCAGAAGAACGATCGCGAAGTAGACCCCCAGCGGCCACATAGATTAGCGCCATACGCCTTTCAGCACATAGTGGCCAGTGGGAGCCCGTGGTTCAACCAGATGCGGGCGAGCGATAGGCCGCATCCCTCAGTGCTCCGTGCCTTCAGGCCACGCTATGGTCAGGAGGAACGCGCTGTCTTCGAGCGCCACGACATCGTGCGGCATCGTGCGGTCCAGCACGAGGACGCGGCCCGCGGGAAGGTCAAACTCCCTGCCGCCCGCATGCATGCGCAGGTGGCCTTCGATGGTTTGCACCGAGATGCGCCCCGCCGCGCGGTGTTCGTGAATCGTGGTGTTGGCGCGCATGGCCGTCAGAACGATGCGAAGGTCGTCGTACTTAACGAGCGTCTTGGCGTTCCGGCCGCTTTGCCAGTACGGCTCTTGGCGGAGTTCACGGATTTGCTCGGGAAGATCGAATGTCAGCGACGGGCCCGCGGTCGGCTCGATCGCGCGGGCGGCGCCGCGAGGTGTTGCCAGGTCAGACATGGGATGCGCCAGCCTTCCGCTTCAGGTGAGCTTCAATGTAGTCCTTCAATGCGAGCGCATTGTTGTGTTCCGTATCGTGGGAACTGTAGATCAGAGTGACCCGGCTGTGGCGGCCGGCGTCTTGAAGCTGCTCCCAGGCTTCCGGGTGGCTGTCCAGTTCCGTGAAATAGCGCCGCCGGAATTCCGGCCACTTTTCCGGGTCATGCGAAAACCAGCGGCGGAGCGCGTCGCTGGGCGCTACATCTTTAAGCCAGCCATCCAGGCGTAAATCGGTCTTCTTGATGCCGCGAGGCCAAAGCCGTTCCACAAGGAATCGCGCCCCGTCTTCGGGCGCCGCCTTCTCATAAGCTCGTTTCAAAGCAAACATGGTCATTTCTCCCTGGCGGCTTTCTGGGCCGCCGGCTGATAACTCCCCACAGCCGCGCGAAAACTGACGGCCAGACGGTTCCAGCCGTTGATCGCTATGACAGCCATGGTGAGGCCGATCAATTCTTTCTCACTGAACTCGCGGCGGGCGATCTCGTAAACGCTGTCCGGCACATGATCGTGACTCACCAGAGTCACGGCCTCGGTCCAGGCCAGCGCGGCCCGCTCTCTCTCTGTGAAGAAAGGAGTCTCTTCCCAAACAGCAACGGCATAGAGCCGCTGCTCTGTTTCACCCAGCACGCGCGCATCCTTGGTGTGCATGTCCACGCAATAAGCGCACCCATTGATCTGGGAGGCCCGCAGCCTGACCAACTCCAGCAACCGTGTCTCCAGCCCGGAATTCCGCGCATAGCGCTCCACCGCAGCCATGGCTTGCACAGCTTCCGGCGCCAATTTCCCGTACTCAAGTCTTGGTTGCATTGTCTTTGTCATTCGGGCCTCTCTTGTCCGCCCTTGTATGTCAGCATGCGTCCCCACGTTGCAGCCGTGCCCCAGATGCCGGAGCGCAGGCATTCAAGTTGGACGATCTGGCTGTGATCGGCAAACAGATTCACTTCGGGGCCGTAGTTCCGGATGTACCATGAGAAAACTTCCGGGTCGGCGGCCTCAAACATTACCTTTTCAAGTCCCAGCGTATCGGCGATCTGCGCCGGGACATCCGTCCG
The DNA here is from genome assembly GCA_020851655.1 of Bryobacterales bacterium. Taxonomy (GTDB): domain Bacteria; phylum Acidobacteriota; class Terriglobia; order Bryobacterales; family Bryobacteraceae; genus JADZCI01. Next base: position 1,693 of record JADZCI010000208.1, read on the forward strand.
CCATGTGCGGACGCTCTCGGTGATTCCTTCGGATTCGATCATGATCTGATATGCGCCGGCGTTTAGAAACTTCCGCGCCACTTGGATACACCAACGTGGATCGCGGGTTCCTTCCACCTCCAATTCGCCGGCCGCGGTGGCGCCGCCCGCGCCGAACTGAATGCCGACTTCGGGCTTGGCTTTCAATCCGGCTCGCTGGACTCTTTCAATCAGGCGAAGCCAGTCGTCAACCGGAATCGTAATAAAGCCGCAAGAAAGTTCCACGATGTCGAAGCCCACATCCCGGCATTCCCGGATGTAGCGGTCCACAGCCTCGTCTCCTTGAGTGAGCACATATTCGATGAAGCCGCCGGTGGATACCTGCACATTGTGACGGTGGCAGAGATCGAGCAGTTCAACGAGCGCCGCGCGGGCCAGGAGAGTGAACGAACCACCTGCAAACTTGAGGGTGTCAATGTAGTCGCCCATCGTCTCCAAGAGATCTTCCAGGTAGCGCTTGCCCATCGGCGTATAGTAGGGGCCGCGGACTTCTGTGAGGCCGGTGGAACGCGGCTTGCGCTGGCGTTGATTCAGTCTCAAGAAAGAGAATGCACGGTCAGCCACAACTACCTCCTTGTTTCCTGTGGTGCGTGGATGCCCGCCAGCAGCCTGGTAAGGTCGGCCGCGCGGGCATCTTCCATTTTGAAGACCACATCAGCGATGGCCTGCCGTTGCGGCCCGCTGGTGTACGGTCCGGCCAGATGCTCAAACTTGGCGCGCGCCATGTCCCAGGTCATCGGACGAGTGAAGAAGCCTGGATAGTCCCGCATCTCCTTGACCAGCGTGCGGCCATCACGCTGACGAACCGTGATGCGGCAGGGCATCTCAGTGGGGAACCGCTCCGAGTAGTTTGGATTCGGACTCACCCTGATCCGCCGCAGCAAAGCTTGAACGTCGGAGCGTCCAATCCGCTCAGCCGCGTACTGCTCAGGCATCACAGCACCATCCAGGACAGCAACCGCAACAATGTAGGGGAGGCTGTGATCCGCTTGCTCCTTGGTCACAATGTTGGAAGCCTTGTCACCTTCATCTCCGCCACCAATGATGTGATAGGCCACTTCAAAGATTTCCAGGTCGATCTGTTCCACACTCGCCGGGTCGAGATGATGATGTTGCTTCAGTTCCAGCACTCCTTCGATGGCTGTTTGGGAATGAATCTCAGCATTGTATTTCTTGAGGATTGTGCGCTTGGCCCGGTCGAGATCTTCGCGTGACCAGTCAATCTCAAAAAGACCGGTGATCGCATCCATCAGTCCCTTTTCACCTTCGATGACTTCCAGCGGGCCGGTAATCCCCTGGCGCGCCAGCAGCACGGCGGTGGCCGAACATGCGGCCATAAAGGGATAGGCCAGCCCTTTCCAATGCGAGAGCTTTCCGGTCCGTGTGACACGCAAAGCATTGAGCGCCGCCCCGCTGATCGCGATCGCGTGGGCCGCCTGGCAGGCCTCGAGGCGCAAGGCGCGCGAGATGCCGGCGGCCACGGCATAAGCGCCTTGAACCGTGTGATCGAAACCCGCGGCGCGAACAGGAGCCACATCGCTAAGCCGGCATTGCACCTGGTAGGCTACCGCGAGAGCGGTCATGAACTCGCGGCCCGCCGCACCGGCGTACTCGGCCGCCGCCAGGACTGGCGCCAGATTGTCGCTCGGGTGGCAGGTTTCACCTTTCGCCAGATAGCTGTCATTGAAGTCCAGGTAGCGGACGGCCGCACCGTTGTAAAGGGCCGCATGGTCCGGGGACGCCTGTCCGCCGCCGAGTAGGGTACATGGTCCGCCCGCATCAAACTCCGACAGATACCTGCGAATCGTGCGGATGGGTTCACCCTCCAATGCTCCGATGGCGCAGCCTAAGCCGTCCAGTATCCGGATCTTCAATTGCAGGCGAGTTGTGTCAGAAAGATCCTCGTACGTTGCACCTGCCGCGAATTGTGCCAGACGTTCTACCGCGGTCATCGGGAGTCTCCGAGACTCACTCCTAATGTCACGGAGAAGGGGCCGTTTTGGAAATAGGATTTTTGTCATAGCACTGAGGACAGATGTCACGCCGGTAAGCGTTTATCACGCCAAATAGGACAAAAATCATACAGACGCAATTCCGGTAGACCAGTACAATTGAGGGCGAACCAAAGCGCGGACGTCAGGAGGTGCTAAGGCAAGTGGCTGAGCGTGGCGCATTACCAGCGTGTGAACCGGCGGATTGGGATGCGCGTAGCCTGAATGATCTGATGGGGCACATCATCGCACACCATCATGCTTACCTGCGCGCTGAGCTGCCCTGGATGGACCGCGCCATCGCCCGTTTGGCCGAACTCAACGGCCGCTCGAACACCAATACTTTGACGCCGCTGAAGCGAACCTTTGGTTTCTTTAAGCGCGAACTGGAACTCCACTTGAGGAAAGAGGAAGAGGTCCTGTTCCCGTTCATCCGCCGAATTGAAACCGCGGCGCGTTCCGGCGCCGGGATGCCGCGATTTTCGTTCGGATCGATTGCAAACCCAATTGGCATCATGGAAGAGGACCACGAGGGCGAGAAGCGCCAGATCGGCAGCATGCTGGATCTGACCGGAGGCTATTCCGGTTCGCCAGGACCGGCTGCGATTTGCGGCGCCCTCTTTGGAAGGCTGCAAGCGTTGGATGCCGACATGCGCCTGCACGTGCGCCTGGAAGACGAAATCCTGTTTCCACGAGTCCGCTTGCTGGAGGGTGAACTGTGATCGTCCTGCTGTGGCTGTTGTTGGCGGCATCCGGAGCGGCTCAGACCGGCGCCGGCACGGGGTCGCCGGAGGCCGGCAAGGCGCTCTTTACCGGTGCGGTCCGCCTGACAAATGGCGGTCCGGCGTGCGCCAGTTGCCACACGTTCTCGGGTATTGGTTTTCCAGGCGGAGGAAGCATGGGGCCGGACTTGACGGACGCCTACAGCAAGCTCGGCCCGGAAGGGTTGGATTCGTCACTGGAGACGC
>JADZCI010000209.1 GCA_020851655.1 Bryobacterales bacterium
CCGCCTCGAATTCATCACATTCATCACATTCATCGCATTTTGCGTGTTTGAGCACGGCCAGTCGAACCTGATATCCTCAGAAATTGGGTCATTTCCCGACCTGTTTCTAGAGGTTCTTCCATGTCCGGACATTCAAAATGGGCCACGATTAAGCACAAAAAAGCGGCGTTGGACGCCAAGCGCGGCAAGGCCTTTACTCGGTTGATCAAGGAAATCGCCATCGCGGCGCGGTCGGGTGGCGATCCTGAAGGAAACGCCCGTTTGCGTACAGCCGTAGCCGCGGCCAAAGCCGTCAGCATGCCCGCCGACAACATCAAACGCGCCATCATGCGCGGCACTGGTGAACTCGAAGGCGGCCAGATCGACGAAATCATGTTTGAAGGCTACGGTCCCGGCGGCGCCGCCATCATGGTGGCCTGCGCCACCGACAACCGCAACCGCACGGTCAGCGAAATCCGCCATATCTTCTCCAAGAACGGCGGCAACCTCGGCGGCGAAGGCAGTGTCGCCTGGATGTTTGAACGCAAGAGCCAGATCGTCATCGAGAAGGATAAGGCCACCGAGGAGCAGTTGATGAACATCGCCCTCGACGCCGGCGCCGACGACGTCAGGGACGAAGGCGAGCAGTGGGAGATCATCTCGGCGCCGGAAGCCCACAATGCCGTCGTCGAAGCGCTCCAGAAAACCCCGATCGCCACGGTTTCGGCCGAGTTGGCGTTGCTGCCCAAAAGCCTCAACAAGGTCGAAGGCAAGCACGTCAATGCGATGATCAAGCTCACCGAGGCGCTCGAAGAGCACGACGACGTGCAGAACGTTTATTCCAATTTCGACTTCGACGAAGCCGAAGTCAGCGCGTAGTTTCGGCCACTCCCGCCCGAGGGCTTTTTTGCGAATTCTGGGGATTGATTGCGGAACCGTCGCCACCGGCTACGGTCTCATCGAGACCGGCGGCCGCGGCGCCCGGCTCATCGAAGCCGGCACCATTCGTCCCAGTCCGCGCGATCCGATGGAGAAACGTCTACGCGAAATCGGTTGCGCCCTACGCCTGGTCATTGAACGCGCGCGTCCGGACCATGCCGCCATCGAAGGCATCTTCCACGCCGCCAATGCGCGCTCGGCTTTCAAACTCGCCCAGGTTCGCGGCGTCGCGCTGTTCGTGCTCGCCGAATCCGGTGTCCCGGTTGGCGAGTACAGCCCGCTGGAAGTGAAAAGCAGCGTGGTCGGCTTCGGCCGCGCGGAAAAGGAACAGGTTCAGTGGATGCTGCCATCCCTGCTTGGCTATTCCGGTCCGCTCGATTCGGCCGATGCCGCCGACGCCGTCGCCGTGGCCTATTGCCACTCGGTTCATCTGCCCGCCGGAGCCGCTCAATGAAGTTCAAACTGCTCGCTCTCAGCTTGCTCGCCTGCGCCGCTTCCGCCGCGCCCCGCCTCATTTTCATCAAGGAGTTTCCCGGCAGCGCCCCGCCTTACGTGCTCATCCGCCTCGATACGGACGGCAAAGGCGAGTACCTCGAATCGGAAGACGACGACCAGCCCATCAAGTTCAAGCTCCAGCCAGCCGAAGCCGCCGCGATGTTTCAGCTTGCCGAAAAGCTCGAACATTTCAAGCATCCGCTGGAGTCCGGCCTCAAAGTCGCCAACATGGGCAAGAAGACGCTCCGCTGGGACAACGGCGGCGAAACCTCGGAGCAGGCCTTCAACTACTCCACCGACCTCGATGTCCAGGCCTTGCAGGACTGGTTCGAAAAGATCTCGGAAAGCGCCAACCGCTACATCGATCTCCAGCGGCGCGCCCGCTTCGACCGCCTCGGTGTGAATCATTCGCTTCTGCTGCTCGAAACGGCCTGGGACAAGAAGCGTCTCGTCGGGCTCGATCAGTTTCTCCCGCTGCTTGACCGGGTGGCTAACAACGACTCGTATCTCAACATGGCGCGCGAGCGCGCCGCCAAGCTGGCCGAAATGTTCCGGGCTGACCTGCAAAAGCCGGCCGACGCCCAGCCTGCCGGCGCGAAGGCGAATCAATGAGAGTCCTGCCGCTCGTCCTCGCCTTCACGCTCACGGCCGCCGCCTGGCAAAAGCCAGCCAAACAGAAGCCCGCCACGCCTCCGCCGGCTTCCGAAACGCCGGACCCGGAAGACGCCGAGGAAAAAGAGCTCGAGCAGCAACTCGCCGAGGCCGGTTCTGCATCGGTTGAGTATGCCCGCGTGCTCGAACTCCACCTGAAGAAATATCCCAAAACGGCCCGCCGAGCCGAAATCCAAAGGATCCTGGCGCGCGCCGCTGTGGACATGCGCGACAAGAACCGCCTCATCGAGTATGGCGTGCCGGTCATCGAAGCCGGCTCGCAGGATTCTCAGATCCTCGAACACACCACGCGCGCGCTGCTCGACCGTCCGGGACAGGACAACCTGGAGCGCGCGTTGCGTTACGCCAAGCGGCTGGAAGCGCTCGTGGACAGCGAGATTGCCTCGCTGCGGAAGCCGGGTGAATTCCGGCCCGGCGCCGGCAAACGCCTCGACGACCTGCAACTGCTTCGCGGACGCGCCCTCACGTTCCAGGCGCGCGCCGCGGGCGGGTTGGACCGCAAGGACGAAGCCTCCTCGCTCGCGCAGCGCGCCTGGGAATCCTATCCCAGCGCCGAAGCCGCCCGCGAAGTGGCCCGCTGGCTGGAACGCGCCGGTAACAATGATGAGGCGCTGGCGTGGCTGGCTCAAGCCGCCGTCAGCTTCGACCCGCGCGCCACCGCCGAACAGCGCCGCGCCGGCCGCCAGAAGCTGGGTGAGCTCTATGCCCGGACCAAAGGCTCGGAGGCGGGCCTCGGCGACGTGATCCTGGCCGCTTACGACCGCAATGCCGCGGTCTCGGCCGCGCGCCTCGCCAGCCTGCGCGCCTTCGATCCCAATTACAGCGTCTCACAGGCTCTCGACTTCACCCTCACCGGTATCGGCGGAAACCGGCTCGCCTTAAGTACTTTGCGCGGCAAAGTGACCGTCATGGATTTCTGGGCTACCTGGTGCGGGCCCTGCCGCGCCCAGTATCCTCTTTACGAGCAGGTTAAGCAGCGCTTCAAGGACCGCGCCGACGTCGTGTTTCTGGCCGTCAATACCGATGAGGACCGCACCGTCGTCGAGCCGTTTCTGCAGGCCCAGAAATGGAATAAGACGGTCTATTTCGACGACGGGCTTTCCGGCTTATTCCGTGTCAACTCGATCCCAACGACCATCGTCCTGGATCGTAACGGAGTCATCGTGAGCCGCCTGAACGGGTACATTGCCGACCGCTTTGTCGACATGCTCTCGGCGCGCATCGACGGCGCGCTGAGCGCGGGCCAATGAAGTTCGAGCGCGTCATCTGGATCGTACTCGACAGCGTGGGCATCGGCGCCATGCCCGATGCGCTCGACTATGGCGACGACCCCGGCGCCGATACGCTGGGCAACCTGGCGCGCCGCCGCCCGTTGCGCCTGCCCAATCTCTGCCGCCTCGGGTTGGCCAACATCCGTCCGCTTGAAAACCTTCCACCTGTGGAAACGCCGCTGGCAGCCTACGGACGCTGCGCCCTCGCTTCTCCCGGCAAGGACACCACGACCGGCCATTGGGAGATGGCGGGCATCCGCCTGGAGCGCCCGTTTCCGCTGTATCCGCGCGGGTTCCCACCCGAGGTGATGGACGAGTTCTCACGCCGCGCCGGACGCGGGTGGCTCGGCAACATCCCGGCATCGGGCACAGAGATTATCGCCCGGCTCGGCGTCGAACACATGGCGACGGGCAAGCCCATCGTCTACACCTCCGCCGACAGCGTCTTCCAGATCGCGGCGCACGAGGAAGTGATCCCGGTGCCGGAACTGTACCGGATCTGCGAAATCGCCCGCGGTCTCCTGCGCGGTCCTCACGAGGTCGGGCGCGTCATCGCCCGCCCCTTTATCGGGCAGCCGGGCGCATTCACCCGCACCGCCAACCGCCACGATTACGCCGTCGCTCCCCCGCCCGGCATGTTGCTCGATCTCGTGCCCGCCGCCGGAATCGGCAAGATCGCCGACATCTTCCTGGGACGGGGAATCCGCGAGTCGAAGAAGACCAAGAGCAATGCCGACGGCATGGCCAAGACTCTCGAAACCGTGGCTGCGCACGCCGCCGGGTTCGTCTTCGTCAACCTCGTCGACTTCGATTCCCTCTACGGGCACCGCAATGACGCCGAAGGCTATTCCAAGGCTCTGGAGGAAGTGGACGCCTGGCTTCCGGATCTGCTTAAGCCATTGACAGTACAAGACTTACTTGTTCTCACCGCGGATCATGGGTGCGATCCCACCACGCCGTCGACCGATCACACCCGCGAGTATGTTCCGCTGCTTGCCTACTCGCCGGGCATCCGGCGCGGGGCACGACTCGGCGACCGCGCGAGCCTGGCCGATATCGGACAAACCGTGGCGGAAAACTTCGGCGCGCGGCTGGCGTTCGGAACAAGTTTTCTCGCCGAATTGGCTGCAACCGGCCCTCCGGCCGGCGCGTAAACTATGTCAAGGGGGACGATTGCTCATGTATAAAGGCTTTGCCGTTGTCCTGCTGGCCGGCGCCCTGGCGGCGCAGACCGCGGAACGCAAGACGCTCGACGCTCCCGAAAACAGGCCGGCGCAAAGCTACCAGGCCGATGACGGCGCCTACGTGTTGCGTTCCGGCACGCGCATCCCGCTCTCGGTGATGAGCAGCGTCAGCACCAAGAATGCCGCCCCCGGCGATCAAATCTACCTGCAAACCCTCATCCCCATTGCCGTCAACCGCCGCATCATTATTCCGGCGGGCAGCTATGTCACCGGGTCGGTGACGGATGCCAAGCGCCCCGGCAAAGTCTCCGGCAAGGGTGAGTTGTATGTGCGATTCGATTCCCTGATGCTGCCCAACGGAGTCACCATCGACCTGGCGGGACGCCTCGGCGGAGTCGATGGCGATAGCCCCGGCACGGTCAACCGGACCGAAGGGAAAGTGACCAGCGACGGCGCCGCCGGGCGTGACGCGCTCATCGTCGGCAGCACCACCGTCGCCGGAACCGCCATGGGCAACTGGATCGGCGGCCACGGAACCAGCGCCGCCGCGGGCGCGGGCGCCGGTGCGGCCACAGGCTTGGCCGCCATCCTCATGACTCGCGGCCCCGACGCCTCGCTCGAACGCGGCGCCACAGTCCAAATGATCCTCAACAACGACCTGCGCCTCGGCCCGGACGAAGTCGACTCGTCGCCCGGCGCAGCGCCCCGCACGAGCCCCAGTCACGCCAAGCCCCGCTCGTTCCAGACCCCGCGCATCCCCTACTCCCGTATCCCGCGGGTCTGGTAGCCTCAGTCCACCTCTGGCTTCCTTTACTTTCCGATTGCCCCAATTGCACTAAGGCTTGACGAAACCCCTGCTGATACAACAAAATAGGAGATAATTGTTCCTGTCGCGGAACAAAGTCTTAGGCCGCGTGAGGTGTGCAATGAGGTACGGATGCTAGAACCGAAGCGACTCCGGCTCACCGCAGTCATTGGAATCCTGCTGGCTGGGCATGCGACCCCCGCACTGGCGGTGGCCGCAAAAACAGCCAAGCCGAAGACCACCAAGACTGTTACCAAAGCGCCAGGCAAGTCCGTTCAGCCTGCCACGGTCAAGAAGAAGTCGAAGTCGCGCCGGTACCGCGTGCGCCGCGTTTATAATCCTTGGGACACTCCCACCTACGCCGATTCCACCTGGGCCGATTCAATTGATGGTGAAGATCTTACGGTCCGCCGCGCAGCCGTTCAGGCGCTGGGACCATATAACGGTTCAGTCCTGGTTGTCGACAGCGGTACGGGAAGAATTCTGACGATGGTCAATCAGCGGCTGGCTTTGATGAACGCCTATCAGCCCTGTTCCACGATCAAGCTGTACACAAGCCTGGCGGCGCTGGCCGAGGGGCTCATCGACAAGGAAACAGTGGTCCGGCTGAGCCGCCGGGAGCGCATGAACCTGACCGTGGCGCTGGCCCACTCCAACAATCCGTTTTTTGGCAGGTTGGGTGATGCGCTGGGCTACGACCGGGTCTACCACTACGGCAAGATGCTTGGCTTGGGCGAGCGGGCCGGTCTCAGCATTGCCGGCGAGATTCCCGGCTCTTTTCCCGCCGACCGGCCCAAGGGTCTGAAAACCGGGATCATGACTTCCTACGGTGAGGGCATCAGCATGACGGTGTTGCAGTTGGGGGCCTTTGTTTCGGCCATCGCCAACGGCGGCACCCTCTATTACCTGCAATACCCGATGAACCAGGAGCAGATCGCAGCCTTCGAACCCGTCGTCAAGCGGCGCCTCGACACGGTTCGCCCGTGGATGGACGAAATGAAGCCGGGCATGTTGGGTTCGGTCGATTTTGGTTCGGGCCGCCGCGCGGCCTTGAGCTATAACGAGCCGCTGCTCGGCAAGACAGGCACCTGCACCGACGGGCGCACTCATCTGGGCTGGTTTGCGGCGTATAACGAGGTTGGCGCTTCACGCCTGGCCGTCGTCGTCTTGATGACTGGTGGCGCCCCGGTCAAGGGGCCGGTCGCCGCCGGAATCGTGGGCCAGGTCTTTAAGAACCTCGAAGACAACCAGTACTTCGCGCGCCACACCCCGTTTGAAACGCTCACGTCGCTGCCCGTCGCGCCCGCGCCGGTCTCTCCCGCTGTGACCATGACCCCCGGCGCTTCGCAGGAACACTAGGCGGGTGCCCGCAGCACTTCGCCGGCGGCGGCTTGAACCAGTTCGCTCACTCCTTTGCCGGTCACTGCCGAGATCTTGAAAAACGGCAAGCCCCGCCGCCTGGCGGCGCGTTGTAGCGACTGCGCGCGCTTGGGGTCCTGAGCCACGTCCATCTTGGTGGCGACGACGAACATCTTCTTGGCGGCGAGTTGCGGGCTGAAACTTTCGAGTTCCTTGAGGATGATCTTGAAATCGCTCAGCGGCTCGCGGCCGCTCATTTCGGAAACGTCCACCAGGTGAAGCAGCAGGCGTGTGCGTTCGACGTGGCGCAGAAACTGGATTCCGAGTCCATGGCCTTCATGCGCGCCCTCGATGAGACCGGGGATATCGGCCACGACAAACGTCCGCTGGTCCGGCATGGGGACGACGCCGAGATTCGGCTCCAGGGTCGTAAAGGGGTAGTCGGCGATTTTCGGTTTCGCCGCCGAGATGCGCGAAATCAGAGTGGACTTGCCGGCGTTGGGGAACCCGACCAGCCCCACGTCGGCGAGCAATTTCAGTTCGAGGCGCAGCCGCTTTTCTTCGCCCGCATGCCCCGGTTCATGGTGGGTGGGCGCCTGGTTGGTGGAGCTGGCAAAGTGCTGATTGCCGCGTCCGCCGCGCCCGCCGCGCGCCACCAGAAAGCGCTCGTCCGGGTGTGTGAAGTCGTGCAAAAGGTCACCCGAATCGGCGTCGTAGACGACGGTTCCGACCGGTACGGGGAGTTCAATCGATTCGCCCGAGCGGCCAGTGCGGTTGCTGCCTTCGCCGTGCCGTCCGCGTCCGGCGGTGTGTTCGGGGTTGTAGCGGAAGTGGAGCAGCGTGTTGTGGTGTATGCTGCCCACCATATAGATGTCGCCGCCGCGGCCGCCGTCGCCGCCGGATGGGCCGCCGCGCGGGACAAACTTCTCCCTGCGGAAGGCCAGGCACCCGTTGCCGCCGTCGCCCGCTTTGATTCGGATTGTCACTTCGTCAACAAACATTCGCTTGGAGGACCGGGGCGCAAAAAAAGGGCCGCGTGCGCGGCCCGGTTCCGGCGATCAAACTCGCCGGGAGTCTTGTTGAAAAAACTAGGCTTCGGTGACGATGCTGATGAACTTGCCCATGCGGCCGCGGTCATGAAACCGGACCTTGCCGGGCACGCGGGCATACAGCGTGTCGTCCTTGCCGACGCCGACATTCTCGCCGGGCTTGTAGCGCGTGCCGCGCTGCCGCACCAGGATGGAGCCGCCGCTGACGAGCTCGCCGCCAAACGCCTTGATGCCGAGCCGCTGCGAGTTTGAGTCGCGGCCGTTCTTTGAACTGCCAAGTCCTTTTTTATGTGCCATTTGCCGTTTCTCCTACGCCAGGATCTCGTCGATCTTCACCGTGGTCTGCGACTGGCGGTGGCCGATGGTCCGCTTGTACTGCTTCTTGCGCTTGAACTTGAAGACCAGGATCTTGCCGGTCTTGCCGTGGCCTGAAATGGAGGCCTTCACCCGGGCGTCTTTGACATCGTTGCCCACTAGCAACGTCCCGGAATCATTGGAGACGGCCAGAACCTTGTTGAACTCGACAGCCGAACCCACTTCGCCGGCAATCTTTTCCACCTCAATCACTTGGCCGGGCGAGACGCGATACTGCTTGCCGCCGGTTTCAATCACTGCGTACATGACTATTTCCTCGTGAGGTCCGCGGCAGGCGTTGGCGCACAATTCCAGTGCGCGCTTGTAGCCGCAAACTATTAGTCTACACGATGGCCGCCGTCCTTGCAGGACACGCGGATTCTGTCCGATTCTGCCCCCAACTAGGACCTTAGAACTTTCTCCAGTTGACCTGGGATCATACCTCCCGTAGACTCATAACGTTACCTTGTTTCACAATGCCACGGAGGAGGTTCCGGGAGTGGTACTGAAAAAGAGTCTTTTGGCGATTGCTCTGATGCTGAGCGCGAGCGCCCTGCGAGCCAACATTCTGCTGGACAGGCCGTATGGGTCGCCCGATACCGTATTGACCGCCGGCGATCCGACGATGGACGATCGCATCCTGCGGGACGGCGTGCCCAGCGACTGGAGCTACATGAAGTTCTTTCCAGGCATGATTGGCACGGCTGGACCGCGTGCCTATGACACCTGGACATTCCAGAACGTTTGGGGAATTGACCTCTACGTTCAGATCACACTGGACGATCTGGCCAACACGGGGTTGGTTTTTTCTTCGGCGCACCTCAACTCGTTCGATGCGCTCAACCAGGATACGAACTACATTGGTGACGCCGGTTTCAGCCCGCTCGTTTTCGGGCTCCCCGTCACTTACCAGGTCATCGTGCCGGCGGGCAACAACCTGGTCGTCGTGGTGAACCAGACTTCCGCACTGGCAGGTGACCTGCCCTTGGAGTATGGGCTCATGGTCGAGGCGTTTTCCAGCCAGTTTTACGAAGCCCTGCCGGTTCCAGAGCCATCGACTGCCGTGCTCTCGCTGATTGGTCTGATGATAATCGGCGCGCGAAAGCCGCTGGCGAACTACTTGCGCCGGGCTTGAGCGGCGCGTGTAGACGGGCCATGCCCGGATGAACGGAGATCAGCGGGCCGGCCTGACGCCCCAGACGCCTCGCGCCAGGCAACTCTCGCGTGTGTTTCTGCTGCTGTTGGGAGCGGCCGCGCTGTATTTGAGCTGGACAATCGCGCGTCCGTTTCTGACTTCCATTCTGGCGGCGGCGCTGCTGGCGACCGCCATTTTCCCCCTCTATGAACGGTTGCGGCGTTCGGTGCGCCAACCAGGCCTTGCCGCGGCGCTGGTCACGCTGATCGTGCTGATCGTGGTGCTCGTGCCCACGGTCCTGGTGATCGGCCGCGTGGCGCACGAGATCACCGGTGTTTACAACTGGCTCAACGAGCGGCAGTCGAACGAGGGAGGCTGGAGCGAGTTCGCCAAGAGACTGGTGGATCCGCCGATCGATTGGGTGGCCGAGAAGTCGGGCGTCTCGCGCGAGCAGTTGCGGCAGGAAGCGCTCGACCGGGTCCGGATCATCGGCACGGCGATGCTGGGCTGGGCGCGGTCGCTGGCATTGAATATCGGCCAGACGCTGTTCAACCTGGTGACGATTCTGATGACCTTGTTTTTCCTGCTGCGGGACGGAGAACGGATTCGCGACCGGATCGGCGCGCTTCTGCCCATGGAGCCGCACCGGTACCGCCAGTTGGTTTCCACGATCGCCGCTTCGATCACCGCCAATGTTGACGGGGTGATTC
>JADZCI010000210.1 GCA_020851655.1 Bryobacterales bacterium
AGCACATACTGCGGGTTGACAGCCAAGCCGGCCGCAATCACCAGGTCCTCGAACAACCCTTTGCCCAGGTTGTGGTAGAGGTTCGGGTAGTCGCCAATGAAGTTGGTCTTGGTGATGTCGAGCCAGCCATCGTTGTCGTAGTCGGCGACGGCGATTCCCATGCCCGCCTGCTCGGCGCCATGCTCGTTGTAGGCGATCGAGGTTTCCGTCGCCAGCTCGCTGAAAGTGCCGTCGCGGTTGTTGCGAAAGTACAGGCTGGGAGTCGAATCGCAGGCCACGTAGATGTCTGTCCAGCCGTCCTGGTTGAGGTCGGCCGCCGTGGCCGTGAAGGCGTAAAAGTTGGCCGCCTTGGCGATGCCGCTGCGCGCGGTCACATCTTCAAACGTCCCGTCACCGCGGTTGCGGTACAGTACCGCGTCGCCAAAGGGCAGGCCGCGAGGTCCGCAATACACCGGCGTCTCGCGAAACAGGCAGTAGGGAAACGCGCCCGGCTGCGGCGTCTTCTTGGGATCGAAGCCCGCATAGCTGGCGACAAACAGGTCCAGCTTTCCGTCGCGATCATAATCGAGGAACGTGCAGCCGGTGCTCCACCGTTCCGCGCGCCCGGCCACCCCGGCCCGCGCCGCGATATCTTCAAACGCCCCGTCCCCCTTGTTGCGGAAAAGCGAGTTCAGGCCCCAGTAGGTGACGTAGAGGTCGGTGTGGCCGTCGTTGTCCACATCACCGCTACAGACGCCGTTGCCCCATCCCGTGCGCGCGATTCCAGCCTTCTGGCTCACATCGGCGAACCTGCCGGACCCCAGGTTGCGATACAGGTGATTGGTGGGCTCCTGCCCTTTCGGGAAAGGTTCCCAACGCGTGCCGTTCGCCTGAAAAGCGTCCAGCAATCCATCGCCGTCGTAGTCGAGAAAAGCCACGCCGGCTCCGTTGGCCTCGATGATGTAGCGTTTGCGGTTGGGTGAGCCAAGCACATTGCGGGCCGTCAACCCCGACTCCCGGCCCACGTCGGTGAACGTGGCGTCGAAAGGCAGCCCGGACAGTTTCGGCCGCGGCGCCGGCGTGACGTTGCCGGTCGCAATGCCCTGCCCGCGCGCCACGAAAGAGCCGAGTACCAGCAGGAGGCTAAATAGACGCACTACCCCTTCATACCGCAGAACCGCACGCCGGCGTTTCCGGGAATCCTCACCATAAAGAAAAACGGGGCAGGCTCGCCCGCCCCGTTCAGCCTCACGATTGTCTTGTGAACTCTAGAACATGTAGCGCAGCGCAAACTGAATCTGGCGCTGCGGCGCGGTTCCGCTGACAACGCCGAACGCCGCATTGGTCCTCGTCACGTTGGCCGAGTTGAAGCTTGGCGTGTTGGGGAAGTTGAAGAACTCGGCGCGGAATTCCAGCGTGTGTGCTTCGATGATCCTGAATCGTTTGGCGATGGACAGATCCCAGATTCGCCGCCCGTCATCCCTGATCGTATAGGCGCCGGCATTGCCGAAGGTGAACACTTGCGGCAGCGCGACCGCTGAGGTGTCAAACCAGCGGTCGACCGAGCGCTGGTCGCCGCCCAGGTTCGGGTCGCGCAGCAAGTCCGGTCTCTCGCTGGTCTTGCCCACGTTGGCGCGATCAACGCCGGTGCGCAAGTTCGACGCGGTGCCGGACTGGAGCTGAACGATTCCTTCGAGCGCCCATCCACCCAAGACCGCGTCCACAAACGGGTTCCAACTGCCGCCAAACGTCCGGCCGCGCCCAAACGGAATGTCGTAGACGTAGCCGAGTTTGAAGGCGTGAGTCAGGTCATAGCTGCAACGCGACCAGTCGGCGCGGCGGTTGAAGATGTCCTGATACTTTCCTTCGGCCAGAGACGATTGGTCGTCCATGCACTTGCCCCACGTGTAGTTGCCCAGCAACTGCAACCCTTTGCTGAAGCGCTTGGTCAGTTTCACCTGGAGCGCATTGTACTCGGCGTTGAACATGTTGAATCCGCCGTCCATGTTGCCGATAAAGCCAGCGCCGTACAGCAGGCGGCGGGGGTCAACCAGGCCCGGACCTGGCTTCAGGGCGTTGTTCATGCCGTAGTAGCCGATCTGCTTCTTGTTGGAGGAACCGATATAGCCGACATCGAGTGTCATGTCGGACATCAGTTCGCGTTGGACAAACAGGTTCCACTGCTGCGAGTAAGGCGTGCGGTTCTCGGGATTCTGCGGCCAGCCGCCGATCGCCTGCGTGCTGCCGAAACCCGGTCCCGCGTCGGAGATCTTGAAGTCCGGCACCGCGCCGCGGTTATAGCTGATTTCCTGTTGCGGCAGGTAGGGCCAGAACTTGCGCAGGTCGTTGATCTCCTGCATAAAGGTTGTGTTGAAGAAGATTCCCGCGCCGGCGCGGATCACCGTCTTGCTCGTCAACTGGTAAGCCACGCCGATACGCGGCGCAAAATTGTTGAAGTCGTTCCGCATCAGCGTCCGGCCATATCCGAGATCCCGTGCCGGGGAATTCGGCTTGCCGGTATAAGGATCCGGCAGCGGGTTCACGCCGGCCCACATCAGTTCCGCGCCATAAGCGCCCGACTGGCCATTGCGCGTCACCACGAGATTGCCGAGGGCATCGTTGGTATCGCTCGGCCGGAAACCGGACTCCCAGCGGATTCCCAGGTTCACGGTCAGTTTGTCGGTTACACGCCAGTCGTCCTGGAAGAACGCCTCAAAGTAGGGCTGCCGCGCAAACAGCGCGGGGATGGTGAATCCGCGCCGGATATAGCTCGGATAACCCAACAGCATGGAAGCAAATCCGTTGCCCGAGGTGGCGTCCAGGTCCGAGTTGGTTGGCGAGGTGAAGAACTGCGCATCGCCGTTGGTCGGATTCGAGTACTGCGCATCCATCGCGCGTTTGGTATATCCGCCGCCCATCTTGAACGAGTGGCGGCCGAACACCTTGGAGACTTTGCCGGTGAACTGATGGTCGAAGTCCTTGATGGTTTCGCCGCCGCCGCCGCCGGCCGAAGCGTACCCGGTCGGGCTGAAGCTGACGCGGGTGTCGCACAGCGCGTTCATGTCGAAGATCTTTACCTTGGCGCTCTCGAGGATTCCCTTGCGCGTCAGCCCGTCGGTAAAGGAGGGGCACCCGGGGTTATTCGGGCGGTTAAAGCCGTACTTGATTTCCAGCACCGTGGTGGGGTTGAAGATATGGTTCCAGCCCGCGCCGTAGTTCGACACGTCATAGCGGTTTTCCGTAACGTAGTAGCCGCGGGAATCCGGAATCACTTCCTGCACGCGCTGCTCCAACATCCGGAAGTACAGCGTGTCCTTCTGGCCCAGCGTGTGATCGACGCGCGCGACAAACATATCCCGGTTGCGCTGCTGGCCCAGCGTAAAGAGCTGGTTGTTGGTGAATCCCGGCCGGTTGGTGCGGGGCATCTGGGTGTCCATGACGTACTTCATGCCCGGGTCGATGCGCGCCGAGGGAATGATATTGCCCGAGAAGGGCTGCCGCACGATCTTGCCCTGAGCGTCGTAAACGCCAGTCAACGGGTCGTAGATGCGGTTGGGGATCATCGAAAAGTCGCCGTTGCGCATCGCGTCCACCGGTACGGTGTTCTGAGCCGTCTGGCCGCGGCGCCAGCGGAAGCCTTCCCAACTGCCGAACCAGAATGTCTTTTCGCGGCCGTTATAAATTTTCGGAATCACCACCGGTCCGCCAACCGCGACACCATACTGATTCTGTTTGAACGGCACTTTGCCGCGGCCTTGCTTGTTGGCAAACCATTCGTTGGCGTCGAACTTGTCGTTGCGCAAGTACTCGTAGAGGCTGCCGTGAACATCGCGCGTCCCGGACTTGATCGCGATATTGACGTTGGCGCCAGCCGACCGGCCGAACTCGGCCGAGTTGCCCGTGGCCACGCGAAATTCCTGAATGGCATCCATCGGCGGTGATCCGCCGGGAGAGTTCATGAACATCATGTTGTTGTCGGTGCCATCCAGCGTGTAATTGTTGTCCTGCGTCCGCTGTCCGTTTACCGACACCATCTGCGTTCCGGACAAGTCGCCGCGGCCCTGGCTGCGGCGAATGTCGCTTGTCCCCGGCATCAGCACCAGCAGGCGCGTATAGTTGCGCCCGTTGACCGGAATTCGCTCCAGTTGGGACGTCGTCACCACGCCGCCAACCGAGGTCTCCTGCGTTTGCAGCATCGGCGCCGCCGCGGTCACTTCGATTCTTTCGGTCACATCGCCGACTTCCAGCGACAAGTCGATTTTCACTACCGCGCCGGTTTGCAGAATGACGTCGGTTTGAACTCTGCTCTTGAAACCGGACTGCGTGACCCGGACTTCGTATGTTCCTGGCGTAAGCGGGCCAATGCGGTACGCGCCAGCGTCGTTGGTCACCACATCGCGGCTCACGCCGGTTCCGGTGTTGACAGCCGACACCTTGGCGCCGGCAATGGCCGCGCCGGATGGGTCGGTTACGATTCCGACGATAGCGGCGTCGGAAGTTTGTGCGTGCGCGGCGCCGAGCGCCAGCAGAATTGCGAGGATTAAGTAGACGATTCTCGTGCTCATTGTCATGGAACACCCCTAATAGTAGGTTGAGGCTAGCATACCGTCCGATAGCGCTTCATGTCAACCCAAAATGCTAGCGCTTTCATCCTATACACGCGTGCAATCTGTGAACTTTTCACGCACTCTTTCGTATTGAAAAACGGGAGGTTGTTGCAACGATGGTCACTCATATCCGCACCTTGGGTTGGCTTCATATCGCGCTGGGCGCTTTGGGCCTGTTCGGAGCGCTGGTTGTCTGGCTGATCGGAGGGTCGATTGCCGGCATTCTCCACTTCGTAGATCCGGAGATGGGAGTCCCCGGCGCCGTGGCCGGAGTCGTTCTGGGCGCCATCGGATTCTTCCTCGCGGTGCTCTCCCTGCCCTCCCTGATCGCCGGTTGGGGCTTGCTGAACATGCGCCGCTGGGCGCGGGTGTTGACGCTCATTCTGTCGGCGTTCCACCTCTTTCACGTGCCCCTCGGCACCGCGCTCGCGGTGTACAGCTTCTGGGTTCTGTTGAAGCCGGAGACAGACGGCCTTTTCCGCTTGGGGCCGCCGATTCGGACATAGCGGTATGATGGCGTTGGGTGGACGGCAGGAAAGTACTCGTTGTCGGCGGGGGGCTGGTCGGGCTGGCGGCGGCCTACCGCCTCCTGGAGAAGTGGCCCGGAGCCAAACTGACACTGCTCGAAAAGGAGCCCTCGGTCGGGCAACACCAAAGCGGGCACAACAGCGGCGTGCTGCACTGCGGGCTCAATTACAAGCCCGGCAGCAGCCGCGCGCGCCTGGCGGTGACCGGCGTGCGGCAGATGATCGCCTTCTGCCAGCGGCATTCCATCCAGCATGAAATCTGCGGAAAGCTGGTGGTGGCCCCGGCTGAAGACGACGTGCCCAGGCTGCGGTTCCTGTTAGACCGCGGCACGCAGAACGGATTGCGGGGCTTGCGGTTGCTGGGGCGCGAAGAGATGCGGGAAATTGAACCGCACTGCGGCGGCGCCGGCGCCCTGCGAGTGCCGGAAGAAGGCATCACCGATTACCCGGCGGTCAGCGCGAAACTGGCTGCCTTGCTCGGCTCGGCCGGCGCGCGCGTCGTCACCGGCGCGGAAGTTCGCACGCTGCGCCAGGCCGGTGGCGGATGGGTCGCCGAAACCACCGCCGGCGCGTTTGGAGGCGATTTTCTGATCGCCTGCGCCGGGCTGCACTCCGACCGCCTCGCCTCGCTGGCTGGAGAAAAGCTCGACATTCGCATCGTTCCGTTTCGCGGCGACTACTACAAGCTCAAGCCGGCCAGCCAGCACTTGGTCCGGAATCTCATCTACCCGTTGCCGGACCCCAAGTTCCCGTTCCTCGGCGTCCATTTCACCCGTCTTGCGCGCGGCGGTATCGAGGCGGGTCCGAATGCTTCGCTGGCGTTCGCCCGCGAGGGCTACAGCAAGACTGAAGTGAACTGGCGCGACCTGGCCGGCTCGTTGAGCTTTCCCGGACTCTGGAATTTTGTCCGGCGTCATCCCGGCATGTGCCGCGACGAGATGGGCCGGACGTTCAGCAAGGGTCTTTTTCTGGCCGCATTGCGCCGGCTGGTTCCCGCCGTGACGGCGGACGACCTCGAGGCGGGCGGCGCCGGCATTCGCGCGCAAGCCATGCATCCGGACGGCGCCCTGGTGGACGACTTTCTGTTTGTCCGCCGCGCGAATGCCCTGCACGTGCTGAACGCGCCGAGTCCGGCGGCGACCGCATCGCTGGCGATTGGCTCGGAGATTGCCAGTCTGCTTGAGTCTTGAAGGAGAGATGAACAGGACATGAGGATCCCCTTGGTATTGTTGAGCGCGATTGCCGCTGTGGCTCTGGCGCAACCGCCGCGTCCGGTGCGCGTCGTGTCTCCGGAAGTGCACCCGGACCATAGCGTCACGTTCCGCTACCGCGCTCCCGCCGCGCAGAAGGTAACCGTCAACCGCGAAGGCGGACAGCCGCTCGAAATGCGCAAGGATGAGGGCGGCGTCTGGTCGGTGACCACCCCGCCGCTGGAACCGGACATGTACGGGTACACATTCAACGTGGACGGCGTGAACGTGATTGATCCGGTCAACCCTCTCATGAAGCCGAATCTCCTCAACACGTCGAGCATGGTTGCGATTCCGGGAAACAACCCGTGGGATGCCGCCGATGTGCCGCGCGGCGTGCTGCATCACCACTTCTACCGCTCGGGCGTCGTCGGCGACCAGCGCGATTTCTACGTCTACACGCCGCCGGGCTACTCAAAAGGCAAGAAATACCCGGTGCTGTATCTGCTGCACGGCTTCAGCGACGATGCCAGCGGCTGGACCGCGGCCGGCCACGCGCACGTCATCCTGGACAACCTGCTGGCGCAAGGCAAAGCCTCGCCGATGCTGATTGTGATGACGCTGGGCTACGGCGCGCCGGAGATCCTGCGCGGCGGATTCCGGGATGCCGCGCTCGTCAAACGCAACTACGACAAGTACCGCGAGGCGCTGTTTACCGAAGTGATTCCCGAGGTCGAAAAGAGCTACCGCGTGTCCAGGGATCGAAAGGACCGGGCCATCGCCGGGCTGTCGATGGGCGGCGCCGAGTCTCTCTACGTCGGGCTCAACAACCTCGACCGGTTCGCCTGGGTGGGTTCCTTCAGCGCGGGCGGACTGCCGGGCGCCACGCCCGCCGAAGCCTTCCCGTCGCTTGACCAATCCGCCAACGGCAAGCTGAAGCTGTTGTGGATCGCCTGCGGAAAGCAGGACGGGCTGCTCCAAAGCAACAACAAAGTCGACGCCGAATTGACCCAGCGCGGAGTGAAACACGAGTACGTGCTGACCGAGGGCGCGCACACCTGGCTCGTTTGGCGGCGGAACCTGGCGGTGTTTGCACCGCTGCTGTTCCGGTAGCAGAGGTCAGTACCAAGCGCCCAGCCACCGCACCGGAACGTAGGCCGCCAAGGCGCTGGCCAGCCGTTCGTCTGCCGTCAGGAATGGGTGGCCGGTCCGCACCGCCAGGGCCACGTAGAGTGAATCGTACACCGTACGGTCGAAACTCACCGCCAGGCTGAAGGCATCGTCGAGTAGTTCCGCCGAAGCAATTGTCGGAATCCGGCAGTTCAGCGCAATACTCACGGCTTCCTCTGCCGAGCGGCGGGCGATTCGCCGCACGCGCACCGACTTCCACAGGATGTTACCCAGTTCAGCCCAGAACAAGTCCGGCACAACAAAGGCTACTGAGCCTCGAACGTATTCACCCAGCGCCGCCGACGCTTCAGCCGTCAACGGCTCGTCCACCTCCGGCAGGAACCACTTTGCCGCGACACTGGCGTCAAGGACGTAGCCGGTCAACGGCCGCGGTCCTGGCGAAGCATCTCCTCCGCTGACGGAAACGGGCCGCTGCTCAGAGGGCTCTTGGAGCGGATCCGCCTGGATCG
>JADZCI010000211.1 GCA_020851655.1 Bryobacterales bacterium
CTCGGCCTCGCTCACTCGTCCTGTATGGACTGACACTTCGGCCAGCGTCAAGTATGCCCGGTGAAACCGCCAGTCCTTCTCAATGATCGCTTTGAGTCGCGGAACCGCTTCATCCGCGTGCAACTGTCCCGCCAGCAGTCCTGCCTCGTTGTACTCGCGCATCAACGAGAGGAATGCCTCGTCCTGGGCCAGCAACGCTGCCGAAAACAACCACGCACAAACCCCGGCGCGCCGCATGGTCTGCCTCACTCCGCACCGCTCGGCGCATCGACGAGATCGGCGTCCAGCCTCAGGTTCACCATCTCGCTGGCCGGAGTCCCCGCGGGAAATCGTCGGCATTCGCATCGTCGAGTAGTTGATAGAGTAACTGAGAACGGAATCGCGATCAACGCCGTTAACCTGCCCGCGGCCTGTTCGCCCAGCGGTTACCGGCTGGCGCGGTGTAGAATCCCCTCAATGAAAGTTTTAGCCGCCATCCTTGTCTGCACCTTGAGTCTGAGCGCCCAACCGGCAGCGTCAGACCTGGAAAAGACGTTGAAGGAGAATATCCTGGCGTTCTGGTATCCGCGCTCCATTGACACGGAAAACGGCGGCTACAAGGTGAATTTTGGGCCGAACGGCGAAGATCGCGGACCTGGCGCCAAAGGAATCGTGACCCAGGCGCGCATGCTGTGGTTCTTCGCCCGCATGGCCAGAGCCGGGTATGGGGACAGAAAGCAGATGCTCGATGCCGCGGACCACGGCTACAAGTTCCTGACTGCGAAAATGTGGGACCCACAGAACGGCGGGTTCTATTGGGAAGTCGACGCCAAGGGCGCCAAGACCAAGCCTAACAAGCACCTTTACGGGCAATCGTTCGCGCTGTACGCCATGTCGGAGTATGCGATGGCGTCCGGGCGCAAAGATGCGCTTGCGTTCACACGGAAGTTCTTCGACCTGCTCGAGAAGAAATCCCACGACGCCACGTACGGAGGGTATCGGGAATACTTCACTGAAGACTGGTCCGCAACGCCCGCCTCCGCCGCGTCCTACATGGGCCCTGGCGGAAACATCAAGTTGATGAACACACACCTCCACTTGATGGAGGCCATGACCACGTACTACCGCGCTTCGAAACTGCCTCTTGCCAGGGAGCGGCTCGCCGAACTGGTCAACATTGAAAGCCAGGCCGTCGTTCGCAAAGGCTTGACCGCGTGCACCGATCAGTACGACGAAGACTGGACTCCGCGGCTGGATGGCGCCGCCGCCCGTGTCTCCTACGGTCATGACCTGGAGAACATCTGGCTGCTGGTGGATGCTTTGGACGCGCTCGGGCAACCGGCGGCGCCCTTTGTTGACCTGTTCCGCAACAACTTTACCTACTCAATGAAATATGGCTGGGACGGCGATCGCGGAGGGTTCTTCTATACCGGTAACTTCCGGCAACCCGCCGACAACCGTGAGAAGTCGTGGTGGGTCCAGGCGGAGGTCCTGGTCAGTTCGCTCACCATGTACAAGCTGACGCGCGATCCGCTGTATTGGTCCGTCTTTGCGAAAACGTGGGATTTTCTGAACCAGTATCAGATTGACTGGCAAGGCGGCGAATGGCACTCTTCGGTGAATGACCTCGGCCAGCCGCGCGGAGACAAGGGCAACATTTGGAAAGCGGCTTATCACAATGGGCGGTCGATGATCGAGTCCGTGGCGCTGTTAAAGCAAGTGCAGCCGCCCGCGGCGGAAGTGCCCGTGACTGAAACCGGGTTCCGCCCGCTGTTTGACGGCAAGACTTTGAACGGCTGGACGCTGGTGCGCGGCAGCGGCCGCGGCTATGTTGTCGAGAACGGCGCAATCGTGTGCCCGAAGGACGGTGGCGGCAATCTCTTTACGGCCGACGAGTACGGCGATTTTGTCCTCCGTCTGGAATGGCGATTGTGGGAGGGGGGCAACAACGGAATCGGCATCCGCGCGCCGCTGGAAGGAGATGCCGCTTACGCAGGCATGGAAATCCAGGTTCTGGACGACGATGCGGAGGTGTATCGCAAGATGGGCTTGAAGCCGTCCCAGTACACGGGTTCTGTCTACGACGTGTTTCCGGCCAAGCGGGGCGCGGTGAAGCGCAACGGCGAATGGAACCGGGAGGAGATCGTCGCGCAAGGGCGCCGGGTCAAGGTCACGCTCAACGGCCAGGTGATCTGCGATGTGAATCTGGATGACGCCAAGGATCCGGAGGTGCTCAAAAAGCATCCAGGCCTCCTGCGGACGCGAGGGCACATTGGCTTTCTGGGACACGGCACGCGGGTGGAGTTCCGCGATATCCGGATCAAGCGCCTCGATTGAGAATCCGGTCGAGCCACGACTCGACCAAGTGCGCGGCCCCGGATGGAAAGCGGTGCTTCCCCGGGATCAAATGAAACTCAACATCCGGTGCGCGGCGGCGTAAGCGGTCTTCGAAACGCGTGACGGTCTCCACCGGGAAGAACTCATCGTCATCGCGCGCAATATGTAGCAGCGCGGCGTCGACATCGCGATAGGGGCCATCGTCCCAGTCGCGCGGCACGCCGCCGCAGATGCCGATGACACCGCGCACCAAGCCGCTGTGTGTCGCGGCAAAGCGGTAGTTCATCCCCACAGGCTGAGAAAAACCCACAATCAAGGTACGCTCCGGACCAATGCCAGACTCGCGCTGTAGGCGGGGAATCAGAGAAAGCAGGATTTCGTGGTGAACCCGCCAGTGAAAACCCGTTGTTTCGGGGGTTCCCCAGTTGTACCCAATCCTGGCGTCCGGTCCAGGTCCGGTAAGAAAGAACGAATTGGGCCCTTCGAGAGAAGCAATGACGTGCTGGGCGTGGAAGAGGCCTTTGGTCAGGCGCATCATGACGTCCGGGCGCATCCCATACCCGTGCAGCGCGAGCACAAGCAGAGTGCCGCCATTTGCCTCTGGTGGCCGGCTGAGTAGATAGCGCGCCGGCCGGGTTACCGGCACTTCCTGTTGGGTTCCTTCCACCGGCACGTCAGGCGAACATAGCAGCCCAGGCGGCCTTGCCGAGCACCCAGACCAGCCAAGGGATAACCACGCCGGTGAGGCAGGAACTGAACGGCCGCTTGCGGTCGAGTTGATGAATCCCGATGGCCAGCAGGAAGATGCTCCACAGGACGAACAGATCAAAGGAGCCGAGCAGCGACTGGAGCCACTTGGCGGATTTGTCCGGATCGAGAATCGCACCCAGGTTGAAAGCCGTCGGGTGTTCGATGTCGAACTCGTCCGGATCCTTCAAGTGCATCACCAGAATCGCAAGCAGGCTGTGCAGGATGCCCGGAATGAAACTGTACGTGGTGAGGGAAAACAGGCTCTTGAACTTGAACTGCGAGCCCATCGCCAGGTTGAAGACCCCCAAGCACACTAGTGCGACGAAGGCCGCAACGACCGGGGTGCCGGCAATCGGACCGACCCATCCCATGATGGGTATGAACTTTCGTTGTTGGGCCAGGACCGCGGCCTTCTGTTCCGGCGGCAGTTTTTCGATTCGCGGGTCGTTGGCCAGCGTTGTGTTCACGAAGCGATCCCAACCCACACGCTGGTTGAAGAACCACATGAGCGCCAGTGACGACAGGATGACCAGCACCATCGGGACAATCCAGCGTGGCCGCCGGGCGATGTCGGCGAAGGCGGCCTCCGGAGAGGTGATCACGCCAACAACGCGCGCGGCTTCACTCATTGAAGGAGCGGCAGTTTCCGGTTGCATAGCGATTACTTAGTCTATTCCAAAAGTTCCACCTCCGAACGGGAGAATCCGGCGAAAGTCTGTTGTACTATTACCAATGTGCTGATGGACGAAGCTCTCGCCTTGGCGAGAGTGGGCGGTGACCGGCGCTTGCTGGCGGAACTGCTGGGCCTGTTTCTGGCCGAGTATCCTCGCCTCCTCAATACCATCCGGCAGTCCGTTCAGGCGGGCAACCTGCGCGCCGCCGCCGACACCACCCACCAACTCAAGGGCTTGCTGGCGCAGTTTGCCGCGGAACCCGCGCGCCTCGGCGCTGCCGGACTCGAACGCGCATTACGGCAGGGTGAGGCGGCCGAAGCCGGCGAGTTGATGCTGCACACCGCCGAATTGCTGAAGGAACTCGACCCCGTCCTGAGGGCTGTTCATCAGGCCAGTCTGCTATAGTTGTTTTGTCTCAAACTATGACGGAAGCATCACCGGTGGAGATTGTTTGTGCGCACAGTCCCGATTCCGATGACGCCTTTATGTTCTACGCTCTCGCGACGAAAAAGATTCGT
Source organism: Bryobacterales bacterium (assembly GCA_020851655.1). GTDB lineage: Bacteria > Acidobacteriota > Terriglobia > Bryobacterales > Bryobacteraceae > JADZCI01. The sequence continues at coordinate 4,259 of JADZCI010000211.1, forward strand.
TCGCGCCTCGTCCGGTTTCGGCATGTGCTCGAGGACATCGAAACGCTGAACCGTAAAGCCACCGAGGGCCTGTACGAACTGACGGCAATCTCCTATCACGCATATCCATACGTGGCTGACAAGTATCAGCTACTGGCGAGTGGTTCATCTGTTGGCGACGGCTACGGTCCCATGATCGTATCGCTGGCGCCTCTGGCTCCGGAGGAACTGAAGGGAAAAAAGATCGCGATTCCCGGCAAGATGACGACGGCTTATCTGGCTCTCAAAATCATGGAGCCGGATTTCGAGCCCATCGTCGCTCCTTTTGACAAGGTTCTCGATGTGCTTCGAGACAAGGCGGTGGATGCCGCACTGGTCATTCACGAGGCGCAACTGACCTACCCGAAGGGCGGCTTTCACCTGGTTGCCGATTTAGGGCGGTGGTGGAAGAAGACTTATCAGCTTCCTTTACCGTTGGGGGCGAACGCGTTGCTGCGGTCGCTGCCTGACAAGGTCAAGACGGAATGCTGCCGCCTGATGAAAGAGAGCATTTCGTACGCGCTCGAGAATCATGACGAAGCGCTGAACTACGCGATGCAGTTCGCTCGCGACATGGAGCAGCCGCTAGCCGAAAAGTTTGTCGGCATGTACGTAAATCACCATACCCTCGATGCGGGAGAAGACGTTCCCAAAGCGGCTCAAAAACTCCTCGACCTGGGTCACGAGGTAGGGATGATTCCTCACAAGATACAGGTTGAGTTTATCCGCTAGCCGCTCGCTGATGAAGGCGCTGTTCTTCATTTCGTTTGCCGTCCTGGCGCCGCTTGGCGCTGGCCAAGCGGGCAAGGAAATTCGTGACCTGGTCAAAGAGGGTTCGGAAGCCATTCCCAAGCTGCGGGAGTACTTGAAGGATCCTTCCGCCGAAGTTCGAGTGGAGGCGGTCAAGGCGCTTTCCATTATCGGCACGGTGCACTCTCTCGCGCCGCTAACGCAGGCGTTGCGCGATCCCGACCCCGAGGTGCAAGTTCGCGCCATCGATGGGCTGGCCGGCTTCTATATACCGGTCTACTCAAAAGACGCTCTCAGTTCGACATTGAAGCGCAACGATAAGGGGATCAGCGGGAGGTTTCCAGACAAGGACAGCCTGATCATCGACCCGTTCGTGCAGGTCCGGCCCGAAGTGATTCAAGGCCTGCGCGATGTCTTGAACCACAGCGGCAACAATCTGGCGAGGGCCAATGCCGCTCGCGCCCTGGGCGCCCTGCGGGGCCGCGTCGCGGTGCCGGACCTCATCGAGGGTCTCCGGACGAAGGATGACCAGATCATGTATCAGTCCTTGATTGCGATTCAGAAAATCGGCGCGCGCGAAGCCGCTCCGCGAATCACCTTCCTGACCCGCGATCTCGATGAGCGCATCCAACTGGCGGCGATCGAGACGGTGGGAATCCTGGGCGACACTGCCGCGCTGCCGGATCTGAAGCGGGTTCTGGAAAGCAATCCAAAGACCAAGGTGCGGCGTGCGGCGCTGACCGCCATGGCGATGCTGCCAGACCCCGGTTACCGCGAATTCTATGCGTCTTTGTTGAAGGACAAGGACGAATATACCCGCGCCGCCGGTGCGGAGGGTTTGGGCCGAATTCGAAACCCGCAGGATCGCTCACTGCTGGAGGCGGCCTGGGAGGGTGAAAAGAAAACGCTCACGCTGCTGTCGCTGGCGTTCGGCCTGGTGGCCCTCGGTCACACCGAGACTGGCGAGGGAAGCCCGCTCGAGTACCTTGTTAGGGAACTGGACAGCAAGGCGTGGCGGGGAGTGGCGCAGCCGCTGCTGGTTGAGCTGGCGCGTCAGCCCGAAGTCCGGAGAAGCCTGATTCCTCTGATGGAAAGCGGTGATCGCGATGAGCGGGTGGGCGTGATTGAAGTTTTCGGACAAGTGGGAGCAACCGAGGCGGCATCCAACCTGGAACGGCTCGCAAACGATTCGGACAGCGACGTGGCCGACGCGGCTGCCCGTTCCCTGCGCATCATCCGGTCCCTGCGGTGAACGCCAAAGGCGCGCGCAAACAATAAAGGCAGGCCATAAAGCCTGCCCTAGATCTGCCGAGCCAAAAGAACGAAACTACTTCGCCTTCTTCTGCTTCTGCTGACCGACGCGAATCTTGAACTGCTTCTGCTGGTGCTCTTCCCAAGCCTTCCAGTCGAAACGCTTGGTTGCATCGGCGACATAGCTGTCCACGTCGGTACCCTTCGGCAGCACCGCCATCAGCGTTGCCGCCTGGCCCTCCGGTCCGGTAATACGAAAACGACGCACATTCGGGATCGCCATAACTTTTTCAGTTTAGCACGCTCGGTCAGGGCTGCCGCCGTCCCAGCCAGCGAACGCGCATGGTGAACGAGCGTCCAAAGCCTCCGTAGAAATGCATGAAATCCTGAGCCCCCACTATGTTATTGACGACGATTGGGTTCTTGCGGCCGGTGACGTTGTTCACGCCCCCGCGCAGAGCCCAAAAGTTGCCCCACATGCGCAGTTTCCACTCGGCGTGCAGGTTCAACTGAAAATAGGCCGGAAAGCGCCGCGAGTTCACGCCGCCCTCGACCCGGCCATCCTCGCCGATGACGGAATACGGGAATCCCGTACGCCACTCGGTCAGGTAAGCCAGCGCCCAGTTCTTCCACAGCGTCGGAACATAACCCCATGTGAGGAACCGGTTGGGGGTGTCCCAGGCCATGGGGCCGGAATTGGACATCACCACATAGGGTTGGTCCACCGTGATGTCGGCCGCGGCGTTCGACCGCGCGCTGGACCGTATGTAACTGGCCAGGATTTCGTACTGCGGTCCGAAAGTCTTTCGAACGGTCAACTCGATGCTGTCATACCGGTCCTGTTTCCGGTTCTCCAGGCGATATGCGGCATCCTGTCCCGGCCCCAAGTCTAGAGGGCTGTTCCAGAACGACAAGCCCTGCAATCCGCGCTTGCCCAGATAGCTGACCTTCAGAAACAGCGCGTTTGAGAAACGGTGCTCGACGCCCGCGCTGTAATTGAAGAAGCCCGTCGACCGCAAACGTCCCGAGGCGGGCAGAAAGTACGAAGGCGTGCCGATTTCAACCGGCTCGCCACTGGGACCGTAGTAGGTGGTCCTGAGGTATTGGTCGTTTGGCCGGGTTAACAACAGCAGGTTCGACGCGTCGTACACATATCCGGCGCTGCCGCTCAGCTTGGTGTTCTCGTGCCCGGAAGGAGACCACGCAAACCCGATCCGTGGCGCCAGGTTGCTCTTGCGCACGATGTGGTCCCAATCCCAGCGCAAGCCGATATTGAGCATCAGGCCGGGCTTCACCTTCCATTGATCCTGGACATAGCCCGCCACTTCGAAATTGGTCCGCTTTAGTCTGCCCGAGCCCTCGAACTGGACCACACGCAAGAGCGTTCCGTCGGCGCGATACTGCATCACGCCCGTGCGATCTATGTCCTGGCTGTAGCGGACGCTGTTGAGGTCGATGCCGATCTTCCACTGATGTCCGCCGTACCAGTCAAAGGACGGCAGAAAGGCGTTGGCGACAATTTGGTCCCTGCCGCCCTCCTGGCGCGCATCGCGAAACCAGTTGCCGCGTTTCCCGAACGGGGTGATTCGGAACCACTCGCGCCCCTGCGGTATTTCTCTCCCGAACGTACGGTTGGCCGCGTAACCGACTTCGACGAGCGCGCCTCGGGAAAAATAGATCTGGTCCTTGACGTGAGCAAACCACTGCCGGGCGCGGCGGTCAACCGTGGTCTCCAGCGGGTCCAGCGCCGTCAGGCCGAACCGGGGCGCTGTAAAGAAAGTAGCCAGGAATCCGGCTTGCAGGATGTTGGAGGGTGTCAGGTTGACTTGAGTGCTCAAGTAGTTGCTGGCCCTCAGGCTGTGAGTGCGGTCGTGGCCATCGGGCAATTCCGGCACGACGTTCTGGTCATACTGAAAATCGAGCGAATCCGCAAACCAGGCCCGGCCGCGCCGTATCGGTCCGCTGAAGTTGAAGCGCGGCGTGAAGTTGCCGATGATCAGGTCTTTTCGATACTCGATTCCGGGGACGAAGTTGGTGGCCGAAGCGCGGAACCGGTCGTCGCCGGACCGGGTTCGGATGGCCATGGTTCCGGCGGAACCTTTCCCGTACTCCGCCGCCAGCGCGCCGCTGGTCACCTCGACCGCTTGTACGGCTTCCAGGCTGAGACGCGTCTGGAACGTGCCCGTCAAAGGATCGCTTACGTTGAACCCATTCAGCGTGTAGAGCGTCTGCGAGGAATCACCGCCGTTGATGTGCAGATCCCCGTCATTGCCCTGGACGACTCCGGGCGTAATGCGCATCGCGTTCTTCAGGTTGTTGGTTACGGGAAAAGGTACGTTCAGCATTTCCGTACCCGTCGTCGTCTGTTGGGTGCTGGAGGTGTCGAGATCGACAGCCGTGCGTGTGGCGTGAACTTCGGTTTCCTGGACCAACTCCCGCAGGGGAGTCAGCAACAGGCGCAGGTCGGCGCCGGTTCCGGACGGATCGAGTGACGGTCCTACCAGCGGGAAGTAACCGTCGTGTTCGACTCGCAGTTGGCAGGGCCCGGTAGCTGTGACTTCCAGGCGGAAAGCGCCGCCCGGATCGCTCTGCGTCTGCGCGGCAACCGTGCCGCACTTCAGCAGGATGCGGGCGCCCTCAACGGGCGTGTTGGTTTCATTCAGGACCCGGCCGGTGATGTGGTAGGGCTCCGCCGTGGCGGCAAGGGTCAGCCACGCCAACGCCATCAGCATCGGTCAATCCCCGAGCATCCTTTATGCCAATAGTATCCTTAACCCCCGCTGGAAAGTTCCGCCCCTGGCAAAAGGTACAATTCGAAGGAATGACCATTAAGACTACCGTCGTCGGCAGTTACCCGACTCCGCACTGGCTGCTCGGCGATGCTTCGCGGGTTGCGTTGCGGGACGCGATCATGGTGGTGCTGAAGACACAGGAGATCGCGGGCATCGACGTCGTGGCCGACGGCGAACTGAATCGTTTTGACCCGAGCCACCCGGAAACCAACGGGATGATCGACTACTTCGTGAGCCGGATGTCCGGTATTCAAACACGGTTTTCGGTTACCGATATTGATGCTTTTCGAGCGGACCGGGGCTTGGACTACCGGAGCGATCCGGCGGGCATCGTTGTATCGGAAATCGGCGAGGGTGTCCTGAACTTGCCGCGGGATTACGAGTTCACCCGGCCCCTGACCGAGCGTCCGCTGAAGTTTACCTGCACCGGTCCCCACATGCTGACCAAGGTCTTGACGGACCGGCATTACGGATCCCGGGAGAAGTTGTCGATGGCGGTTGCCGGCGTCTTGCGCCGTCAACTGGAGCGCATCCCGGCCGATGTTGTCCAACTCGATGAAGCGAACATCAGCGGGCATCCGGAAGACCAGGAGTGGGCGGCGGACGCGATTAACCATGTCCTCGATGGCGTCACTGGAATCCGCGCCGTCCACGTATGCTTCGGCAATTATGGCGGCCAGTCGGTGCAGAAGGGTTTTTGGAAATCGCTGATGGGATTCCTGAACCGTCTCCACGCCGGCCATCTCGTGCTGGAGTTCGCCCGGCGCGGCTACGACGAACTGGCGGCTTTCAAGGACCTCAACCCGAAGATCGGGCTCGGCCTCTCCGTGGTCGACATCAAAGACAATGAGATCGAGACGGCTGACCTCATCGCTTCCCGCATCGAACTCGCCGCGAACCTTCTCGGCGTCGAGCGGATTCCCTTCATCCACCCCGATTGTGGATTCTGGATGCTCCAGCGCAATGTCGCCGACCGCAAGATGCGCGCCCTCGTCGAAGGCCGCAATCTCTTTGAAGGAAGGAAATCGTAGGCCTTGAAGCATTCCGTCATCCTGCTGTGCGCGGGATTCGCTGCCGTCGCACAGATGCCCCCCGAGGGCCGGCACTTGAAGAATTTGAAGCAGTTGACCCACGGAGGCCAGAACGCCGAAGCGTATTGGTCGCCGGACGGCAAGCGGCTGATCTTCCAATCCACGCGGCAGCCGTACGAATGTGACCAGATCTTTCTGATGAATGCGGACGGATCGGACCAGCACGTGGTCTCCACAGGGAGGGGAAGAACCACCTGCGCTTACTTCCTGAAAGACAACAAGCACTTTGTTTACGCCTCCACGCACGAACGTTCCCCACAATGTCCGCCGTCCCCGGATCGCAGCAAAGGCTACGTCTGGCCTGTCTGGGCGGGCTATGACATCTTTCTGGCGACCGACGGCGGCAAAATTGTGAAACGGCTGACCGATGCCGACGGCTATGACGCTGAAGCCACGGTCAACTGGAAAACCGGGACCATCGTGTACACTTCCAAGAGCAGCGGCGACCTGGACCTCTGGACGATGAAACCGGACGGATCGAATAAGACGCAGATCACGTCAACGCCGGGCTACGACGGCGGCGCCGTGTTTTCGCGCGATGGCAAACAGATTGTGTGGCGCGCGAATCATCCCACCACGGAGGAAGGCTCGAAGACGTACCGGGCGTTGCTCGACCAGGACCTCACCTCGCCCATGAAGATGGAGATCTTCGTGTCCGGCCGCGACGGCAAGAACGTCAAACAACTCACCCATTTCGGCTGTGCGGCGTTTGCCCCCACGTTTACTCCGGACGGCAGGAAGATTCTGTTTTCGTCCAACAAGCACAATTGCGACGGCCGGAAGTTTGAGTTGTACCTGATGGATACCGACGGCGCCAACCTGGAGCAGGTCACAAACTTCGGCGGTTTCGTCTCCTTCCCGGAGTTCTCGCCCGATGGCCGCCAACTCGTCCTCTCCACTGACTTCCAAGCCAAGGCACGCTACGAGTTCAACATCTTTGTCGCCGACTGGGTACATTAAGAAAATGGCACTTTTGAAACTTACTGGGCTGGCCGCCGTGTGTGCGTTGACAGTCTGCGCACAATCCGCGCCGGTTGTCACGACCTCCAGCGTGACCAACTATACCCCGATCTCAGGCAAGGAAAGAGGGAAGTGGTTTGTGCTCTCCACCGTGGGACCCGAAAGCCTTTTCCTGTCTGGTCCATGGTCGGCCGGCTGGGGAATTCTGGTAGACAGCCCCAAAGAGTACCCGCGTAACTGGGAGGGATTCGGATTGCGCTATGGCATGCGTCTGACGGGAGTATCGACCAGCAATGCGATGGAAGCCGCACTGGGCGCCGCGTGGAAAGAAGATCCGAGGTACTTCCGAATGGGGTCGGGGGCGCCGTTCAAGAGCCGGGTCAAGCACATCATCGTGACTGCGTTTACCGCGCCCGGACCCGACGGCCGGTACCGCCCCGCCTACGCGCGCTACATCGCCTATACCGGGAGCAACTTCCTGGCCAACACCTGGCGTGTCGAAAGCGAGGCGGACTGGCAGAGCGCGTTGAGCCGCGTGGCCACGGGATTCGGCGGCAGGCTGGCGGGACATGCTTTTGCCGAGCTATGGCCCGATGTCCGGCGCATCGTGTTCAAGAAGCCGTGAAGCCCCGGCGTCCAGCGCGCAGCCCCGCTAACTGATAATCTTTTTTCTCACCGCGTATAGCACCAGGTCCACGGAGCTGTGCAGGTCCAGTTTGCGCATGATGTTGGTGCGGTGCGTCTCGACCGTGTACGGGCTGAGATTAAGAATGGTGGCGGCGTCCTTGTTGGACTTGCCTTCCGCGAGCAATTGAAAGATCTCCTTTTCACGCGCGCTCAGCAGGTCGTAGGAGTCCTTTACGCCGCGTTGGCTCATCTGCTGCACGTACTCCTCAAGCAGCATCTTTGCAACGGTGGGGCTGAAGAAGGACTTGCCCTGTTTGACCGCTTCGACGGCGCGGAGGAGATCTACGTCCGCGGTGTCTTTGAGCAGGTATCCCTTGGCGCCAGCCGCGAGCGCGCGCATCAGGTATTCCTCGTCGGAATGCATGCTGAGGATGATCACACCGGGAGGCGGCGAGCGCTTGGTGATTTGGGCCGTCGCCTCGACGCCGTTCAAATTCGGCATGCCGATATCCATGATCACGATGTCGGGCTGGAGTTCACCGGCCATCCGCACGGCTTCGCGGCCATCGGCCGCCTCGCCGACGACCTCGACGCCGGGATACTGCTCGAGTTGGAGGCGCAAGCCCTTGCGAACAACGCCATGATCGTCGGCGATGAGCACACGAGTCATGAGGCGACCGCCTTATCAACCGTGGGAAGTTCAATGTCCAGCACCGTTCCCTTGTTCGGCTGAGAGATGATGGTCATCTTTCCGTCGAGCGCGCGGACGCGCTCCTCGATTCCGATGAGTCCGAGGCCACGTTGCGCGGCGCCCTCCGGGAAACCCACGCCGTCATCCTGAACGGACAGGCGCACGCTTTCGGGGCCGCCGTAGACGTTGATCCGGATCTGGTGCGCCTGCGCGTGCTTGGAGCAGTTGGTCAGCGCTTCCTGCACGATGCGGTAGATCGCCGTGCGGTGGGCTTCGGTGAGCGTCTCCAAGGCGCCATCAACCTGCACCGCCACCGGGACCTTGGACCGGCGAAAAAATTCGCGTCCTTGCCAGCGCAAGGCGGGCGCCAGTCCCAGTTCGTCCAACATGCTGGGACGAAGCCCCATGGCCAGTTCGCGGACACTGCGGATGGTATCGGCGTTCAGCCGCCGCGCCTCAGACACCCGTTCCGGCACTTTGCCGGGAGCCGTGACCATCAACGATTCAATGTTGCCGAGTTCCATGGTCATGGCCGAGAGCATCTGGCCGATGGCGTCGTGCAGTTCACGGGACAAGGACCGGCGCTCTTCTTCCTGGGCCCTCACAAGTTCGTGCGAAAGGCGCCGCATCTCTTTTTCCGCGTTCTCGGCTCGCCGCCGTTCCGTATCACTCTGATTTTCGAGCCACGCGACACGAACCGTGGCGACCGACGCCACAATCAAGCCCAGAAACAAGGTGAGGAAGACGGTGCTGCGCAGGAACTCCTGGAGGGACTCCTCGCCATCCTCCAAACGCTGTTGTTCGGCGCGAAGGTTGGCTGCGTTGATGTCGCTCATTTGTTTGGCGAGCGCCGCTACCGCATCCCTGCGTGGCAGCACCTGCTGGCGTAGAAACGCTTGACTGAATGCCCGCTTCTCCTGCGGAGACCAATCGAGAATTGGCTCCATCGAATCCCAATAAGCATCGACTTGCGTACGTAGTTCCTGCAGCCGCGCTGCCTCCTTGGGTCCGAGCCGGGTTTCCAACTTGTCCAGGCGCTGCATGATGGAGTCCCGGCCGGCGCGCAGTTGCTCGCGATAGGCTGGAGCCATGATCTGGGAGATGTCGAGAAGATAATCGCGAATCAGGATGCCGCTCAGGTTCAAATCCGATGGGATTCCTCGCAGCAGGCGGTCGGTTTCCAGATACGCGCGCTGCGCCGCCAGCGTCTGCTCATGCAAGGCCTTGGCCCGTTGAGTTGCTCCAAAGCCGAGCAATGTGATCAGCAGCAGCAGCGTGCCAAATCCGGCGGCCAGAGCCAGGCGGCTCTTTGTGGATCTCACTGGACCTCCCTGCTACCTTGATTAGGGCGCCGGACTAGTGTCCCGGCGTGATCGTCTCGAAGGGGTGGCATGCCGTATGCTGTACCTGTCGCTGAATGCTTATTATTTTCACCGATCTGGATGGCACACTCCTGGACCGGGACACATACTCCTGGCAGGCGGCGTTGCCGGCGCTTTCGCAAATCAGGGACCGGTCGATTCCTCTGGTTTTCGTTACCAGCAAGACTCGCGGGGAGGTCGAGTTCTGGCGGCGAGCCATCCAAAACGAACACCCCTTTATTGTGGAAAATGGCGGCGCCGCTTTCATCCCGGAACGCTACTTTCCGGAACCCATGCCAGGGGTGAGACGAGACGCCTACCACGTTCTCGAATGGGGAACCCCGTACGCGCAATTGATCGCGGATCTCCGCGACGCTTCCGTCGCAAGCCGCTGCCCGATCACCGCATTTCACGAGCTGGCGGTCGAAGAAGTGGCGAAGTTGTGTGACTTGCCTCTTGAGCAGGCACGTTTGGCCAGCCAGCGGGAATATGATGAGCCTTTCCTGGTGCGCGAAGAGAGCCGGGTCCCGGCTCTGCTGGCGGCCATCGAGGCACGCGGCCGCAAATGGACGAAGGGCGGCCGCTTCTGGCATATCGTCGGCGCAAATGATAAGGAGGTGGCTGTCCGGGCGCTGACGGCGCTCTTCGAGCGAACCTACGGCCCCGTGGTTACCGCCGGACTCGGCGACGGTCTGAACGATGCCGCGTTCCTTCAAGCGACCACGACACCCATCATCATCCAGTCGGATGCCGCGGAGATTCTTTCCACGCGAATTCCCAGAGCGCTGGTGACCGCGCGCCCCGGACCTCAGGGCTGGAACGAAGCGGTGTTGTCCATGTTTCGGCGCTAGCGTTTGAAGCGCGCTCACCTTCACAGGTGGTTCCAGAGCGACCGTTCCGTTGTTTGTTCGACGTTGTCGTGTTTCTCGGACAGCCAGTCCGTGTTGCCACGCCTCAAGCCAAAGGCCAGACTGGCAGTCAGAGCAGCGCCACCGAGGACAATCAGGAACGCCGAGAAGAACACGTTCCGCGCAAAGTCCAGTTGATCGGACGCCACGACCACGGCCACGAAAACTATGAGGACTCTCACGATGGTTGCGAGCCTCCGTGGCTTGGGCAGATTCTCGTTGACCGCCCATACCAGCATGCTGCGGCCGAGGTATTGTCCCAGCCAGGTGCCACCGAGCAGGATCAGGCCGGCTATCAGGAGTTTCGGGAGCAGCGACACAAACCCATTGATCATGTGGGTTGTCAGGTCGGTTCCGAACAGGTTCAATCCGGCAAGCAAGCCCATCAGCAGAATCGCCCAATAGGCGGCTTCGGCGGCAAGGCGGGTGGCCCGCAGCCGGCCCGAGGGATCGACCATAAAGGCCAGCCCGCTCTGGCGCAGAAACTTGTCGATGGCGAGGCCCTTGAAGATCCGGTAGATCGTCCATCGGACCAGAATGGCGATCGCGTATGCCACCACTATCAGGGTCAGCGCGGCAAGCAGCGACGGGAGAAACATCGTCACCTGGTCATGGAGGCGCTGCAAGGCGGCCTCCAAGACAGTTTTCAAAGTCTCAATCATTACTACACCTCCATACGGGTGTCATCCGGCTGCCGCTGGGCCAAGTGTCCTTCATGCGGAGCCAATTCCCCGGTTTGGGGGGATGTCCCGTTCCATTGGCTTATCAAATATGGCTTCAACCTCTCGAAAGTCAGGCACAGTTGTTCAATTCGCTGTTCCACATCGGCGGCGGTCATAAATTCCATTTCGCGGACCGAATGAGCGACGCGGCCCAGATACAGCGGAGTGATCGACCGCAGAATTGTTCCTAGCGCGAGCCGCTTATGGCGCTGGGCGCAGGCGAAGTCCAGGATGATGCGCGCCCACAGTTCGTCGTCAAACACCAGGGGTTCGCCTTGCCTCACCCGTTCGGCCAACTGGCGGATACCGGTGTAGTCCCGCGGGCTCATCACCGCCTCCCAGACTTCGCCGAGTTCCGCGCAGCCGCGGGAGAAGGCTTTCAACATGCGATCCACATTCACCGGGACCGGATCGAGGCCCACGTCAAAGCGAAAGCCGAACAGTTCTGCCGGCACGCTGCCCTTGACGTTATGCCATACCGGAGCGTACTCGCGCATGAGCATGAAGACGCTGCCAACGACCTGCTCCAGCATGGCGGCAAGATCGGCGCCGGGGTCTTTGGCGTCGTGAAGCTTGGCGCCCAGAAAGCTCTGACACACGCGAAACCCTTCTGCGATGGCGACCGTCGTCATCCAGATATCAATTCCGTAGCGGGCGACATCGGTCTCCCAGTCGTCCCGTTCCAGGTAGCGCTCGACGAGCGCTGCCGAAATGCCAAACTCGCCGCCGATCGGTTGGCGGACTGCCGTCCCATACAGCATCCGCGTCATGGGATAGACGATGCTGTTGGTGATGGTTCCGTCGTACTTGTGACGCAGATAGTAGGGCGCCACAAAATCGAAGCCCGCGAAGAGAATCGGCCGCAGCAACAACTCGATCCACTCCGGAGTTATCGACCGCAAGTCGGAATCGACAACCACACAGGCCTTGGCTTCGAGCAGTTTAGTCATTTCAAAAATGAGCCGGAATGCGCTCCCCTTGCCCGGAATCCCGTGGTACGGGAACGACAGCCGGTGGGCGGCGGGCATGGGCGTTGAGAACAGCATCAGGTGACTGTCCTGAAGCTGCGCCGACAGGACGGCGTCCCTGGTATTGTCTGTCGACCCTCCGTCGGAGTTGATGACGACCGCGCTGAACTGCGGAAAGTACTTCGCCAGGCCGGCGAAGGCCGCCTGGACCACGTGCGTGATGGTTCTCCCGTTGTTGTAACTCGGAATCCCGATAACCAGGTCCGCTCGACGGATTCTTTCGATCGCCAAGCGCGCATCGGCGGGCAGTCGCGCGTCCTGCATCTATGCTTCCTGCGTCCCTGGCGCCGGCGTCAGGCGGCACGCCCCGCGACGCGCTTCTGGTCTTTCTCAACGGCATCCTGGAACAGATCGAAGAACTCCGGAACTGCGGCCAGAACCCGGTTCCAATTGGGGATCAGCGGCAATCCGCGCGGGCTCTCGATGAACTCGCTGGCAGCCAGGCTGAGGCTCCGGGCAAACGCCGCCACAGCCAGTTCCTCGGCGTGCCGGTCGAACTTGAGGCCGTTTACCATCGCGTCGGCATAGTAACTGGCGAGTGTGTCCTGCGCCATGCGGACATAACGGACTTCAAGGCTCCTGAAATGGTCCGCGGTAAACACCAGGCCTTCCGACGCCAGCGTGGAGAACAGCGACCGGGCGATTTCCAACGTCATCCGGGCGAGTCCCTTGCTGGTGTCGTCACTGGAAAGAATCTGATGCTTGTGCTCGTAGTTGTCGGTCAAGTCGATCTGGCAGATGCGCGAGGCGGAACAGTTGCGGAAAACCTCCGCAAGCACACCTACCTCCAATCCCCAATTCGCGGGAATCCGGTTGACACGCGCCAGGTTGATATCCATCGCAAACTCGCCCGCCAGCGGGTAGCGGAAGCTGTCGAGATAGCGCAGGAACGCATTGCCGGGCGCCATTCCCTCCATGGCTCGCACCAGCGGAGTCATAAACAGGCGCGTCACCCGTCCGTGCATGCGGTCGGTCACGCGCGCATAGTAGCCTTTGCTGAATTCGTACGGCAGGTGCGGGTGGGCAATGGCGTAACACAGGCGCGCCAGCAACTGCCGGTCGTAGTTGACGATATCGCAATCGTGCAAAGCCACCATGCCGCAATCCCGTTTGGCCAGCAGGTAACCGTAAGAGAGCCAGCAGGAACGTCCCTTGCCGTCGCTGCCGGCCGACAAGCCGCGCTCTTCGAGCATGCGCAGGAGATTTTGCACCCTTTCCGAGTCCACCCAGATGATTGTCACCGGTGTGTAGAAGTCTTTGAAGAAACTTCGAGCGCGCTCGAACTGATCCCGGTCCGCCCGGCCCAACGCCAGCACGATGCGCTGCAAATACCGCACCTGTCGCAATTCCGACACGATTCGCTGCATGGCGGGGGTCTCGAATTCGGAGTACAGCGCGGGTAATACCAAGCCAATAGGCTTGTTCCGTGAGAATTTTTCCAAGTCGGACTCCAGGCGTTCAATGCTGTTCGGCGTCAAACGGTGGAGCGTAGTCACAATTCCGGTCTGGTGAAAATCCGCCATGTCTCCAGCCTACGTCCGGGAGGAGATTTTGACGATACTTCAGAGACGGTATTGACCTCCTAAAAGGGCAGTATGGCGTATGGCGGCCAGGCGCCCGGATTCTAACGTGAGCCGGAATTCCACACAAGGATCGGGTCTGGCGACGGGCGCGGCATGTCCCGCACTAGAAACCGGTTGTCGCTATCGACGTCATACCGGCGGCCGTGCTCGGACCGGGAGGTAAGCTGGAACAGACGATCCGGCATGCCCGCCGTAATCTTTCCGGCGCCAATGGAAATCCGGACGGAGTAAAGCCAGTCGTCAGAAGTGAAGTACAACTGGCTGCCGTCCCGGCTCCAGCTAACTTCGTTCGATGGGATCGACGTCGCATAGGTCACGCGCCGGGGTTCGTCGCGCGGACTGACACAGATTCTTCCTGAATCTCGCGAGTACTCGCAGAGCCAGGCAATCCAGCGCTCGTCAGGAGACAGCTTGGGCTGAGTTTCGTTCACATCGGTTACGCTCCAGTCCTGCCGTACCCTGGTGCGCAAATCGAAGCGGAAGATGTCGAAGCCCCGCCGGTTCGATGGGTCGTGCGCGACGATCCAGGCCAACCGCCCGTCCCGCGTCGTCGTAGTGAGCGCCTTGTCTTCCTTGTTCTTGGGAAGTATGAGCTCTTCTTCAGCGCCGGCGAAAGGTCTTCGCCGGTACAACCCCGCGGCGTAGCTGCCATGGTATATCCATTGACCGTCTGATGACCAGATGGGGGAGTCATATTGCCCGAACTCAGATCCGATGCGTTCGGCCTTATTCCCCCGTACCACCCAGAGGCCGAAGGCGGAGCTTTGGTCCTCCAGCCTGATGACCAAGGCCGCGCCGCCGGGCGAGACCGCCACCCCGGTAATCCGTCCCTCTGGTACGGGCACATCGGAGAGCTTTCGGCCCTGACGGTCTACCCACACTGCGCGGTTCTTGCCTCCCGCGGGGCTGTAGGTGATCGCGCCACGGCTTGTGACCTGGGCCCAGTTTACGCCGGCGGCCTCCAACTTCGGCTCGGTGAGCCATTGTGCTTTCGCCGGATCCAGGCGGCGGCTCCACAGGTTGCCCTCCTGCAGAAAGTAAAGCCGGTCCCCCACCGTGCCGGCCGGCGCCGCTCCCTGAAACAGGAACCGGAGAGGTCCAACGGCGCGCACGCTGGCGAGATAGGTATTTCCTGGGGCGGCCGCGCTGTAGGTGAGAGGGCTGCTTTCCGCCACAAACAGCATCCATTCGCCACCGGCGAGCGGCACGGGGTAGCTGTGAACCAGTTCTTCCTGGCTGCTGTCCATGACGGTGAGGCTTTGGGGCGTCCCGCCGGTCGCGGGGATCCTGTAAATCACACCACACCATCCCCCTGAATGTTCCACACGGAATAGATAATGTGATCGTCCTCGGCCCAAACCGCTTGCCTCGCAGGTCCCGGTGCATCTACCAGTTCGCGCAGCGCTCCGCTGCCAGGATGAAAAATCGTCAGCTTCCGCCGGCGAAAAAACCCGATCGACTGGCCGTCCGGCGACCAGAAGACGGTCGAGGCGCCCACGGTTGGCGCCAGGGGCTCGGCAGCCGCCTCGCTGAGTTTGCGAATCCAGACCAACGGTTCGCCCGCGTCGCCGGGTGCGATAAAGGCAACCCGGGTGGCCTCCGGAGAAACCGCAATTTCGCCCGGGCCGCGGAGCGAGTGGTTCCGCGGGGCGGGCAGGGGAACCAGTACCGAATTCTCGGCCTTATCACCTGTTCTGGTGATCCATAAGACAGCGGCAGCCGCCACTATGGACGCGACGACGTAGCCGATCCACCAGCGCCGCCACCCGGGAACCGGCGCCCGGGCTTCCAAGGGTTCCGCCAGCCATTCCAGCGCCCGCGCCAGATCGGCCGCGCTCTGCCAGCGATCCTCGGGATTCTCCTTCAGGCAGGCTTCAATTACCTTGCGCACCGGCGCGGGCACATCGCCGCCGGTCATTTCCCGCAAAACGACGCCGGCGGAGTAGACGTCGGAGCGCGGGTCGCTCGTGCCCCCGGCTTGCTCCGGCGCCATGTACGGCGGCGTGCCAGCCGGAATGCCGGCTCTGGCCGTGGCGGGGTTCGCGATTCCGAAATCAATCAGGCTCAGACCGTTGCGGGTTAAAAGAATGTTGCCCGGTTTCACATCGTGGTGCACGATCCCAATACGGTGCGCTTCAGCCAGCGCGCCCGCCAGAGCGCGGCCGGCCGCCATGGCTTCCGTCAGCGGGAGAGGACCTTTCCTGAGCCGGTCCGCCAAGAGGGTCCCCTCCAATAACTCCATGACAAGATATTCGACATTGCCCGCTCGTCCGACGTCGTAGATACGGCAAATGTTCGGGTGACACAGACTCGCCAGGGCTTGTGCCTCGTCATCCAACCGCCGGATCCCATCCGCGTGTAGAACCTTGATGGCCACCCTTCGCCGCAGCCGTGGATCTTCCGCCTCGTACACCTCGCCCATCCCTCCGCCGGCCACGTACTTCAAAATGCGATAGGGGCCAAGATCGGAAGGCGCGGCCAGACGGGGTCGCGACTCGATGATCCGGGCAACGGATTCCGAAGCCCAGGATCCGTAAGCAGTTCTATCGCTGAGCAGCGCCATGACGCGCGACCGCATGTCTTCCGGCACGGTCTCAAGCCACGAGCGGAGTTCGGCGTCTTCCAGCGACGCCGCCAGCTCGAGGATTGGTTCCAGTTCCCGCCAATTCAGTGTCGTCATGTTGCGGCTCCCTGGTTTGGCGGAGGCGTCTCAAAGTGGAATCGCAGCCAGGCGCACGCCAGCCGGTAATCGCGGACGACGGTCCGTTCAGACATCCCCAAGAAGGCGGCGATCTCTTCGACCGCGAGACCGGCAAAGAAGCGCATTTCAAAGATCCGGCAGCGCCGCGGGTTGTCATCTTCCAGGCGGTCCAGCAACTGGTCGATTTCCAACAGCAGCGCGATCCGCGGTTGGGTCAACTCCAGGTCCTCGGTGAGCGTCACCTTCAGGCTGCCGCCGCCGCGCTTCAAACGGTTCTGCGTCCTGGCGTGGTCGATCAGGATCTGGCGCATCGCGCGCGCCACGAGCGAGAGAAAGTGCTCGCGGCTGGAAACTCCGGAGGCGGATCGCGCCAGCCGCAGATACGTTTCGTTCACCAGCGCCGTGGTGTTGAGAGTTGACCCGGGCTTGGCCATCCGCCGCGCAATGGCCCGCATGTCATCCAGGAGGAGGGGCAAGACTTCCTCATAGGCGGAACGATCCCCGTTGCTCCAAGCCTGGAGTTTCTTCGTGATGTCACCGCTCAACATCCCAGTTATTAGCTTCAGATAGTAGCAAATTGTTTTTGCTTGCGTTGCGCCTTGCGCAGGAGTTTGTCGTTCCTCACATTGAAGGGGCGCGCCTAGGCTGAGTCATATTTGACGTTCATTCGTCAGGT
Organism: Bryobacterales bacterium; assembly: GCA_020851655.1. GTDB lineage: Bacteria > Acidobacteriota > Terriglobia > Bryobacterales > Bryobacteraceae > JADZCI01. The sequence goes on from JADZCI010000211.1 coordinate 21,418, forward strand.
CCGCAATTAGTCGAGTGGACAAGCTGGCGTAGTTCCCTCCGGGAGTTCGTGTACCGCATTACGAAAGGAACTAACGATGTCGAAAGAAGTCAATTTTGTACTGAGCCGTACCGCCGGCCTGAATCACAAACCGTTACGGTCTGAAGGCCAGCGGCCAACTGTAGCCAGATCGTGGATGCCCGCATTGCGCTTCGCATGCCTGTTCCTGGCTGCGCATCTCTACTTGTTCTCGTCTCCGCCCGTACAACTGATCACGCATCGGCGGCTGGTGGACGACATATTTGAGACCGTCTACTCGATCAAGACCGGCAACGGCCCTTATGACCGAATCCAGGTTCATCGCGTTGTCAGAGAGATGCGCGGCAGGCCGCTCGAAACAGACAAGGCCCTGATGCTGCTGCACGGCGACGTTTGGGGATTCAACGGCGCGTTTCTGGGTGCTGGGTCGCCGCCGGCCTCGCTGGCCGTGTTTCTGGCGCGCCGCGGCGGCGACGTGTGGGGGATCGACCTCGCATGGACCCTGGTGCCAAAGGAAACAACGGACTTCGGGTTCATGAAGACCTGGGACCTGCAGCATGACATTGACGACGCCGGCCGCGCTATCGAGTTGGCGCAACAACTGCGCAGAGGGCATTCACCCATGGTCCTGCTGGGTTGGAGCCGTGGCGGGTGGGTCGGTTATGGACTCTTGAACCAGGAATCGCAACTGCCGCACGCCCGGCGGCGGGTCAGCGGCTTCATCGCCGTCGACACCTTCTATAAGTCGAACGACCCCGGTGCGCGCAACTACTCATGTGGGGGCGCCAGCTATTTCGATGGGCAGATCGCGGCTGGCAACTACGTGAATGCCAACACCCTGGAGCAATTCGGAGTGCTGGCGGAAACCAACCCGGCGGGCATTTCTCCGTTCTTCCCTCCGGCCACCAACTATCAGGCGTCGCTGATGCTTGGCGCGGTGCCTTTCCCGTCGTTCACGCCGCACTATCACTTTGTGGGAGGGATCTTTCCGCAAGACGACACGAGCCAGATCCCGACCGGCTTGAACTACACAGACGTGCCCCGGTTTAACGCGTTTCTGAAAGCCGCCGGTCCCTACCAAGCCGCGCCCATGCTCGGGGATTCGTTTCACGTCACGTGCGCCACCGGACCGTCCGGCCGGTACGACGATCATTTGGGCGATATCAAGGTTCCGGTGTTCTACGTGGGGGCCGCGGGCGGTTTTGGGACCGCGGGTCTCCACACGCTAACACTCCTGGGCAGCCGGGATCGCGAGAGCCTGATCGTCAGGTTGCGCCCCCGCGGCCAGGAGGGTCTCGAGTTCGCGCATCTCGACCTGTTCTATGGGCGGGATGCGCCATTCCTTGTATGGAGCAAGATCGACCGCTGGCTGGAGTCCCATTCTGGCGGCTACTGTGACCGCAATGACTGAGCGGTTTGTCGTGGACTCTGCTTGACTGGAATCGTAAACCGCGGGGGCGGCAGCACCGCTCCCGCCCTTCGCAAGGTAGGTGTCGAGGATTCGGCATACACTCAAGAAGAATCCTTGTATGTCCATTCCCGCCCGCATCCTTGTTGGACTCATCGTAGTGGGCGCCGCGTTGGCGGCGGATCCGCGATTCAAAGAACATCTCATCGCGACCGGATTGACCGGCGCCTATCAGGTGACCGCCGTGGACCTGAACAAGGATGGACGCAAGGACCTCATCGCGCTGGCCAGCGGGATGAATCAGTTGGTCTGGTTCGAAAATCCGAACTGGGAACGCCACGTGCTCGCCGATGTCGCCAAGGCCATCAATCTGGCCGCGGCCGACATCGACCACGACGGAATTCCGGAAATGGTCCTGGCCGCGGGTTGGTCGATGGTGGCTCTGAACAGTCCAGGCAACGTCTACCTTTTGAAGAGCGGTGAGGATGTCCGCCGGATGTGGACAATGACGGAGATCGATCGGCTCCCCACTTCACACCGCATCCGCGTGGCTCACCTGGACAAGAAAACGGTCTTTGTGAACGCTCCCCTCATTGCTCCCACGGCGATCGCGCCAGATTACCGCGGGTCCACGCCCGTGGTCTATTACGAGGCGGGGACGTGGAAGCGCACCCTGATCAGCGAGGAGACACAAGGCCTCATCCACGGGTTGGAGGTTCTGGATTGGGATGGCGACGGCAACGATGATTTGCTAACGGCGGGGTTTCAGGGCGTGCACCGCTTCTACCGCGTGGGCCGTAAGAAGGAATGGACCCGCGAACGGATTCTGGCGGGCGACCTGGCGGCGTGGCCCAAAAGCGGCGCGAGTGAAGTCGCGGTTGGGCAGAGCAAAGGCGTGCGGTTTGTCGCCACTGTCGAACCCTGGCACGGCAACCGGATCTCGGTGTACCGCGCCGCCGCGGATGGAACCTGGGATCAGGAAATCGTGGACTCGACAGAAAGCGACATACATCGCCTGCGCGCCGCCGACTTGAATTTCGACGGCTACGACGATCTCATTGCCGCGGTACGCGGACCCAGCAAGCGCGTTGCCGTCTACTATTTCACCCAAACGGGCTGGCAGAAGAGCCTTGTCGATGACGGCGGCATCGCGGCGGCGGACTGTTCCGCCGTCGACCTGAATGGAGACGGCTGGCTGGATCTGGCGTGCACGGGGTCGGGAACGCTGAAGTGGTACGAGAACTCTGGCAAGTAGGCTGGTCGACTCAAGGATTCCGCGCCTTCGGCACGCCTCGTCCACAATAGAAGACATGATCGTCGAAGTGGAACGGGTGCCGCTGCATCTGACGCACCCGGATGAGTTGAGCGTGCGATGGGTTGGGCAAGAGGAAGTGCTGCGCCAGTTGCTCGCCGCCTGGCTTGTCGTCAACAAAGATGATGTGCCGATGAACCCGCGCCTTATCGGTAAGCCGGGTGTGGGTAAGACGACGCTCGCATATGCCGCGGCCCGGCGTCTGGATCGCGAAGCCTATATCATGCAGGCGACCGTCGACACGCGCCCGGAGGACTTGATCGTGCAGCCGGTCATCGAAGGGCCCGGCGCGCTTCGCTACGTCGCCTCTCCTCTCGTCAGCGCGATGCTCCGTGGCGGCGTCGCCATCCTCGACGAAGGCAACCGCATGTCGGAAAAGAGCTGGGCTTCGCTGGCGCCGCTGTTGGATTCCCGCCGTTACGTCGAGTCCGTTGTAGCCGGAATCAAGATCAAAGCGAATCCTGAATTCCGGATCGTCTGCACAATGAACGACGATTCCTCGACGTTCGACTTGCCCGAGTACATACACTCGCGCCTTCAACCGCAAATCCTGATCGACTTCCCCGAGCAGGACGAGGAAATGGCCATCCTGCGCGAGAACCTGCCCTTTGCCGACGAGCACGTCCTGCTTTATGTGACCGAGTTCCTTCAGCGCGCGCACGAAGCCGAAGAGCGTTACTCGGTTCGCGACGGCATCAACATCGGCCGCTACGCCATCAAGCTAATGACCTCGGTTGGCACGGAGAATCAGAACCTGCGCGCCGTAGACTTCGCGATCCGCCAGACCCTCGGCGAGGAAGCGTTGCGCTATGTCCGGCGGCAGTAGGATCACTTACTTCCCAGTCGTTCCGGGACGCGTCGAATTCGCGGCCGAGGTCCGGCGCGAGGTTCTCCGAATCCAACCCAACGTGATCGCGGTTGAACTGCCCTCCTGGCTTGAACCCTTGTACCGGCAGGCTGTCGACCGCCTGCCGCAAATCTCAACGGTCGTCGCGCCCGACCCCGAACGCGACGGGGAAGCGATCTACATCGTCATCGAACCGGCCGACCCGTTTGTCGAAGCGATTCGAACCGGTCTTATGCTGGGCGCAGAGATTCTGTTCCTCGAGCCGGAGAATAGGGACCGCCCGCACATCGCCGCCGCCTATCCGGATACCTACGCGCTGCGGACTGTGGGTTACCGGGCTTACGTTGACGCGTACCACTTTGATCCGAAGACCGCGGACCCGGCAACGCGCGCGCATGCCGCGGCGATGGCCTGGAAGCTGCAAGGCGCCGATCCCTCGGCAAACGTGCTCGCTCTCATTTCCTTGAACCTGGCCGCGGCGCTGAAGGAGGCGATGAGAACTCCTCAGGACCCTCCCCCGTTCCGCCGGTCCTTGCATGCCGAACTCATCAACCCGCATCCCGACTGCCTGGCCGAAATTTGCCAGGAGATGCCGTACTTGCAGGCCCGCTACGAGCGCTTCCGGCTTTCCATGGCGCCCGCCGATGAGGCGCTGGCCGACCGCCGGCGCGCGCAAGTGGCGCTGCTCAAGGACGCCGAGCGCGACTACGAGGCCAGCACCGGCGACAAGGTTGTGCCATGGCAGCGGCGCCTGATGGCGCGGCTCACGCGCAACCTCGCCTTGATGGAACGCCAGATGGTGGCTGGCTTGTTCGATCTGACGCTGGCTGCGCGCGGCATTGTCGACGACAACTACGCTTGGGAAGTCTGGAACACAGCCAACCGCTACGAGTGGCAACAGGAGAATGCCGAGATTGAGACCCACAATCTCTCAGGTGAGGAAGTCTTTCTCCACACGCGCCGTCTGCGGCTGCGGCGCCGCCTGCCCCGAACCAAACAACGTCTCGTGCCCCGGGGCTTGAAGCGCCGCCCCAAGGAGAGCCACGCCGGCGAGTGGGCCGAGCAGGTCGGTGGCGGTTCCATCTGCTCCTACCCACCCGAAGACATTGTCATCGAAGACTACGGCAAATTTCTGCGCAGGAAGGCAAAGAGCCTGATCTCGGATGAACGTATGCGCGTCGAAGAGTTTCGCAGCTCCCTGCTGGATGGAATCGACATCCGCGAAACCATTCGCAACTGGCATCAAGGCAAAATCTACGTCCGGCAACTTGACAGAATTGCCGGCGACGTTGGCGCTGTCGTCGTGATCTTCGACGAACGCTCGGACCGCTATCCCTACCTCACGACTTGGCTGGGTGAACATCAGAACGAGTCCGATATGGCTTTCTACGCCACTGACCCGTTCGCACATCTGGTCGGACCGGGCATAGGACGCGCCGAATACGGCGGATTCCTCATGGTGCTGCCGCCGAGGCGCATGTACGACGTATGGGGCGACCCCGACTACGACTTTGCCGAGACCAAGGCCGAACGGCTCCTGATGGCCGCCCTCGACTACTCGGTCGAACGTCATGTGGTCTACGTTGCCGCCAAGCCCCCGCGCTCCGTGTTCCGTACCATTGCCGCGAGCTTCGGCCGATCGATCGTCTACATTCCGCTTGGTCAACTCTCACCCACGAAGCTCAAGAAGCTGCGGGTGGTGCATGTCCTCGACGGCTATGACCGCCGCCAGGATGCCGCCCGCTATATCTGGTAGTCACGCCGGCGGGCGCATGAGGTTCATGGCTCTGCTGAGAGGGCTTCAGTATCATGAGAATCAGGTGAAAGCTTGGCGCAATCTCCTAAGCAAGAGTTTGGCCTCTGGCGCGAACAAGCCGGCGCGGTAGAGCTGGAGTATTCACGGGCCGTCATGGAAGCGATACGCGCGACGGCGTCGCGCGGCATGCACGGAATCGGGCGCGGTGGCGTCGAGGTGGGCGGTGTTCTGCTCGGCGTCCGGATCGACGATTTCTTGCGTGTCCTCGATTGGCGCGAGATCCCCTGCGAGCACTCGCGCGGCCCTTCGTTCC
>JADZCI010000212.1 GCA_020851655.1 Bryobacterales bacterium
CCAGCCCGCCGTAGAGCGGCTTGTCCATCCACTCCACGACTTTCGATGGGAACGAAAGATTCAACCCAACGCTGACCATAACGGCGGGCTTCTTCTTGCTGCGGGATGGTTCCGCCGGGGCGTACAGGCTGTTCTGCACCAGGTTCCCCGCGGCAAAGTGCTTGGTCATGTGCTCCAACCCGCTGGGGAACACTCCGGCGTCGTGCACCAGCGCCCAGAACACCAGGTCCTCCATCCCATAGAACAGACCGTAATTGAAGAACTCGACTGGCTGTGGGGCCCCCAGAGCCCGGTATTCGGGCAGCGCCTTCAGTCCGGGATGCTTCAATTGCCGGTTCACGGCCGTTAACAGCGTCGGCGGCGCCACCTTGAAGACGGAATCCGGCGGAATGGGACCCATCAGGTTAAAAGTCCTGCCGACACCGCCCATCACCAGTTGTCCAATGCGCGTCATCGACCGCCCATCAAAAACGTGGACGATCTCTTTGGCGAGCACATCGGCCGCCGGGTCCCGCGCAAACACCTGGGGAAACTGCTGGAAATCCCAGTTGGACTCTTTCAATCGCTGGACAGTCATCCGCGCTTCGCGGATGATATTGATCACCTCTATGCCCTCGACCGAGGGCCTTCGTACGGCCATTCAATATTGCCAGCCGCCGGCGATCGGCGTGTACTCCTCGCGCAGCCAGCGCTGGTATTCCAGGTCGTCAGACAGATGCATGTAAACCCTCCAATGCTGGTCAGCATTCCATGAATCCGGAGGGGTGTCAAGGGGTAGCGTGCAAAAACATCGCCACCGCGCTCTTGTGGCGGGCGGGCGGGAACAGGCTCTTCGTCCTACTTTTTCGCGCGTTCCATGTAGCGGATCGTGTTGGTGTCAATCCGAACGGCATCACCCGTCTTGATGAACTGAGGCACCATGATCTCAACGCCGTTGGCGAGTTTCGCGGGTTTCCACGTGTTGTCCTGACTGCTTGAGCGGGACGGCGGCGCGGTCTCCTCAACGGTCATTTCCAGCACGTCGGGCAGCGCCACATTCACCGGACGGTCGCCGATAAACTCGATACCCACCATCATGCCGGACTGCAGAAATTCCGCCCGCTCACCCACAGCCGAAACGGGGACTTCCACTTGATCGGCTGTGGCCGGAGCCATGAAGAAGCAGGTTTCGGCATCGGCATACAGAAACTCCATCGGCTTCTTTTCGACCGGCGCTTCCTCAAACCGCAGATCGGCGCGGAAACTGTGCTCCCACTGAGTGCCGGTGTCCAGATTGCGCAGGCGGGCGTGTGTTACTCCGCCCATTTTGCCTTGCCCGGGATGATACTCCGCGAGCAGGACTTTGTACAGTTGCCCTTCATACCGGACAGCCATACCCGGGCGAAGCCTGGATGCTTCAACCATCGGCTTGATGCCTCCTTGCCGGCAAGGATGAACTTTCCGAGCATCAGTCTATCCGATTTACGGCGAGGTTTGGCTCAAACGCCCCAGCAGTAGTCCTCAACCGCCTTTTCGATGCTCTCGTCCTTGTCGGCGAACCGCATCAATTCCAGCCGGATCGCATCCAGCAGCGCGTTCCAACTGGCTTCAAGGATATTCTCCGAGACGCCCACCGTCGCCCAGCTCCGGCGATGGTCGGACCACTCCACCAGCACCCGGACCTTGGAAGCGGTGCCGGGTTTTGTATCGAGCACCCGGACCTTGTAGTCGGTCAGGCGCACGTTGGAAATCGCGGGATAGTATTGCGCCAGGCACTGCCGGAGGCAGACATCGAGCGCGTTCATCGGTCCGTGGCCGGTCGTCGTGTGCGATGCGATGCCGTTGTCGATACGGAGAATCACGGCCGCGGTGGTCGTCGAATCCCGGTTGCCGATCTGGCGGGTCGCCACCTCGTAGCTGACCACCTCAAAGAAACTGACATTCGGCTGCAAGGCCTGCCGGACCAGCAACTCGAACGTCCCTTCCGCCGCTTCGAGCTCATAGCCCTCGTACTCCATCTGCTTGATGTGGTCCAGCAGCTCGCGGCAGGCGGCATCGTCCAGACGTTCTCCCAGCCCGTGCTGCTTCAGCTTGTACAGCACGTTGCCGCGCCCGGAGAGGTCGCTCAGCAGGACGCGCTGCCGGTTGCCCACCACTCCCGGCTTGATGTGCTCATAGCTGGCGGATTCCTTCAAGACCGCGCTGACGTGGACGCCGCCTTTGTGCGCGAAGGCGCTGCGGCCGACAAACGGCTGATCGCTCCGGAGCGGCAGATTCGCCAGTTCGGCAATGTAGTGCGCCACCGAAGTCAGGCTGGTCAGCTTGTCCGGTCCCAATGTCGTGTGGCCCAGCTTGGCTTCCAGGATGGCGATGATCGAGCACAGGTTCGCATTGCCGCAACGCTCGCCGTAACCATTCATCGTCCCCTGCACGTGCGTGGCGCCCTGCTCGACCGCGGCGATGGCGTTCGCCACGGCCAGGTCGCAGTCGTTGTGCGTGTGGATGCCGATAATCCCGTCAAAGCGCTTCCGCACGTCCGCCACGATTTCCGTCAAACGCGGTGTAATCGTGCCGCCGTTGGTGTCGCACAGGCACAGCACATCGGCGCCGGCCTCCTTGGCGGCCTCCAGCGTGCGCAAGGCGTAGTCCGGATTGTTCGAATAGCCGTCGAAAAAATGCTCGGCGTCGTAGATCACTTCACGGCCGTGCTCTTTGAGAAACCGCACCGTGTCGGCGATGATCTTCAGATTGTCTTCAAGCGAGATTCCCAGCACGCGCGTGGCGTGCAGATCCCAGCTCTTGCCAAAGATGGAATTGGCCGGGGTCTCCGCGTTCACCAGCGCCAGGACGTTGTCGTCTTTCTGGACCGGGTTGCGATTCAAACGCGTGGAGCCGAAGGCGGTCAGCTTGGCATGCTTCAGCTTCAGCTCCCGGGCGCGTTCGAAAAACTCGCGGTCCTTCGGATTGGACATCGGCCAGCCGCCCTCGATGTAGTCGATCCCCAGTTCATCGAGCTTGAGGCAAATTTGCAGTTTGTCCTCGACCGAGAACGAGACGGCTTCGCCCTGCGTGCCGTCCCGGAGAGTGGTGTCGAATGTCCAGATCCGCATGGAACGCTCCTAACCCGCGACCGGTTGGTCTTGGGGTACTCCTGCTTCCTTCTTCTTTTTCAAGAACGTCATCATCTCGCGCAGCTCGCGGCCGACTACCTCCACCTTCTGGTTGCGCGCTTCTTCGCGCATCTTGAGAAAGTTTCCGCGGCCGGTCTTGTTCTCGTTGATCCACTCGCGGGCGAACTGCCCGGACTGGATTTCTTTGAGGATGTCTTTCATGCGGGCGCGCGTCGAGGCGTCCACCACTCTCGGTCCGCGCGTGTAGTCGCCGTACTCGGCCGTATCGGACACCGAATAGCGCATGTAGGCCAGCCCGCCTTCCTGGATCAGATCGACAATCAGCTTGAGTTCGTGCAGGCACTCGAAGTAGGCGATTTCAGGCGCATAGCCCGCCTCAACCAGCGTCTCGAAGCCGGCGCGAATCAGTTCGGCTGTGCCACCACACAACACCGCCTGTTCTCCAAACAGGTCGCTCTCGGTCTCTTCCTTGAAGCTGGTCTCGATCACGCCCGCCTTCAGACAGCCCAATGCGAGCGCATACGCCAGAGCCTGCTCCAGCGCCTTGCCCGATGCGTTCTGGTGGACAGCCACCAGTCCCGGCACGCCGACCCCCTCGGTAAACAACTCGCGCACACGGTGCCCCGGCGCCTTGGGCGCCACCATGCTGACATCCACGCTGGGGGGAGGCACGATCTGGCCGTAGTGGATGTTGAAGCCGTGCGCGAACATCAGCGTCTTGCCCGGTCCCATGTGCGGAGCAATGTCCTGGTTGTACAGGCCGCCCTGGATGTGGTCCGACGCCAGGATCATGATCACGTCCGCGGCTTGGGCGGCGCCGGAGGTGGTCAGGACCTTCAGACCCGCCGCTTCCGCCTTGGCCCAACTCTTGCTGCCCGGGTATAGGCCAACCACCACGTTGACGCCCGAATCGCGCAGATTGAGCGCGTGGGCATGGCCCTGGCTGCCGTATCCGACGATAGCAACCGTCTTGCCCTGCAGCGGGGCAAGCGATCCGTCCTTTTCGTAAAAGCGCTTTGGCATGAAATTCCTCGCGAAATCTTTCTAGACGCTGACCGCCTCGCCGGGTTTGGGAACCGGCGGCGACAGCTTCAACTTTTTGGACTCGAGCGACACGGCCACCATCCCGGAGCGCGTCACCTCGATTTCACCGTAACTCTCCATTACGGCGATAAACTCTTCCAGCTTTTCCGATTCGCCGGTGGCCTCGAGCGCGAACCCTTCCACCGAGGAGTCCACCACGCGCGCGCCGAAGATCTCGGCTTCCTTGAGAATCGCAGTCCGGCTTTCCATCGCCGTGCGGACCCTCAGCAGCACCATTTCCCGCAGCACCGCTGGAGCTTGCGTCAGGTCCTGCGCCTGCAGTACGTTGATCAGCTTGTTCATTTGCTTGATCACCTGCGCGTGAAGGCGCGACTCGATATCGACGACGATGGTCATGCGCGACAGCGTCGGGTCCAGGGTCCGGGCCACCGTGAGCGACTCGATATTGTAGCCTCGCTGGCTCAATAGTCCGGTGACGCGCATCAGCGCGCCCGGCTTGTTTTCCATCAGTAAAGAGATGACTTGCAGCATGTTGTTTGTCTCCGGACCTCTAGTCGCCCACCGCCACCGGTTGCGGCGGCCCCAGGACCATTTCATTGATGGCGCCGCCGGCCGGCACCATCGGATACACGTTCTCGTACGGCGTAACGCGCACATCCAGCAGGTACGGCCCCGGCTCCTCGACCGCTTCTCTGAGCGCGCCCGGCAGGTCCAGCGGACTTTCCACAATCCGGCCCTTGAAACCGTACGCGCCCGCCAGTTTCTCAACGTTGGGGAACGAACCCAGTTCCACGGCGCACGTGCGGTTGTTGTAGAACAGTTCCTGCCATTGCCGGACCATGCCCAGGTAGCCGTTGTTCATCACAACCACCTTGACGTTCAGCCCGTAGTTGACCAGCGTGGCCAGTTCCGGCAGCGCCATCTGGAAACCGCCATCGCCACACACGGCGAACACGAGTTTGCCGGGATTGGCCATCTGCGCGCCAATGGCGGCCGGCAGCCCGAATCCCATCGAGCCAAGCCCGCCGGAATTGATCCACAGCCGCGGTTCATCGAAGCGGATCAACTGCGCCGACCACATCTGGTGCTGGCCCACATCCGAGCAGACGATCGCCGTGCCGTTGGAGATCTTGTTGATCTCGTTCATCAGGTGTTGCGGCTTGATCTCGGTGGCGGAAAATTGCGGCTCCAGCGGGTGCTCGGTCTTCCATTCGCGCACCTGCCGCCACCACGCGCGCCGCGCATCGCTGTTCTTGCCCGACATCGACGGCTTCAACTCGTGAAGAATCTTGTTCAGCTTGGTCAGCACCCGCTTCACATCGCCGACGATCGGAAGGTCCGCGGCGCGGTTCTTGCCGATTTCCGACGGATCGATGTCGACGTGAATCACCTTTGCGTGGGGCGCAAAAGACGAAAGGCGTCCGGTGACTCGATCGTCAAACCGGACGCCCAAGGCGATGATCAGGTCTGTCTCGTACATCCCCATGTTGGCCGCGTAGCTTCCGTGCATGCCCGGGATGGAGAGGAAATTCGGATGGCTGCCGGGCAACCCGCCCAACCCCATCAGCGTACACACGGCGGGACAGTCGACAGTCTCGACCAGCTCGCGCAGTTCCGGCGAAGCCGCCGCGGCGATGATCCCGCCGCCGGCGTACACAAACGGACGCTGCGCCTCCCAGATCATCTGCGCCGCGCGCCGGATCTGGCCGGCATGCCCTTCGGTGAAAACCTTGTAGCCAGGCAAGTGGATCTCGTTGATGGGCGTGTAATGCGACTGCCCCTGAAACACATCCTTGGTGATGTCCACCAGCACCGGACCCGGCCTGCCGGTCGAGGCAAGGTAAAACGCCTCGTGCACCATCTGCGCCAGTTCCTTGATGTCCTTCACCAGAAAATTATGCTTGGTGCAAGACCGCGTAATGCCGAACGTGTCGGCTTCCTGGAATGCGTCCGTGCCGATCAACTTGCTGGACACCTGCCCGGTGAGCGCCACTACGGGCACGGAATCCATCATCGCGTCCACCAGTCCGGTCACCAGGTTTGTGGCGCCGGGACCCGAGGTCGCACAGCAAACACCAACTTTTCCCGTCGACCGCGCATACCCGGACGCGGCAAATGAGGCGTTTTCCTCGTGCCGCACCAGGACATGGCGGATGGGGTGGTCGTATATGGCGTCGTACAGCGGTAGCGTTACGCCGCCGGGATACCCAAAGAGACAGTCCACATTCTCCCGGGTGAGACACTCCAATAGGATTTTTGCGCCGCTCATCAAATTCGACATGCTCGGTTGGTCCTTATGTTTTTGAACTTGCATCCCATAACAAAAAAGGCCACCCTCGGCTTGTTTCGCCTGGTGGCCTATCTTGTTGATATAACAGGCTCAACTCAGGCGAATTCGCCTACGATGACCCGAATAATTCGTACTACAGAAAGGCTGAAAGGACAGGGCAGGGATTCAACGGAAGCGCCCGGTTGAGCTGTCTCCCGGAATCCCTTCTCGGACGGTTGACCGAACTGGACGCCCTTGTCCATCAAATCCAGACTACAGTGATAGTCCTGGAAATGCAAGAGGTAATTTAGATAAATTTTGCTTATGAAAAGATTTGTGCCTTGGAAATCACTCATGCGTAACGCTTTGCGCCGTTTGTTACGTCGAATCAATCAATCATGAAACACGGCGGAATCTTGACTTTGTTCGTAACGGCATCTCTTTCCTGCGTATTGGCTCAGATGCCCGCCAGGCAACCCACTCCCAACGACACCGTGGTGTCTCCGGAGGTTCTTCCGGACAAGCGCGTGACATTTCGCATCTATGCGCCGAAAGCGTCGGAAGTAACACTGCGCGGCGATTGGATGAACGGCCCCGAAGCGCTGAAACTCGAAAAGGACGACAAAGGTGTCTGGGCGGCGACCACGGCGCCTTTCACGCCCGATTATTACTCGTATACGTTCACGGTGGACGGCGTTCGCACCATCGACCCGAAGAACGCCATGATCAAGCAAGGCGTCAACAGCCTCGACAACATGTTTCTGGTCCCCGGCGCCGAAGCGGCGTTTGAAGAGAACCGCATGACGCCGCACGGACAAATCCGCCTGGTCTGGTATCAGTCCTCCACCTTGGACATGCAGCGGCGTATGCATGTCTATGTGCCCCCGGGCTACGATGCGGGCAAGGACCGCTACCCCGTTTTCTACCTGCTACACGGCGGCGGCGACGAGGATTCCGGCTGGAGCACGATCGGGCGCGCCGGCTTTATCCTGGACAACCTCATCGCGGATGGCAAAGCAAAGCCGATGGTTGTGGTGATGCCCAATGGGAGCCTGCCGCGTCCCGCCAATCTGCCTGCCTTTACTCCCGGCAGCACGCCCTCGGCGGAATTTGTGGCCGCCATGGAGGCAGCGCAGGAGAGATTCACCAGGGAGTTGATGAACGATGTCGAACCCACGGTCCGGAAGAACTTCCGGGTGCTCGAAGGACGGGAGCATCGCGCCATTGCCGGACTCTCGATGGGCGGCGGACAGACGCTGCGCGCCGTGACCAGCCACCCCGATCAGTTCGGCTATGTCGGCGTGTGGAGCGCGGGCGTGGGAGTCCAGCAGACTGCCGGCTTTGAAAAGCGAAACGCGGCGTTTCTGTCGAGCGCCGATAAGCTGAACAAGCAGATCAAACTCTTCTGGATCGGCGCCGGCGACAAGGACTTTGCGCTGCCCGGAACCAAGAACCTGGTTGAACTCTTGAACCGGAACGGAATCAAGAACCAGGTCACCATCAGCGGTGGCGGGCACACGTGGATCAACTGGCGCCGCTACCTGAACGACTTTGCTCCGCTCCTGTTCCGCTAGTGGCGCGGCGCGGCAGAGCGCAGCGCGTGGCCGAAACCCGGCGGTAACGGGTGGGACTTCTGCGTCGTGCGGTCCATGCAGACCGCCACGACCTTGCCCTGCGCGACTTCGTGCCCGCCCTTGAGCACCCGGAAGTGGAGCGTATAAGAAGAGCGTCCCACCCGCTCCACGCTGACCTCGATATCGATTTCGTCCCCAAAGCCCAGCGCCCCGGAAATGTCGCACTCGGCGTGTACCCTGGGGAATCCGAGATTTCCCGTCTCCGAGGACGCAAACGACTGCCCGAACTGCCGCAGGAACTCCTCCTCGGCGGCTTCAAAATGCTTAAACAAGGCAGTGTAATGGATGCGCTGGCTGGCGTCGGTGTCGATAAAGCGAATGCGCGTGTGCCAGAGAAATGGTGCGGACATACGCACCATTCTGCCGTACCGCCTATGGTCTGGGCGAGGACCGCGGCAGCAGGTCCGAGTACGAGACCGTGGAACCCACACTGAGCGCGGGGGTGTTCTCGCGAATCTTGCGGGCTTGCTCTTCCATCCGGCCGGCTTCCTTCTTCCTTTTCATCGACCGCAAAGCGAGCGCGTAGCTGTTGTACACATCGGCGGTGCGGCGGTGCTCGGGTCCCAACAGTTGCACAGCGGACCGGATCGCATCCTCGTACTGGCGGACGGAGTCCTGCTCACGGCCCGTCAAAGCATAGATCAGGCCCAGGTTGGAACGTGCAAGAACCAGGTTCGAACTCTGAAATTCCGGGTGGACGTCCCAGATCCGGAAACATTTCAGCAGGTACTGTTCGGCCTCCTCCAAGCGGTTCTGCCGCACCCGCACCGCCGCGAGATTGTGCATGACCACGGCGGCGGCGGTGGAATCTGGACCCTCGGCCCGTGCGCGAATCTCCAATACCTGTCCGTACAACTCGTCCGCGGCCTCAACCCGGTTGTCGAGAAAATACATCCCCGCCAGATTTTCCATCGTCATGGCCAGGTCCGGGTAATTCGGCTCTTCTTGCCTGAGCCGCTCCACCAGTCCCTTCAAGTCCAGCTTGGCCAGCTTTTCCGGGCGTCCCTCATCGAGATAGAGGGTGGCCAGGTTGTTCGATGGCCGGGAGACCAGCCGGGCGGTTGAGCCGGGCAGCTTGCGGAAAATATCTCGAGACCGGAGAAAGCAACTCTCCGCTTGTCCGGCGTCTCCCATGTACTGCCGGACCAGCCCGAGATTGTTCCACGTTACTCCTGTATTGGCGCCCTTCCGGTCGATCATTTCGGCCCACTTCAACGCCTCGCGAAGCTTGCTCTCCGCGCCGCGGAGGTCTCCTTCGGCCGACATCTTGTCCGCCGCCCGGATCGCTTCCAGCCACGAGTCCGCCGGAGCGGCCCCGCTGCAAGCCGCCACGAAAACCGAAAACGCAATCGGTGCACTCGACATAGGAGTCTCCTCGCCGGGCGCAGCCCGCCAAAAACACAAAGGCCGCCACCAGGAGTCTTCCAGGCTCCTGATGACGGCCTCCGGTATTCCGGTCAGCTCGCCGCTGTTACTTGAACCTGACCTTCTTCTTGGTGACTTCGGCTAACACAGGCAGTCCGTCCTGAATGCTCAGCCGCTCGACTTCTCCATACTGCATTTCCCGGCAGAACCGGATGAACTCTTTCCACGCCGGGTGCAACTCGGCGGCGGGCGCCTCCGTCTGGAGAAACCGCCGCTTGACGCTTTGGCCCAGCCCTTCGCGCATGTCTAACGTACTGACGCCCGAGACGGCAAAATGTTCACCGCGCACTTGTATCATTTCGCCCTTCGAACGTAGACTTTGTTTGTGTGGAAAGCGGTAATGTTCCTGCTTGTCACAGCCGGCGCCAACGCCGAGTTGCTCGTGGTCCAGGCGCGCATTGAAGGCATCGGCTGCGCCTCGTGTCTGGAGTCCCTTCCGGAACGGCTGAAAAGGATCCGCGGCGTGGAGGACGTGAAGATCGACCCGCAAAAGTCAACGGTCGAGGTACGGCTCGCACCGGGCAATCGCGCGCGTCTGGCCGCCATTCGCGACCAGATCCAGCAGGACGGAACCAAGGCGCTCGAATTCACACTGGACGCCAGCGGCGAACTCGCCAAGGAAGGTGATGAGTGGGTCTTTCGCGTCGAGCCGCAAGTCTTCACCGTCAAAGCGGCGCGCGGCCTGACGCCGGGCGTGAAGCGGCTTGGCGGAGTGGTTCGCCAAACCGCCGCCAACCCGATGATCATCGAACTTACTTCTCAGTAAGCGCCGCCACGCCGGGTAACTCGATCCCGGCGAGAAACTCCAGGGATGCGCCGCCGCCCGTCGAGATGTGCGACATCTTATCCGCCACGCCTGCCGCTTTGACCGCTTTTTCCGAATCGCCGCCGCCGACCACCGACAACGCGCCGGATGCGGCGATCGCCTTGCCAATGGCGACGGTCCCCTTGTCGAAGGGCGGCTTCTCAAACACGCCCATGGGTCCGTTCCAGATCACGGTCTTGGCTCCGGCGATCACTTTGCCGAACGCTTCCACCGTTGCGGGACCGATGTCGAGCCCCATCTTCCCGTCCGGGATGCGCGTCACCACCTCGCTGGCGGCGCCCTCCTTCAACTCGGAGGCGGCCACGTGGTCGGCCGGTAACATCAGCTTTCCAGCGCCTTTCTTCAGGAGTGACTTGGCTAAGTCAACTTTGTCGGCTTCCACCAGCGAGTTACCGGTAGGCAGGTCTTGCGCTTTTAAAAATGTGTAAGCCATCGCGCCGCCGATCAGCAGCTTGTCGGCGAACTTCAGCAGGTTCTCAATCACCTCGATCTTGTCCGACACCTTGGCCCCGCCAAGAATCGCGACGCACGGCCGTTCGGGATTCTTCGTCGACTTGCCCAGATACTCCAATTCCTTCTCCATCAGCAGTCCCGCCGCGGCAGGCTTGAGGAATTGGATGATGCCCTCGGTGGAGGCGTGGGCGCGATGAGCGCTCCCGAACGCATCGTTGACATACACGTCGGCAAGTTTGGCCAGTTCCCTGGAGAACTCGACGTCGTTCTTCTCCTCTTGGGCGTGGAACCGCAGGTTCTCAAGCAGCAGGATCCCGCCCGGACCGGGAAGCATCGCCTCCACTTCTCCCCCGATGCAGTCCGGCGCCATGGCGACCGGTTTGCCCAGCAATTCCGCCAGGCGCACAGCCACGGGCTTCAGGCTCAACTCTGGGTTCGGCTTGCCTTTCGGGCGCCCAAGATGGCTCGCCAGCACCAACCCGGCGCCGTGTTCGAGCGCATACTTTATCGAGGGCAGGGAAGCCTTGATGCGTTTGTCGGAAGTGATTTCCTGCCCGCCGGCGGCAAGAGGAACGTTGAAGTCGACGCGCATGAAGACGCGTTTGCCCTTCAAGTCAAGATCGCGGATAGATAGTTTCGCCATGGGTAATATCGGACCTCAAAGGTCGATTTTATCAAGCGAAACACCCGCGAAGATTATGGAAACACCAAGTTGGTCCTACTTCACCCCGTCGACGGTCTCCGTCCAGGTCACCATCATTTCGTCTTCGCTGCGGTCGCCCCAGCGGACAATGGCCGCCGCGTCCGGGTTGGCTGGGTTGTTGCGGCTGTTGTCGTAATGGAACGTGGCGATGAGCCGGCTGCCTTTCTCCATCCGGACCGGGTCCTTGAACCGGTACTGTAGTTGCCACTCGAAACTGTAATTCGGGACTGAAAGGAGCGTTTCGCGCCGCCCATCGGCGTGCACCAGTTCGTAGGTCGCCCGCTTGCCCCGATAGTGCATGTGCGGTGTGATCGCAATCAGGCGCTTGTCCTCCTCGACGTCATAGCAGCGCTTGACCACGGCGTTGGCTTCACCCGGCGCGATCAGGAAAAACCGGTTTCGCAGGTCCACCCGCTTGAGCGGCTTTTCGGGCGCATGCGGCGCCAGGTAGAGCCCGACGCTTGTGCGGTCCGTACCGGGCTTGGCGGCTTTGGCGTAATGCACCTGGAACTTCAGCTTGGCGCCGGGCGGGAGATATTTTGCCGTGCTGCCGTCGCCAAAGACGTCGAAGAGGTCCGGCGGTTTGCCGGGCAGCATCGTCGCCAGCGAACCGTCCTCAAACCCGCTCATGTTCGGCAGCGCCGTGTTTTCCGCGCAAGCGTCGTTGACCACCGGCGCGCTGTCCCGCACGCGCCACAGACCATTTTTCAAGTCGGCGAATCCGCCGAACGGCGCGGTACGGTTCGCCGCGGCGCCCTCGTCGTCCGGCACTACGAAGACGTGCACGTGGTGCACCAGTTGCCGGTTGCCGGGCATCACTTGGGCTGCCCGCACCCACTTGCCCTCCGAAAAACGCGTCGGAACCGTGAAGTCTTTGTACACGTCGCTGCCTGCGGGAACGGTGAAGTCCTGCCCGATATCGACAATCACGTCTGGCTTGCCGAAACGCCATCCTTCGATAAACTTTGGCGCTGGCGGCAAGTCCCGCGCGTCGCCACGCGGCGCGCCGGCGGCAGCCCATTCTGTGATGAGGTTGATTTCGGCCTCGCTCAGACGCGCGTCATTGGCAAACTGCCCGTAGCGCGGATCGGCAAACCACGGCGGCATCTTGCGCGTGGCGACAGCCTGCCGGATTGCCTTGGCCCACGGGCGCGCCGACTCGTAATCGACCAGGGACATCGGCGCCAGTTCGCCCGGACGGTGGCACGATGCGCAGTGTTTGTAGAATAGCGGCGCAATGTCTTTGGTAAACGTCGGCGCGGCGCTCGCGACGCTTGCCAGTGCGGAGAAGACGAGGAATCTTCGCATGCCCAATGCCCCCCGGGGCGGTATTTCGATGAGTTCAGTATACGCCCGGCTCAGCCCATTCCGGGTAGGACTCGATGGCGGCCACGTGACTTGCATCTTCCAGGCGCTCGAGCAACTCGCCGGCGGTCAGACGCAAAAGAGGATGAACCAGGTTGGGCGCGGCCTCGCACAGCGGCGCCAGCACAAAGCGCCGTTCGTGCAACCTCGGATGTGGCAGGCGCAGGCCCGGTTCATCCATGACAGCCTCGCCGTAGAAAAGCAGATCGAGATCAAGGGTTCTGGGCCCGAACCGCACTCGCCGGGTCCGGCCCTGTTCCAATTCAATGCCCAGCAGCGCATCAAGCAAGGCCCGCGGCGGAAGCGCCGTCTCGATACACGCCACGGCATTGAGAAAAGCTCCCTGCTCTTTGAGCCCAACCGGTTCGGTTTCGTAAAGCGACGACGCCCGCCGCGGTTCGCCGCACCGCCGCAACCCGCTTAGCGCGGCGCGCAAGTACTCCCTGCGGTCACCCACGTTCGAACCCAGGCCGATCCAAGCCTCAGCCACCGCGTCTCCGCGTGATCTCAACGCCGGCCCAGTCGACGCCGCGAGACTGCAATGCGCCCGGCTTGCGAATCCTCACGCGCACGCTGTCAACTTCGAACCGGTCCAACACCGCCGCCGCAATCGCCTCGGCCAGCGACTCGATCAGCGCGTACCGGCGCCACGTCGCAACCGACACGACCGCGTCGTGGACGGCCGCATAGTCCACAGTCTTGGTTACGTCGTCAGCCAGTGCCGCGGCGCGGATGTTGTATTCCAGTTCGACGTCGGCCAGGATCGTCTGCGCGACGGCCCGTTCCTCTTCTATGGCGCCAATGTGCAGGTCGAGCTTGACGCCGTTCAGCAGGATCTTGTCCACTGCGCCTCCATTACCGCCTCAGCCACCGCGGCTGCTTTGCGGCAGGCTGCCACGTCGTGAGCCCGGATGAAGCGGGCGCCGTGCAGGACGCCGATCGCCACCGCCGCAAGGGTCCCTTCCAACCGCTCGCCCGGTTGTTCCATGCCGTCAATCGTTCCCAGGAACGACTTGCGCGATGGCCCGATCATGATTGGGCATCCCAAGTCTTCGAACTCGCGCAGACGCCGGAGTATCTCGAAGCTCTGGGCCGCCGTCTTGGCAAACCCAAGGCCCGGGTCAATCAGCACTTCGCTGATTCCCGCCCGCCGCGCGGCTTCGATTCTTGGCGCCAACTCAGCCTTGATCTCTCTGACCACGTCGGTATAGACCGCGTGCTCCCGCATGGTTTGCGGCGTGCCTCGCATGTGCATGATGACGACGCCGGCGCGGTGCGAGGCGGCCGCTTCGATCATCTCCGGATCGCGGAGGCCGCTCACGTCGTTCACCAAAGTCGCGCCTGCGCTGAGGCAGGCGCCGGCCACCCTCGGTTTCATCGTGTCCACGGAGACCCGGCCGCCTCCTTCGCCAGCCAGCAGGCGGACCACCGGCAGCACGCGCTCCAATTCGGCATCTTCTGAGACCGGCGCGGCGCCGGGGCGTGTGCTCTCGCCGCCCACATCCACAATCGAGGCGCCAGCGGCGAACATGCGGCGCCCTTCCTCGGCCGCCAGCGCCGCGCCGCCAAACCGCCCGCCGTCTGAAAACGAATCGGGCGTCACATTCAGAATGCCCATGATCGCTGTGCGCACGTGCTTACATCTTAGCCGCCGGACTCAACTTCCGATATGCGAAGGGTCAGCAGCGTCAGATCGTCGTTGGGTTCAGCCCCGTTCCGGAACGAATCCACGTCGCGCAGCAGAACCTCGTTGAGCGCCGAAGCGTCCATCCCGGCGTTCTCCTCCACCGTTGCGCGCAGCCGGTCCTCGCCGTAGAGGTCCTTGTCCGGGTTCATGGCTTCCGTCAGACCGTCGGAGTAGAGAACCAGGGTATCCCCCGGCTCAAGCTGCACAGTCTGAATTTTGAGCACACGCATGAGCGCCTTGTTCGAACCCAGGCCTACGCCCAAGCCCGGCGGCCGAAGCCATTCCACACCGCCGTTGGCCCGGTGCAAGAGCGGCGGGTTGTGTCCCATCCTCAGCAGCCGTAGCATCCGTGTCTCGGGATCGAGCAGCGCGACCACCAGCGTAAAGAACGCTTTCCGGCGGGCTGTTTCGAGAAAATGGCCGTTCAACTCCGCCGCCAGCGTCTCCAGGGAAGCATTCCGCCGCGCCAGCGCCGCAAGCATGCCCTTGGCATACGAGTTGTAGACGGAGGCAGTCACGCCCTTGCCCGACACGTCCGCCACGCAGAAAGCGGTCCTGCCGGAAGCAAACGACAGGTAGTCATACAAGTCCCCGCCGACTTCGCCCGCCGGGATGCAAGCCGCCGCTACCGAGACCCCAGGCAGGACCGGAGGGCTTGAAGGAAGCAGCGATTGCTGCGCTTCCCGCGCCAGCGAAACTTCGGTCAAAAGCCGTTCCCGCTCCGGGCGGACGTCGTCACGTTCCGGAGTGTTGCGCCGCGCCAGTTCTTCCGATACTGAATCCAGGTCGGCGGCGCGCCCAAAACGCGCCACCAGCACGCACAAACCAAGCACCGTGAGCGCCGGTGCGAGTTCCGACGCGATACCGGCGCTGTCTCTCCGGGCGGCCGCCAGCGCCAGCGCGGGCGCAACCACCGCCGCCGGAAGGGCGGACAACACGGCCAGCATCCCAAGGTGGCGATACCCCCACGTCAGCACACCGGTCGCGGCGGCGGCGGCCAGAATGGCGGCGGGCCCATTTCCCCTGACCAGGTGCGGTCCCAGGGTTACCAGCGCAACGCCGCACACCGCAACCAACCCCTTTCGCCGCGGCGTTGGCGTTCCCCGCATGGCCCAGGGCATCAGCACCCCGAAGAAGAACAGGGCCATCATGAACCGCGACGGAGTCTGCGCAATCGCCGTCGTGAACTGGAAACGGTCGAACAGGTGATCGAGCGGAATCAAGCCGGGCAGCGCGCCCCAAAGAAAACCCGCCGAGGCGCACAGGGTCACGGTGAGGGCAAGCACCTGGCCGAGCGCGAACCCCGACAATACCTGGCGGCCAAGAATTCGCGCGGGTGATTGCCGTTGAACCGCCACCTGCATCGCCAGCCAGCTACGCGCCTGCCAGCCGGCTGCAAGAGCAAAGCCGGGCGCAAGCGTGAGGATCAATGCGAGCGGCCGCCCGAGCCATAGCGCGACTCCTTCCCCCGAGTCGCCGGCCAGGCGGGGCAACACTCCCATCGGCCAAAGCGCCAGGCACAACACCACGAAGAGCAGCGCGAATTTCGCCCCGGACTTGAGGTGATCGCGGTGGCGTTTCCGCCGTGTCACCGCAAAGACGAACGCCGCGGGCGCCAATACCACCATCGTCAGGATTCCGAAAACCGAAACAGTATCTTGCAGCCACCCCAGTGCCACTTCCTCGTGGCCCGGCGCGGAACTGATTCGAAGGCGCGCCTCGCGTGGCGCCTGGTTCTGAAAAATGATGGTGAAATGCGCTTCGCGGCCGGTTGCCTCATCACGGCATGTCCAACGGCGCTCCCGCCTCTCCCTCGCTCTCGTCCTGTTCGAACTCTCGGTAAAGCAGTCCGCTTGCGGGCCCCCGAACAGCGCCAGCCAGGTCTCGCCGGAAACGGCGCTCGCCGGACCTGGCTTGTCTGTCGACCACTCCATCGGCGTCAGCCGCTCGCTCAACACCAGCTTCATGGCCGACCCCGGCGCCGTCGCCTCAACCTCGATTTCGAGTGGCGAGACCAGCGGTGCGAACCTGTCCGACCCCGCGCCTTGCAGCCTGCGGTACTGGTCCTCGTCAAAGGATCGCCGGACCGAGAATCGGAATGGCGCCGGGTCAATCCCCAACTTCGAAAGGATCGCCTTGGCCGCCGCCACAGCCTCCGCGTCAGAAGGGGGCCTGACGGAATTCGCGAAAAAGCTTGGGTACAGCAACGCCGTCAGGATCGCGGCGGGAACGGCGAGCCAGAGCAGGCGGCGATTCAAGAAGCGTGCTCCTTGGCCGGTTCCACAGGTTGCGCCAGCGCGGCTTGGCTGTCCAGCGTGATGGCCAGCACCGTCAAGTCCGCCGGCAGATCACCCTTGGGTTGCTTCCGCTTCTTGCCCCACAGGCGTACGCGCAAACTGTCCTCCAATGCCGCCGCGGTTACCGAATTCAAGTGCCGCGCGGTTTGCGAGAGCCACCCGCGGTGCCCCGCCTCGGATTGGTCTTCCAACAGTTCGGTGAGGCCGCGCGTGTGAATCAAGAGGGCCTCGCCGCGAGCAAGAGTAACCGTCCCGGAGTGGACCGGCGATTGGCCGGTCAGGCTCACCGGTTCGGCCTCGCCGCGGCGGATGCGCCAAAGCTGCGGAAAGGGTCCCAGCCGGGCGATTTCAGCCGACTGCGAGCGCGCGTCGAGAAAGACCAGCGCCAACCCGGCGCGCCCCTCGGCGGAACCCAACAGGTGCGCGAATTCCCGCCGGAAGCCGTCGAGCGCCGGCGCGGGCCCGTCGCTGTAGGGCAGGATGCAGCGGAAAAATCCTTTGGCCAGGGCAATGGTGAGCGTCGCCGGAAGTCCCGGCCCCGAGCCCGAAGTCACCAGCACGGCCTGCCGCTCCAGCGGCAGAGGAAAGAAGTCGAAGAAGTCACCGCCCGCGAAACCGGCCGCATGGCAAATCGCGGTGACCTCGATGCCGGCCGTCTTAGGCAGTCCCTTCGGACGCAGGCGGGTTTGCGCCTCGCGCGCCGCCTCCACTTTGGCCCTCAACGCGATGCGCTGAGCCAGCAGTCCCGCATAGTGGGGACGAACCTGTTCATCGGTAACCTCCGGACCGCGCCAGGCCGCAAAGATAAACGGCGCCAGCACCACGCCCGCAATCAGCAGGCTGATATCGACCCTCACCTCCGGTTGCAGCACCGCCACACCGGCGCTGTCGATGAGGAAGCTATACAGCGTCACGCCAGTGAACACGGCGGCAACGCCCGAGACACGAAACGCCGCCACCAGCACGCCCGTCCAGAGCAGCGTTTCAACCACGGTGCCCGCGGTCAGCATCGATTCATCGTTGAGTCCGGCGGTGACCAGAAACGGCACGGCGGTCAGCAGAAGCCATTCCAGTTTCTTCCAACGCCGGTTGCGGTGCAGAAAGGCCAGCGGGATGAGCAGCCCGGCGACAATCCCCCAAACCGCCGTCAATGGTACGACGGTCAGAATGCTCAATGCCGGCGCGCGTGAGTACAGCCGCTCGATGTGCTCGGCGGCGTTGGCGCCCAGCCACTGGCCTTGCGTCGCGTTGAACAAACAGGCCAGGAAGAAGGCATAAATCGCGATGGAATAACCATCGAGGACCGCCACGCCGCTTTGCCGCGAAAAGTAGCGGCCCGAAAGAATCGCGTCGACACCGATTAGCTTCCCGGAGCAGCCTTCGCGCAGCTCACCCTCCGTCGCCGCGTATGTGCCGCCCAGCAGCAAACCACCCGCGGCGAACAGCGACACCGCGCCGGCCGCCAGCATCAGCCGTATGGGTATCGCCGAGGCGATGCTCTCCGCCTGAGAGAGCCACCGGTCCGCATTCAACAGGAACGAGCTTGCGCCCAGCAGCGTCATCACCGACAACAGCAGCAGGGCTCGCGCCATGGGAATCTCTCTGTCCCGGTAGCGGCGTCCGAAGAGGCGCAAGGCGTAGAGGGTCGCGACAAAGAGCAACAGCTTGGCAACCTCGCCCACCGCTTTCTGCATGGCCGGCCAGCGCCGGCTCACCTGCGCCCCGGCGCGGGACGAGTCCGTTTCGAGCTTCATCGAGCGCGGCGTCAGGCGAAGGCTGTGCCGTATCTCCGGGATTGTGGGGTCGGTGAAAGAATAAATGCTCAGCGGATCTTCAGCGTCTCCCTTTTCCGTGGGAATGCCCAGGTTGAACCCCCCAAACCGTTGCGCGAATCGAGCCGCTTGCGCACCGCGTTCCAAGGGACGTGCCGATTCCGGCAAGTCGTATCCCAGCAGGCGCCCCGACGGATCGAACGTCACGTCCGCGGACTCTTCCTTTCCGCGCCCTGTCATAAACCGGACCTTCACCCGGTATGGCGGCGCCAGCGCGGGCGCCGTGAGACCGCTGTGTATCCGTCGAACCGTTACGCTGAGCCCATCGGCATCCTGCTGGGAGGTCACCGCGGCCTGGTATTGCGAAGGATCCAAGCCCGCCGCCACCAGCAGTTCCCCGGCTCTTTGGATCGCCACCTGGCGGCTGAATCCGCTCTGGTCCCAGTGGAAACCCGGAGTTTCGCGGCAAAGAACGATAGCGAGGATCAGTGCGGCGGGCGCGCAAACATAGCCCACTACTCGCAGCTTATGGAGAGTGGAGGAGTCCACCAAGAGGAATTGTAGCGCTTGAATGGCCGTTTTGACGGC
>JADZCI010000213.1 GCA_020851655.1 Bryobacterales bacterium
CTGTACGCCCCGGCGGAACCATCCCGCAGCAAGAAGAAGCCCGCCGTTATGGTCAGCGTTGGGTTGAATCTTTCGTTCCCATCGAAAGTCGTGGAGTGGATGGACAAGCCGCTCTACGGCGGGCTGGCCAAGGAAACCATCCACGTCGAGACGCTGCTCACCCTCAAACCGTCGAAGGTGTCTCACCCCTATCTGCCTTTGACTTCGGAAGGCAAGGTGACGGTCGGCGACAAGACCTACTACGCCAAGCGATTTGCAGGGACCACGCCGAAGGAAGGCACTCGCGGTCCGGGCGTCCCCGAAGAGGGGAAAGCGGTTTGATCACCTTTGACCTGTACGTACGAGGGAGTGTTCCGAAGGCGTTGGAAGGCTCTCTGGTCGTAGCCGCCAGCCGGCGCAACAAGGACCGGAGGGCTTTTTCTCGCTGGCACGATTCGCAAGCGGACCTGTTTCGCATTGACCTGAAGCCTGGAAAGCCGGGACGGGTCCGCGCACACCTGCTGCCGGTGGATTCAAGTGGCGCCGATGTGGGAGTCACCAATCCGTACGGCTATTCCACGCAGCCGAATCACGGCATCAACATGGCCGGAGGGAACGTCTGGGCCACCAATCTGCTGTTTGGCGCGCCGCTCGAAATCGACCTCAAGAAATGGCGGCCGCGGCGAATCCTGCGCTATCTTGAACCGGCTCCGGAGGCGCCGCAGCTATCCGGCACGTCGCATTTTGCCTGGAGCCTCGACCACCGCTATGCGTACTTTCATCAGTCGCTGCTGGAATCGGAAGCCTCGGGCCGCGATGTCAGGACCCGCCGTCCGATTCTGGTCCGGCTCGACACGCGCACGGGACGCGAGCGGCGATGGGATCTGATCCAGCCGTCCGATGATGCCGATCTCACCACGGCCAATTTTCACTCGGCCTTCTATTACGAAGAGCGGGGCCGGCGCTTCGTTGGGTTGCTGAAGACGGGAGCGCGTCTGGAGTCGCTTGGCGCGCACCGCGAGGTCCGGGACCACGCCGTTCATCCGATGCCCGCATCCACCATCTGGATCGTCGAGTTGGATGAGCATGCGGACGCCTTGCAGGCAACCACGTTACCCGGCGTGAAGCGGCTCGGCGCAATGGCGCTCTCGCACCTCGATGTGGACGCCTCCAGCGGTGACGGGTTCGTGCTGTTTGCCAATTTCAAGCAGGCCGACGTGGCCGAGGAAACGCACGGCGTCAACGTCTACGGCGAGAAGCCCGAGCAGGTCTGGGAACACTACTCGGGAATGGGCGTCGAGGCCATCAATTACGGGACCGTGATGCGCTTGGAGCGGCGCAACGGGCACACTTCACTGAAGACATTTTCGCGCCCATACGATCCTTCCAACACATCCCAGGGCCACTCCTGGCTTCCGATCAACATCGAACTGGATCCGTCGAAGAAGTGGTTATTCTGCTCGTTCGCCGGGTTCCGTCCCCGTTTGCTGCCCAGGCATATCGTCAAAGCGTATCCGGGCGCGGCCGTCGACCCGAAACGCATCCGGTATGTGCCGCCGCTGCTGATGCGTTTTCGCGCGGATTCTCTTGAACCCGATACGTGTCCGGACCGGCGCAACCTGAGCTATGCCGAACCCGTCGCGATGGCCACAGTGGGGGAGGGCGCCGGGACCTACGTTTGCACGTTCTCGCCCGAGACCGGGCTGCGGATCTATCCGGCAGAAGACCTGACGGGCATGGTCTGTCATGCCATTGCTCCGGAGTTCATGAACTGGCAGGAGACACACTTCCGCCCCGACCCGGCCCACATGCAGTTTGCGCATGCCTGAAGGCTTGGCCATAACGCTGAGCGGCGAGGTCAGGCGGGGTATTCACGAACATGTCCGGCGCGAGGCTCCTCGCGAAGCCGTGGGGCTGATAGCAGGCGCCGAACCCGGCCACATTACGGCGTTCGAGGAATTGAAGAACGTGGCGGGGCCGCTCGCCTTCTTCGCCGACTCGTACTCGCAATTCAAGGCCGAAAAGCGGATCAAGGAGCTTGGCCTTACGGTGTTCGGCTATTACCACTCCCATCCCGGGGGAGGAGTGGAGTTGTCGGCTGACGACCGGAGTTTCGCACGGCGCACCGATTGGGTTTACCTGGTCGTGGCGGCGGGCTGGCACGGAGAACCACCTTACCGTATCGGCGGATGGCGGCGATCGGTGGATGGCGAGTTTACTCCGGTAACAGTGGCCTGACCCCAAAGAGGGGAAGCAGCTCTTAACACTTCTTTACGCCAGGCCGCCGGTCTTTATGTATCTTTTGGCCGATCGCGGTCGTTGTAACTATTGATGACAACGATCTGGCGAGCCGCCACCCTGATGGTTGCCGCGCTCCCGCTGCTGGCGCAGGCGCCGCCTGCCAGTACGATGGGCACACTCACGGCATTTCGTCCCGAGGCCGCGGAACTGGAGATCAAGGCGGACAACGGCTCCGTATTCACAGTCAAGATCGCGGCGGACACGATCTTCCGGCGAGTGCAGCCGGGCGAGAAGAGCCTGAAGAACGCCGAGGAGGTTCATGTCACCGATCTTTCGACGGGCGACCGGGTTCTGGTGACCAAGGCGCCCGACGGGGTGACCGCGCGGCGAGTGATTGTGATCTCCGCAAAATCGATCAGCAGCCGCGACGAGGCGGAGCGGAAGGACTGGAATGTTAATGGGGTCGGCGGTGTCGTCGATAGCAAGAAGGGTGACGAGATCATCCTGCGAAGCCGCTCGATGAGCGGCCAGAACCACACAACAGTGGTAGCCGGCCCCAACACCAAGTTCCGGCGGTACGCCGCGGGTTCCGTAAAGTTCTCCGACGCCAAGGAGAGTTCGCTTGCTGAAGTAAGCGCCGGAGATCAACTTCGGGCGCGCGGCAAGAAGAGCGCCGATGGCCAGCGCGTCGAAGCCGAGGAGGTTGTGTTCGGCACATTTCTGACGC
The DNA here is from genome assembly GCA_020851655.1 of Bryobacterales bacterium. Classification (GTDB taxonomy): domain Bacteria; phylum Acidobacteriota; class Terriglobia; order Bryobacterales; family Bryobacteraceae; genus JADZCI01. Next base: position 2,948 of record JADZCI010000213.1, read on the forward strand.
GCGCCGGCACGGTGCTGAGCGCCGATCCGGAAACCAAAGAAATCAAGATCAAGGACAATGCCGATGAAAAGACCTTGACGGTCAAGGTGACGCCGGACTCCCAGTTGAAGCGGATGCCGGCGTTCGGCGGGATGCGGTCCGGAGCGGCGGGCGCCGCGGGCGAACAAGGCGGCCGGCCCGGCGGCTCACATGATATCGCGCAGATGCTGGAGCATATGCCCGCGGCGCAGTTCCAGGACATTCACCCAGGTGAGACGATTGTCGTCTCCAGCACGAAGGGCGCTAATCCCGGGCAGCTCACCGCCATCATGCTGCTCACGAATGCCGAATCCCTCGTGCGAATGGCGGCGCGGCAGCCGGCTGGACAAGGAGGCGCCTCCAGCCGCGGCATGGGCGCCGGAGGAATGGGCGGCATGAGCGGCATGGGCGGATTCGGCGGAAGCGAGGGCATGGGCGGAATCGAATTGCCCGGCATGCTCCCGTAACAGAACCCAAATAGAGGTCAATCATTATGAAGCGTGTGCTCGCATTACTCCTGGTGTGTCCGCTCGGCGCGTTGTGGGCGCAGACCGTGGCCAGCCTCAAAGGCACGGTTACGGACCCGTCCGGCGCGCCGGTGCCGAATGCCCTGATCCAACTCCGGGGACCGGGCGGCGAACAGCGCGCCGAGACGGATATCTCCGGCGTCTACTCGTTTGCGTCACTGCGTCCGGGCACGTACCGGGTGCGGTTCATCGCCAAGGGATTCACGGTGGATGACAGGGAAAAAGTTGACGTGGCCGGGGCGATGACGCTGGACTCGCAGCTTACCATCAAGATGCAGTCACAGGTCGTCAACGTCGAAGACGAAGCGAACTCCGTGTCGGCGGACCCGGCCAACAATGGGACCGCCATTGTACTCGGGCAAAAAGAGATCGACACGTTGTCCGACGACCCGGATGAATTGCAGGAGCAACTGCAAGCCCTGGCCGGACCTTCAGCGGGTCCCAACGGCGGGCAGATCTTCATTGACGGTTTTTCCGGCGGAACGATGCCGCCCAAGGCTTCCATCCGCGAGGTGAGGATCAACTCCAATCCCTTCTCGGCCGAATACGACCGGCCGGGTTTCGGCCGGATCGAGATTCTCACCCGCCCGGGAACCGACACGATTCGCGGACAGGCGTTCTTTCAGTTCAACGATGAGAGCCTGAACTCCCGCAGCCCTCTTCTTACACAGTCGAAACGCCCGCCGTATCAGCAGAAGTTCTTCGACGTCAACCTCAGCGGACCGATTGTGAAAAAGAAGGCCTCGTTCAGCTTCAACATTGAACGCCGCAACATCGATGAGAACGCGTTTGTCTATGCGACCACGCTGGACGCAAACCTGCAGCCGCAACAGGTCAACATGGCGATAGTGACGCCGCAGGTTCGCATGTCGATCTCGCCCCGAGTCGATTACGCGATCAATGACAAGAACACACTGGTGTTCCGGTACCACAACGTGCAAAACACCTCGGACAACGCGGGCGTCGGCGATTACAATCTTGAATCCAAGGCGTACACGCAACAGAGTTCCACGCACGTGGCGCAGTTGACCGAAACGGCGGTGCTCAGCGCCAAATCAATCAACGAACTTCGATTTCAGTACGTGCATAGTTCCATGGCCAACACGGGCGACAACACGATTCCGGCGCTGTCGGTCGCGGGAGCGTTCAACGGCGGTGGCGCGCAAATCGGCAACTCCGGCAACATCAACAATCATTGGGAACTCAACAATTCGACCAGCCTGATTCAAGGGCGGCACACGATGAAGTGGGGCGGGCGGCTGCGCCAGTCCTTCCTGGATGACACCTCCGTGAGCAATTTTGGAGGAACGTACACGTTCTTCGGCGCGGCGGGTCCGGAGCTGGACGCCAACAACAGTATTGTTCCGGGATCGATCATGCAATTGACGGCCCTCGAACGGTACCAGCGGACGTTGTACCTGCAATCGCTGGGGATGGCTCCAGCGCAAATCCGGCTTCTGGGCGGCGGCGCGTCACAGTTCAGCCTCGGCGCCGGCACTCCCACCACGTCAGTCAACCAGTTCGATATGGGGCTGTTCTTCACGGATGATTGGAGGCTGCGGTCCAACTTCACGTTCAGTTATGGACTGCGCTACGAAACGCAGACCAACATCAGCGACTACAAAGACTGGTCTCCGCGAGTCGGCATCGCGTGGGGAATCGATGGCGGCGCCAACAAGGCGGCCAAGACGGTCTTGCGCGCCGGATTCGGCATCTTCTATGACCGTATCGCCGATTCGGTCACCCTTCAGGCGGACCGTTACAACGGGCTGACGCAGCAATCCTACCTGTTGATCAACCCCAATTTCTTCCCGAGCATTCCGACACCGGAAGAACTGGCGGCAGCCCAGCAACCACAGCGTCTCCAGATCATGGATCGAGCGCTGGTCGCGCCTCGAAATTACCAAGGCAGCATCGGCGTGGACCGGCAGATCAACAAGTACTTCCGGTTGAGCGCCCAGTATGTGATGTCGCGGGGCGTGCACGTCGAGCGGATCCGCAACATCAACACACCCATCAACGGCAGCTATCCGTACGGCGACGCGTTACAGCGGATCCTGACCGAAACGACCGGCTTCAGCCGCACGCAGCAACTGGTGATCAGCCCGAATCTCAACTACAAGAAGCTGTTCCTGTTTGGCTACTACTCGTACGGACACGGCAATTCGGACGCGCAAGGTTATCCGGCCGACCCGTATAACCTGCGGGCCGAGTGGGGTCCGTCGAGCTTTGGCGATATCCGGCACCGCTTTGTCGTGGGCACCAACATCCCGACGTTCTGGAAAGTCAGTCTCAGCCCGTTCATTACCGGGTCGAGCGGCTCGCCGTATACGATCACAACGGGACGCGACACCAACTTCGACGGATTCACAGCCGAGCGGCCCGCGCTGCTTACGAACCTTGATTCCTCCGCGTGTTCCGGCCCGGGTCTGATTTACAAGGACGGGTTTGGATGTTTCGACAATAATCCTTTGCCTGGCATGGCGGCCATCGGCCGGAACTCGGCGCGCGGACCCTCGACGTTCACGGTCAACATGCGCGTTGCGCGGACATGGTCGTTCGGCGGGAATGGGGAGTCCGGACCGGCGGAAGGCATGCGTTCCGGCGGCCATGGCGGCCCGGGCGGCATGCGCGGCGGAGGGGGCGGCATGCACGGCATGATGGGCGGGGGCCCTCCGCGCGGAATGTTCGGCGACAACACGGGCAAACGCTACAACATCACGTTGAGTGCGATGGTGAGGAACCTGCTCAATACGTCGAACTACGCGGCGCCCAGCGGCGACCTGTCTTCGCCGTACTTCGGCGAATACCGCAGCCTGGCGGGCTTCGGTCCGTTCGGCGGCAACAGCACGTATAACCGCAGGATCGACTTCCAACTCCGGTTCTCTTTCTGAAAGCGCCGGAAGAGCGGGCGTCCCGGTCAAGGTAAGATCAAACGTGGCGGCGGCTGCCGCGTCTGTAACACCATGGCCAGTTTCGGTTACACTTTGCGCCAGCTTCGCAAGTCCCCGGTGTTTACCGCCGTGGCGGTTCTATCGCTGGCGCTCGGCATTGGCGCCAACACCGCCGTGTTCAGCCTGGTCAATGCGGTCCTGTTGAAGACGCTGCCCGTATCCGGCCCTGGCCGGCTCGTTCAGATCGCAGTCGAAGGACGATTCTTCTCGCTGACCAATCCGGTGTGGGAGGAGTTGAAACGGCGCGAGACCGGCTTGGAGAAGGTGTTCGCCTACAGCGAAGTCCGGTTCAACCTCGCCCGCGAAGGCGAAACGCGCATGGCGCCGGGGTTGTACGTCAGCGGAAACTACTTTGAGGCGCTCGGATTGCGTCCGGCGGCCGGACGATTGCTGGATTCCCGCGACGACCAACGCGGCGGGGGCGCCAGCGGACCGGTGGCCGTGCTCTCGTACGGCTTCTGGCAAAGTGAATTCGGCGGCGACCCGGGTGTCGCCGGTGGAACTCTCTCCATCGACGGACACCCGTTCACGATCGCCGGCGTCGCACCGGAGTCGTTCTCTGGATTGAACGTCGGCCAGCGGTTTGATGTCGCGGTTCCGCTGGCTTCCGAGGCTCTGCTGCGCGGAGCGGACAGTTCGTTGAGCAACCCGGGGCACTGGTGGCTCCGGGTGATGGGGCGTCTCAAACCAGGCCAGACTCTGGCGCAAGCGAGACAGGGCTTGGCCGCGATTCAGCCCGAGATTCGCGAGGCGACGCGCCCGCCGTCCGAGGGGCAATACCTGGCTGAACCCTTCTCAGTGAGGCCCGCCGGGCTGGGACTTTCGCTCCTGCGCGACCAGTACAGGAACGCCTTGCTCGCGCTGATGGGCCTCTCCCTCATCGTTCTGCTGCTGGCATGCGCCAATCTGGCCAATCTTCTGCTCGCAAGGTCGGCCAAGCGCGAGCACGAAATCGCCATACGGCTCGCCATCGGCGCCGGACGGGGGCGGGTTGTGCGTCAACTGCTGGGCGAAAGCCTGATTCTTTCGGTGCTTGGCGCGCTGGCCGGCGCGCTGTTTGCCGTCTGGGGCGCCGCTTTGTTGACTCGCTGGCTGTCAACGCGTGACAACGCCGTGTTTCTCGACCTTGCGCCGGATTGGCGCATGGCCGGGTTCGGAGCGGTATTGACCCTGGCCACCGCGTTGTTATTCGGCCTGGGACCGGCGCTCCGGGCTACTTCCGTTCCGCCGGGAGGTGGATTAAAGGAACGGCCGCGCCACGCGGGGAGAGGGCGTGGCCGAACCGAGCGGGCGGTCGTCGCAGTGCAGGTGGCTTTGTCCGTCGTTCTCGTGTGCGGCGCGGGTTTGTTCATCCGCACTTTCGTGGGACTCGTCAACCAGAAGATGGGATTCGAGCGCAAAGGGGTTCTGCTCGCTTCGGTTGACCTGCATGGGGCCGCGCAGACAACCGAAAAACGTGTGGCCATCTACCGGCAACTCCTCGATACGTTTCGCGCGGTGCCTGGCGTTCAACGGGCGGCCATTGCTGAAATCACTCCAGCCGGGAGGATGATGTGGAACACCGAGGTGGTAGTCGATGGTTCCACGGCGAAGGACAACGAGAGCTACGGAAATACGATCAGCGAGGGATACTTCGCCTCGATCGGGCAACCCGTGCTGGCGGGCCGCGATTTCGACCGCGGGGATGGCCCCAACTCCGAACGGGTTGCAATCGTGAACGAGACGTTTGTCCGCAAGTTCTTCGGCGCCCGGAACGCGCTCGGCGGAACGTACCGTGAGTTGGGCGGTGACGGACGGTGGCGGACGTTCAGGATTGCCGGCATCGCCGGAGATGCCAAGTATCGCGGCGTTCGCGATCCCGTTCCACCGGCCCTCTATGTTCCGTTTGCGCAGCAACAGACTTTGCCCGGGGCTTTGACATTTCCTCTGAGGATCCGGGGGGACAGTTCGCAGGTTCGCAGCGCGATTGCCGCCGCCGCCCTTGCCGCCGGGAAGAACATCACGGTTGAATTCCATTCGTTGGAGTCGCAGGTGGACGAAGCTCTGATTCAAGAGCGGACCATCGCGGCGCTGGCTGGGTTCTTCGGCGTGCTGGCGCTGGCCCTTGCCGCCATCGGCATCTTCGGAGTCGTCTCCTACACGGTCAGCCTGCGCCGGAACGAAATTGGCGTGCGGCTGGCTTTGGGCGCCTTTCCGCGCCGCGTGATCGCGCTGATTCTGAGGCAGATCACGGGCGCCACCATCGCCGGAGTCGTGCTCGGCGCCGCCTTGAGCCTGCTGTTGGGGCGCTTTGTCGCCACGCTCCTGTGGGGCTTGAAACCGGCGGATCCCTTCACGGTAGCGGCCGCCGGACTGGTGCTGGTCCTGACAGCCTGGATCGCCGCCTGGATCCCATCGCTGCGGGCCGCAAGGATTCAACCGGTTGACGTGCTGCGCGACGAGTAGTTACTGAGGAGCTTGGCCCTTCTTCTGTTTGCTTCCCACTGGCTGATCCGTTAGGATCGGAAAGTCGTCTTGAGGGGAGGTTTGTCATGTTCCGATTAACCTTGATCGCCACGCTAAGTGTCTGTGCCGCGTGGGCGCAACAGACTACCGCAACGGTCACCGGAAGCATCACAGATTCGACGGGAGCGGTCATACCGGATGTCACGGTTCGCGTTACCAATCGCAGCACCAATCTCGCGCGTGAAGCGAAGAGCGACGCGTCGGGCAGTTATGCGATCCCCTTTCTGCCCGCGGGAGAATGGACGGTCACGGCCACACGGGCCGGATTCCGGACTCAGCGAGTCGAGAGCCTGACCCTGGAGGTCGGCCAGACAGCTCGTGTCGACCTGCAATTGCAAATCGGCGATGTGACGGAATCGGTCAACGTCGAAGCCTACGGCGCGGTTCTTCAGACTGACACGTCGACTGTCGGGACGGTGATCGATTCACAGAAGATCGTGGACCTGCCCTTGAACGGACGGAACTTCGTACAGTTGGCGCAGTTGATCCCTGGGGTGCAGGCGGGAACTCCGGGTTCGATCACGGTCCGGCGCGGACGCGGTTCAATTGGACAGCAGGATTCGCCGTTTGGATCGACCGCCATGTCGGCCAACGGTTCGCGCGACACGGCAAACCGCTATTTTCTCGACGGCATCGAGTTCATGGACTACGATGCCATGACCTATTCGTTTTCTCCGTCGGTGGACTCCTTGGCGGAGTTCAAGGTCGAGACGAGTTCGTATTCAGCCGAATCCGGCGGCGCCCCCGGCGGACAGGTGAACATGTTGACCAAACGCGGCGGGAACCAATTCCGGGGGACGTTGTGGGAGTTCAACCGCAACGACGCGTTGACTCAGACCTACAATGCCATCGCCGGCAGCAGCTTGAGCAATCCACGGCTCAACCGGAACCAGTACGGCGCCAACATCGGAGGTCCCGTCTCGATTCCCAAGGTCTACAAGGGACAGGATCGGACGTTCTTCTTCTTCAACTGGGAGTCGGGACGATTGGCGCAAGGCGCGGTCCCGGGATATCGAACGGTGCCGAGCAACGAGATGCGCGCAGGCGACTTTTCGAATCTGGTGAATGCCCGCACCGGCGCCAAGATTACGTTGCGAGATCCACTTGGAGCGGGTATCGTCAACAACATCATTCCCAAGAATGCGCTCAGCCCGCAGGCGCTGGCATTCCTCGAATATGAGCCGAAGGCGAATACGGTGAACGGGACTTTCAACTTCTTGAGCCCGGCGTTCAGCGCCGTGTCCAAGCAGGACAACTACACGGGCAGAGTTGATCACCAGTTTTCGGCCAAAGACACCATTTCCGGGCGCTACGTGTTTAATGACACATACGAAGCGGGGGTCCCGTTCTGGGGGCATGATGAGAGGAACAACCTGGGACGCAGCCAGAACGTGTCGGCCAATTACACGCGCACCATCTCGCCGAGCATCATTAACGATCTGCGCGGCGGCTGGAACAAGTTCTTCGAAACGGAGATTTTCGGGACCACCAACGATCCGAACTACGACGTGGTGGGGAAGATGGGACTTCCGCTCGTCTCGCGTTTGCCGAAGGAATACGGGCCTCCGACGATCTCGATCAACGGTCCGGACGGCGTGTTCAGCATGTACGATCTCCAGCGCCAGATTGGTCCCCGCGACCGGTCCAACGAGATCTTCCAGTTTGTCGACAATCTCAACTGGCAACGTGGCAAGCACTTTATCAAGATGGGCGCCGATATCGCCCGCCGGCACGTGACTTTCGAACAGGCGCGCGCGCCGCGCGCGAGCTTCAGCTTCGATGGAACTTATACCGGGAGCGCGATGGCGGACTTCATGTTGGGCTACATCCGCAGCGACGCGGTCAACCCGGCGCACACGTCCACAGACCTCTGGAACTGGTGGCAGTCCTACTATGTCAACGACGACTGGAAGGCCACGTCGCGCCTCACCATCAACATGGGGATCCGCTACGACTATTTTCAGCCCTACGTGCAGAGTGACGATAAGTTCGTCAACATCGAACAGAACGGCTTCATCGTGGCCGGACTTACGGATCCCAAAACGTCCAAGTACGGCCGGGGATTGATCGCGCCAGACCGCAACGACTGGGGGCCGCGTTTCGGATTCGCCTACCGGCCGCGGTTTGCCGATGACATGGTGTTGCGGGGCGGCTACGGCGTGTACTTCACTCCGCAGATCTCGAACGCGATTTTTGCGATGGCGGAAGGCGCGCAGGCGACCGCTGGAGCCAGTCTGATCGGAAATCTGACGGGTCCGCCAAACCTGCTATTCTCGAACCCGTTTCCGGGCGCGACGTCATCGGGCGCTCTGAACTTCGCCGTCTCGAACGACCAGAACCTGCGCGACAGCTACATCCAGCAGTGGAACTTCAACATCCAGAAGAAACTGCCCGGGAACTTCGTATTGGACGCGGGCTATGTGGGCAGCAAGGGGACGAGGCTCATCGTGACTTTCGAAGACCTTAACCGCCCGATTCAGGTTGTTGACCCGCGCACTCCCGGATTGCCTTCTCTCAACGCACGGCGCCCCAACCAGACGTGGCAGCGCAATGTCCGCTCGGACAAATCCGTCGGCAACTCGATTTACCACTCCTTGCAACTCAAGGCGGAACGCCGCATGTCCAAAGGACTAACGGTCCTGACCGCTTATACCTGGTCAAAATCGATATCGGGACCAAACGACATCGGCGGTCAAGTTGGCGGCGGGAGTTTCATCGGCGCGCCTCAGAACATTTATGACCTGCGCAGTGAACGCGCCGTGTCCGGCTTTGACGTGACACAGCGGTTTGTGCAAACCGTGCTGTACGAGGTCCCGTTCTTCCGCGGCACACACGGATTGACGAAGCTTCTGCTCGATGGGTGGCAGGCCTCGACCATCATCACCTTGCAAAGCGGTTTCCCCACCCCGGTGTCCGTCAATGTCGACACGACCGGCGTCGGCGCCAACTCCCGGCCGGACTGGGTCGCCGGCCAGAGCGGCAATCTTCCGGGCGGCCAGCGTACCTGGAAGAAATGGTTCAACACCGCGGCGTTCACCGAACCGCGTTACGGATACTTCGGCACCTCGCCGCGCACCGCGGCGTTCCGCTTGCCGGGCATCATAAACGCCGACTTTTCGGTGAACAAGACTTTCCGCATCACCGAACAGCGCGGCGTGGAATTCCGCACGGAAGTTTTCAACCTGATGAACCATTACAACCCGGACCCGGGCACGGTCGACCGGAACATCCGGTCTGCGACGTATGGCGCGGTTGGCGGTGGAGTTCAGGGTGTGACGACGCGGGTCATTCAACTCGGCCTCAAGCTGTATTTCTGAAATTTCCGGTGGGGTGCGCCGGCGCGCGCCTACAGCACATTCACCGCGCGGGCGGCGAGGATGCCGACCGTTGACAGCGAAATCGCAGCCTGAATCATGGTGAGAACTTTGGCCCAGCGGCTGAGCACCGGCGTGTCTGTCGGCGAAAACGCGGTGCTGGTGTTGAACGAGAGAAACACGTAATCGATGAACCCCGGACGCCACTGCCGGAGTCCCAGCGTGTCGCGCAACTTGTGATCCATGGTCATGGGTGGAAATAGAAACGCGCCCTCGTCGTGAAAATGCCGGGTGTCGCGGATGTGAGGACCTCCGGCATCGAGCCGCCAATACCAGGCGGCAAAGGTGAGGACGGTGCTGAACCACAGTCC
>JADZCI010000214.1 GCA_020851655.1 Bryobacterales bacterium
ACGCTGCGCCGTTCGTAGGTTAGCAAGCGAATCGAGACTACGGCCATGTAATCGGGATCGTTCGGGTCAAAGCCAAGCGCGCGGGTGAACCAGATCTGCGGCCCGGCGCTGTTATCAAAACGCACCAGGGCTTCGTCGGTTTCGGCCGGCACGTTGACTTCACCATCGGTCAGGTACCGGACCTTCATCACGGACCCGGGCGCCAATAACGGCTGCGTCCGGTTCCGTTTCGTTCCGCAACCGCCGGAGACAATCCGCGCCTCGGACTCCACCAGCCGCGAAGTGAGCGCATCAGTCCACACGCGAACCTCGGCGCTGTTGCGGCAGCGTTCTTCTGAAATCGCATAGCGCCCCAGTTGTTGCGGCAGGAATTCCATCCGGTAGCCCAGCCGGCCATCCGGCAGGTTTACCGGCGTGATCGAGGACGCTGGTCTCGTCAGGATCAGTTGTGCCGCCTCAAACTGGACTTCTCCCGAGGCGGACGCTTCCAGGCAAGCCGCCGGAGCGGCCAAGGCCGGCTCTTCATCAGCGAAGCGCACGCCGAACAGACAGGGTTTGCCGTCACGGAGTTCCCAGCTCACTTGCAGGTAAGTGGGGTTCCTGACGATGCCTGAATCGGTCACCGGGGCGATTTCCATCTGCCAGGTCAGGGTGTAGCGCTGGAGCCTGGCGCGATTAGCCTGGATTTCGCGGCGCACGGCCTCCTGCTCCGGTTGAATTCGATGGGTCCACGGTGTGCGCTGCGCCAGCAGCGGTACGGCGAGCAGCAGCGTCACCCAGCGTGCCACCTGTCTACCTCTCCGGAGCGTCCGCTGGCGTCCCCGCCAGGTATTGATCGAGCGTCGCCATGGGGAGGGGTCCGGCTTCGAGGACGCGCCGGTGGAATTCCACTGGCTGAAAGCGGGCGCCCTGGCGCGCCTTGACCTTGTCGCGCAAGCGCACAAACTCGCGGTAGCCGGCAAAATAAGTGGGCAACTGGCAGGAGTCCAATTGCGCGCGCTGCAGCTTGGCTTCGGCTTCGGAACGCTCCTGGAAGGTCCGGTTCAACATCAGGTCCAGCGCTTCGGCTTCGGTGAAGGCCGTCGTTTGCAGCTTGATATCCAGGATCGCGTTGGCGATGGCGCGAAGTTGCTGTTTCAGGAACGTCAGCCGCAGTTCGGGGCTGTGATCCATGTATCCCGCATCCAGGGCCGTTTCGGTGGCATACACGGCCCAGCCTTCGATATACACGCCGCTTCCCATTACGCCGCGCAGCACACGCCGCGACTCCGGCTGAATATCGTTGGCCCATTCGGCTTGCAGGTAGTGGCCAGGGATGGCTTCGTGAAGCGTCAGCAACCGCAGGCCATACCGGTTGTACTCGCGGAGCTTCGACTCTTTCTTCTCCTTCGGCCAATCGGCAGGCAGCGGAGTGAGCCAGTAGAAAGCGCCCGTGGCGGGCTCCAGAACGGGAGCGGGGCTGAATCCGCCCACGCCGTACACGCCGCGCATAAAAACTGGAGTCTCGATTATCGAGACGGAATCTCTCTTCGGCATGGGAATCTGGCCGGACCTGGCAATAAACTGGCGTGCTTCTTCCAGGGTTTGCCGCGCGTCGGCGAAGTAGCTCTGTTCGGTGGAGTGCTGGAGGGCAATCCGGTCCAGCACCTCTCCCACGATGAGGTTGAGGTCCACGGGGTCGCGGTGCGCTGGGTAGAGCTTGTGGTGTAACGGCAGCGCCAGATCGAACATCTTGCGGCGCGTGGCCTTGAGCGCCGCTTCCGCGCCGGCGAGCAGTTCCTCCGGGGTGACGCCGCCGCCCAGCACGAGAGCGAATTTCCGCCGGTAGCGCTCAGCGCCGGAACGCCAGCCACCGTCGCCGGTGCTCTTCAGGCTGGCAATGCGATCGTCAAAAGAGCGTAAGGAGGCCAGCGCCGCTGCCGCAACCTCGTCGTACTGGGCGCGCATCGAAGGGGGCGCCTCGTCGCGCATGGTCTTGTCGACCAATTCGATGTTGCCTTGATTTTCTTCGCGCGCGACGCGTGTCCACACCGGGTTGGAATCCTGAAGGTTGTCCGCGGCGGTGTTCAGAAACGCGGGCAACGCCCGCAAGCGCGCAACGATGGCTGAATAGCGCTTTTCCTTGGAGGCCGAGCCCGTGGAATACAGAGTGAACAGTCCGTTGCCCACGGTTTCCACGTAAGAGACCGGATTATGGCGGAACGTCTGCTGCGTGTCGAGTTCGAATTCTCCGACAGCGATCTGCGAGGCCACCAGGTCCAGGTCCGCATTGTCGGCCGCCGTAAACGAAGCGCGGTCGAATGCCTTCAGGCGGCTCTTTTGCTCGCGATAGAAATCACGTTGCTTTTGAATGCCGGTGGGAGAATAGTCGGGCCAAAGCTCGTCGAGCGCGGCTTCCTGATGCTGGTGGTAACCGGCCATGGTTGCATTGACCGGGTTCAAGGCCAGCACCTTGAACACAAACTGGCGCCTGAAGCGTTCTAAAGCGGCGGGATCGCGTTGCTTGCACCCGGCAAGAGCCAGCAGCAGCGCCGCCGGAATCAGGAAATGCCTCATACCGTCTAGACTATCGATATGTCCCCCCTGACCGTGGCGCTGGCTCTGCTTGCGCCTGTGCCGCCACCTCCGCAGTCGGCTTGGGAGCCTCCAGCGATGCGCGAAGCGCGCTCGTTGGGCGAAAGCACGCGCTTGGCTGCCCCGGACTTCAGAACGGCGGCGGAAACATCCGGCTATCAGGAAACCGGCACTTACGAGGAAGCCGTCCGGCTGTACCGGAAGCTGGAAAAGGCGTCTCCGTATGCCCGGCTGATGCAAGCCGGCGTGACGGCGGAAGGGCGGCCAATGTACGTTTTGATTGCCAGCAAGGACCGCGCATTCAGCGCCGCCACGGCGCGCAAGACCGGCAAGCCTGTCGTCTTCCTCCAAAACGGCATACACGCCGGAGAGAACGGGGGAAAAGACGCGGCGATCATGCTCCTGCGCGACGTGCTGGTAAGCAAAAGATACGCGTCGTGGCTCGATCACGTGATTATCCTGTCGATTCCGGTGTTTAACGCCGACGGGCACGAGCACATTTCGCCCTATAACCGGATCAACGAGAACGGTCCACGACAGATGGGCTTTCGCGTGACCGCGCAACGCCTCAACCTGAACCGCGACTACGTGAAAGCCGACACTCCGGAGATGCGAGCATGGCTGGGCGTCTACACGCAGTGGTTGCCGGACTTCCTGATCGATAACCACGTCACCGACGGCAGCGACCAGCAGTACGACGTCACCATCGCGACCCACACCGAACAGGACATTGCGGCCCCTGTTGGAGGATGGGTCAACAACGTCTACCTCAAGAAGTTGCTGCCCGCGATGGAAAGCGACGGCCACGTGGTTGGATGGTACGGCGGCGGGCCCGGCGGCAGTACGGCGATGCCGGTACTGACCACCTCGCCGCGCTTTTCAGAAGGCTATGCTGCGGCCCAGAATCGAGCCGCGATCCTGGTCGAGACGCACAGTCTGAAATCCTTCAAGACGCGTGTCTGGGCGCATTACGACATCATGCGGCACACGCTGGAGATCGCCGCATCCGATGGCGCAGCGCTCCGCAAAGCATCGCTCGACGCGGACCGGCAGATGGCAGCCACCAAGCCCGGCGATGAGATCTTCCTCGAAGGACGTCCCGGAACCAAGGGCGAACCCTACACGCAGAGGCGCCTCCAACAGGAGCGTTACACGGGCCCGGCTTCGGGCGCTCCCGTTGTGCGCTACCTGGGGACGCCCGCCAACACCGATGTCACCCTCATCCGGGCGCTCGAACCCCGGCTCAACCCGAAGGCTCCGCTGGGCTACATTGTGCCGCGATCCTGGCCTGCCGTTATTGAAGTTCTGCGGGCGCACGGAATCGAAATGACCGCAATCCCAAGTGCGCTCAGCGGGGACTTCGAATCCGCACGCTTCTCCGATGCGAGATTCGCCGCGGCGCCATTTGAGGGGCGCTTCCTCGTGACCTCCTTCACCACCCGGACCGTGAAGGAACACCGTACCATTCCAGCCGGTTCGATGTTTGTGCCAACAGCTCAGCGCGCCGCCAGGCTAGTGATGCACCTGCTCGAACCGGCAGCGCCCGATTCCCTGGTGCGCTGGGGCTTTTTTCAGGCGATTTTCGAGCAGAAGGAGTATTTTTCCGACTACGTGTTTGAGCCCATCGCCGCACAGTTGTTGAAGGAGGACGCCAGCCTGCGGACGGCCTTTGAGGACAAGCTGAAGTCCGATCCGGCGTTCGCGGAAAATCCGCGGGCGCGCCTGGCCTGGCTTTATCAGCGCTCGCCCTACTACGAACCCGACAAGGACGCCTATCCAGTGGTTCGGGTCGCGGAGAGGACCTGGTAGGAACCGCCGCCGCTTCTGAGCGAGCGTGGCGGTGGCGCATCTCGAATAGTATCCTGAAATTAAGGAGCGAAATTAGGATGCGACTGTCGAGCAGGCTTGTGCTCTCTCTTGTTTCCGCCGCCGGGCTGTGCCTTGCGGCCAACCGGCCAACCACGTCGCTACAGGGCGACTATGTGGAGGCCCGCACCGCCGACGTTTATACGGGTCCGTGTTTTGCCAATGCCGAGGTGCAGCAAGTCGGAAATCTTGCGGTCTTCGGCTGGAAGGTCAACCAGGGCGAATGGCAGGGCGTCCACCTTGACGGCTTGTCGGTCGTCGCGGCGGTCCGCGCCAACTCGACTCTCGGTGACCGTTTCTCCTCGGCCTATCCGGTGAAAGCCGTGGTGGTGGTGGATGCCAAGGCCAGCCTCGAACAGCGCCAGGCGCTGATCAGCTTTGCCAAACGGATGGGCGGCGACTTGCTTCAGGACGTGCAACGCGTCGACGTGATGCCGATCGAGTTCACGCTGGACGGCAACATCCACAACGCGCGAGTGACCCTGACGGCGGGCACCCTCGCCAGGATCCAGACGCGCGCCATCAACAACGGCGACCACATCTGCAGCAACGAGGAAGCCTTCTACGATCCCTTGACCAAGGTTGACCACGCGATGCCGGCGTTTGCCCTGGCTCACGAGTTTCAGGGTAAAGGTCTGAATTCCACTTGGAAGAGCCCCGACAAGCGCAGCGCCTTTGTCGGCAACTTCCACTTCAGCGAATAACCGCGCTACACCTGGCCGGCCATCGACTTCCACGCGTTTTGAGCGGTGATCCGCACGCGCGAATTGCCGCTCTTCAGCATGGGCAGGATGGCGCTGGCGGCTTCCGCGCCGCCGGCTTTCGCCAAGCCGATGACCGCGGCGCACTGCAAGTGTTCCGGCGCCAAGCCCAACAGGTGTTTGTAAACCCGCACAGCTTCCGCGCCATTACCGGCAGCGGCCTGAGCTTCGGCATAACGCAACGCGGCGTCAAATTGCTCGCTGGCTTGAAATGGAGTCAGGGTGGACGCATTCAGTGGAGTGGGAAGCGGATTGGTTGCCTTGCCGATGCGGCCGAACGCCTTGACCGCCGCCAACGCGATCCCGGTGTCAGGCGACTTGCACGCCTCCGCCACCAGGTTCGCCGCGCCAGCCGTCTTGCGATGACCCAGCGCCGCCAGAATGCGCGGCTTGAAATCGTCGGGCACGCCGCCGAATGCGGCAATCAGCGCTTTGTCGGAGGCCGCGCCCGGAATCCGTTCGATGGCGAACACGGCTTCCTCGCGCAGCTCGGCCACCGAAAACAGCCGCGCGATCGAGGGAACCGAATCTTCGCCCGCGATGCCGGACAGCAACCGGATGGCGTGTGCCCGGACGCCCAGGTCCCCGCCGCCGGCGGCGATATCGAGCAGTCCTTTCACAACGCCCGCGCGCTTGGGATTGCCGGGGTCCTTTCCCACCGCGTGGGCCAGCGTGGTGAGCGCTTCCCGCGCCGCTTTGGCCACGCCGGGATTGGACGAAGCCGCTAATTTGGCAATCCGGGGAATCGCTCCGGGTGTTGCGTCACCCGCCGACCTCCACGCCGCAAAGCGGACATTGGCATCCGCGCTCTCTAAGTCCGTGATAATCTTCGCGTCGTCAAACATGTCAAGTCTCCTGCCACTTAAGCTTTCAAATTGCTAGAGGTTCCAAAGTCCGCGGCCGGGCCGGCTCAGCAAACGGTTCGCCTCATCGTCGTTCTTCACCTCCTCGTGGACCGCGTCCCATTCGAGTTTCCGTTGGAGCTGGAATGAGATGTTGCCCAGGATGCACAGCGAAGCGACGCGGTGGGCGGCTTCCATGTGCATGATCGGTTTCTGGCGCGTCCGGATGCAATCCTCCCAGTTCTCGCTGTGGCCCGGACTCTTGAACGCTTTGCCGCAGTCGCATTGCTGGGAGAAATCCTTGGCCCGCTGCTCGGTGGAGGTGCCCGCCCCGTCGCCGAGTGTGACGGTGACATTACCCGTGTCGCCCCAATACACGGCGCCGTAAGCGGCATTCAGTTCGGTCGACGGAACCCCGGGCTGCGCCCACACCAGCGTCCAGTCGGGATTCTTGAACTGATAGGTGACCTCCATTGAAACTGCGGAATCGTACATGCCATCGTGCGGCGGTTCGCCCTTGGCCTCGACCGACACCGGACCGGTGGCATCGGCATCCATAATCCAGTTGGCGATGCTCATGACGTGAGCGCCGCGGTCGCGAATCTGCCCGCCGCCAAAATCGATCAGCCAGCGGAATGCGCCATGCGTGTGCTTGACGTTGTAGGGCAACCATCGTGCCGGGCCGACCCACATGTCGTAGTCCAGTTCCGGAGGCGGCGCGGCGTCCGGGGTCCAGTCGCCTTCCGGCGAGGCGTAGTGCCAGCACAGAACTTTTCGAACGGTCCCGATGCGGCCGGCTTTGATGTAGTTGTTGGCCTGCCAGGCTGACGGCTGTGACCGTCCCTGCGATCCGATTTGCACCACGCGCCCGTAGCGTTCGGCGGCCTGCACCATCGCGCGGCCTTCTTCGATCGTGTTGCAGGCAGGTTTCTCGCAGTAGACGTCTTTTCCCGCTTCGCAGGACATGATGGTCTGGAGCGCATGCCAGTGGTCGGGCGAAGCGATGTAGACGGCATCGACGTCTTTGTCTTCGAGCAGACGCCGGAAGTCTTTGTACAACTTGGGATGCCCGCCGACGCGTGTGGCGGCCTCATCCAGCCGCCGGGTGTCCACGTCGCAGAGAGCAACCGAGCGGCCCGCGCGCAGCAGGCGTGTGCCGTCGCCTCCGAGGTTGGACGGAGCGTGCACGGGCTTGCCGGCATTGGCCTCCAGCCGCAGGAACCCGCGGCCGCGGCCGCCGATGCCGATATGTCCAAAGTTGATTGTGTCGCTGGGAGCGGGGCCCTGCAAACCGAGCGCGCGTGCGGGAACGATGTGAAACAGTGCGGGCGCCGCTGCCGCGGCCGCGGATTGCTTTAAGAATCGCCGGCGAGTCTTCATGCTTTGGTCAGCATACTAAACGACACCCGTGCGCCGCCCGCTTCCCTAAACGCAAAGCAAACGGCGCGAGCATCGCTCATCGTCCGGTGTTATACCAATCCTAGATGATCGCCCGGTTGAGTCCCGTTCCATCGGCTATCCTTCTTCTCTGCTGCCTGGCAGGTCCCGGCGTATCGCTGGCGCAGGTTCCTGGGAACCTCGCCGCCACGCGCCCGTATTTTTCACTTTCCAGCAACCAGGCGGTGCGGCCTGGCGAAGCGGTTCCCGTCAGCATACAGTCCAACAACGTCACCAGGCTGCAATTCCGGTTGTACAAGGTGAACGAACCTCTGCGGTTCTTCGCACAACTGCCGGACGCGCATCGATTTGGAGGTTCGATGCGGCGGAGCGTTGTGGCCACCACTCCGCTGGAGAAGTTCCGCGTGTGGAAAACGGGTTGGCGCGCGCGGTTCCGGAACGTGTTTCGCGCGCAGTTCAGCGCCGATAGCCGCGCCGGGATTCGCAAGACGCTGGCCGCGGAAGAGCCACAGGCTGCGCCCGCCATGCCTCCGCCCTCGGCTGTGGCGGACTTCGCCTCGATTCCGATCCTGAATCCTCAGCAACTGGTCAGAACCTGGGAACAGGTAATTCTGAAGCGCCAGCCTTGGGAATCGGCCACGGTCAAGGTCCCGCTCGAAAAGAAGGGCGTCTATGTACTGGAAGCCACCGACGGAACCCTGCAGGCATACACGGTGCTGTCGGCGACCGACGTGGCCATTGTCACCAAGTCGCACGTGAGAAAGATACTCATCCGGGTTGTGGACCGGGTGAAAGGCGCACCCATCGAGAACGCGATGGTGGCGGCGTTTGACCGCGCCAGCCAGCGCAACCTGCTGCGCGAACGGACTGGCGCGGACGGCTTGCTGGAAGTCACAGTTCCCCAGGATTCAACCGAAGGCGTGCTCATCGTTGCGAACAACCAGGAGGACTATGCGGTGTCCGCCCTCGACAGTTGGTCCGTGGGCGCCGCCAGTGCGGAACGTCTTATGGGCTACGTCTACACGGACCGCCCTGTGTACCGGCCGGGCCACACGGTCCATTTTCGCGGCATCCTGCGCACGATGGAGGCCTCGAACTATGCCCTGCCCGGCTTCACCAAGGTCCCCGTGGAGATTCGGGACGCCGAGGGCAATTTCGTATTGAGATCCACTTTGAAGTTATCCCGGTTCGGCACCGTGCATGGCGAATTGACTCTCGCCGGCACCGCACCCCTTGGATACTACGGAATCCAGGTGGGCGAACGGGGCGCCTACGGCGGCTTCACTGTGGAGGAGTACCGCAAGCCGGAGTACGAAGTCCGCGTCACACCGGAAACACGCCAGTTGATCCAAGGCTCGCCAGCCCGCTACACCATTCAGGCACGCTACTACTACGGGGAACCGGTGTTTCCCGCCAAGGTTACCTACGTCGTTTGGAAGGCGCGGTATTGGTCGCCGTATTGGGGCGATTTCGACCAGGACGAGGAGTTCGACAACGACGGAGACTTGAGTTGGGGAGGCGAACAGGTATCTGAGGCGGCCGGCCAGTTGAACTCGGACGGTCAACTCACCGTCACGGTACCGACAACGCCGGGCGAGCAGGACGTCACCTATCGCGTCGAAGCGCGTGTGACCGACTCGGCCGGCCGCGAGATCACCGCCAGCGGCACAGTCATCGCGCTGCGTAGTTCGATGCTGGTCAAGTTCCGCCCGGTCGATTATTTCGCGATCGAAGGTAAAGATGCGCGCTTCGCGCTGGAGACGATTACCGTCGAGGGAAAACCGGTCCCCTCGGTTCCGTACCGCGTGTCGTTTGCCGCCTATGACGGGCGCTCTCCTAAGGTGATGCCGGAAGTGGCCAGCGCGCAAGGGGCAACCGATAGTCAAGGCAAAGCGACGGTCCTGTTCCACCCCACGGAGGGCGGTTCCTACATTGCGACGGTGACGCTGCGCGCGCCGGAAGGACGCGAAATCCAGGAGCAAGCCTGGGTCTGGGTATCCGGCCAGGGACGCTGGTGGGGCGGCGCCGGCGAGCAGATCAAGATTATTCCCGACAAGGCTTCTTACAAGGCCGGCGACACGGCGCGCCTGCTCATCCTCACCGGAAGCCCTTGCAACCTTTGGTTCGCCGTCGAGGGCAAGAAACTGTACGACAGCCGCTTTGTCACCGTCAGCGGGCAGACCGCGACGGTTGAAGTTCCCATCACGGCGGAACAGGAGCCCGAAGTTTTTGCGCAAGCCACCTTCATCCGCGACAACATGCTCTACAGTGGCGCCAAGCGTTTGAAGATCCCTCCGCTCGACAAGGAGATCAAGGTCGCGCTCAAGACTGACCGGGAGCAATACCGCCCCGGCGAAAGCGCGCGCCTGACGCTCGATGCCCGCGACATGGGAGGCCATGCGGTGGAAGCCGAATTCAGCATCGGTGTTGTCGACGAAGCCATCTACGCCATCCAACGCGAATTTCAGCCGGATATCCTGAAGGTCTTTTACGGCCCGTCCTGGAACCGCGTCCACACCGAATCGTCCCTCAACTACTACTTCTGGGGCCAGGCCGGGACGCGGCAGATGATTCTGGCTCGCATCCGAAACCCGAATGCCCGCGCGCAGCTCAAACCCGAACGGATTGCCGAACCGCGTATTCGCAAACTGTTTCCCGACACGATTTATTGGATTGCCGATCTGACGACTAACGCTTCGGGCCGCGCCGAGACATCTTTCACCTTTCCGGACTCCCTCACGACGTGGAGAACGACGGCGCGCGGCGTCACCAGCGACACGCGTGTCGGGTCGGCCGTCACCAAGACGGTTGTCCGTAAGAACCTCGTCCTGACCATGGGAACTCCCCGCTTCCTGACTGAAGGCGATGTAATCACGGTGCCTGTGATCGTGCGGAATTACTTGCCGGATGAGAAGCGCGTCCAAGTATCGCTGCGGCTCACCGGTGGCACAATCACCAGCGGCGCCACGCAAGAAGTCGCTATCGCCAGCCGGGGCGAGGCGCGGGTCGACTACCAACTCACTGTCCCGAAACCAGGCCAGGCGGTATTTCTGGCCAAGGCGCTGGCTGAAGGCGAGTCCGACGCGCTCGAAATCACCGTGCCCGTGCAGCCCAAAGGTGATTTGAGGACACTCTCGCAATCCGGTGTGGTGACCGCCG
>JADZCI010000215.1 GCA_020851655.1 Bryobacterales bacterium
CAACTCATCAAAAATCTGCATTTTCTAGTGATTTTCGATTATTGTCAGAGAACTAAATCTGCTCTATGCTCCCTCTATAGCACTTTAGGGGGCTTGTGCAATTTAGAAAAGCAATCTGTTTGCCGGCGTTGTGTCTGTGGGCTCTCGCGCAGGACACCAACGCGGTATTGGAAGGTCAAGTCACCGACATCTCCGGTGGAGTCATTGCGGGCGCCACGGTCAAGGCGACCAACAAGCACACCGCTTATGCGCGGACTCAAGCCACGACGAAGGCGGGCGCCTATCACTTAACGCTGCCCGCCGGCGAGTACGAACTGACGGTGAGCGCGCCCAATCTCGCCGCGTTTGTTCAGACGGGCATTCAGCTCAACGTTAGCCAGAACGTGCGCGTGGATGTTGAACTACAGGTCGCCGGGACCAAGGATGTTATCGACGTTACAGGCCAGGCGGCCGTCGATTCCGGCTCGAACGTCATTGGCAATGTCGTGACCGGCAGGCAACTGCTCGACCTTCCGCTCAACGGCCGCAATTTTACCCAACTGGGCCTGCTTCAACCGGGCGTTGCGCCCATGACAGCGGGGTTGGCCGAAGCGGGAGGGTCGCTGCGCGCCGGCCAGGCCTACGCGGTCAACGGGCAGCGTCCTGAGTCGAACAACTACCTGCTTGACGGCGCCTCGAACGTCAACCGCGTGGACGGCGGCTACGCGCTCAAGACGCCTGTCGATGCCATTCAGGAATTCCGGATTCTCACCGAAACCGCGCCTCCCGAGTACGGTGGAACCGCCGGCGCGACGACGACCGTCATAACGCGTTCCGGCGGCAACGCGTTCCACGGCTCCCTCTACGAGTTCCTGCGCAACGACTCCCTCGACGCGCGCAATTTCTTCGCCGGGACCGTGGAACCGCTCAAGCAGAACCAGTTCGGCGGCACACTCGGCGGTCCACTGCGCCGCAACCGGGATTTCTTCTTCGGCTATTACGAGGGATTTCGGAATCGTGAGGGAGTGACGCGCGGCGCGACGGTTCCGAGCGACCTGCAACGGCGGGGGGACTTTTCTCAACTGCGGGACCCGCAAACCGGCCAGCCTGTGCCGCTGATGAACTACTTTACCGGCGAACCCGTCCCCAACAATCAGATTCCGCAACCCGCCATGAATCCAACGTCGCTCAAGATCATGGAATTTTTTCCGCGCGCCAACTCAGGGCAGAATCTGTACATCACCACCCAGGTGATGAAAAACCAATCCGACCAGGGCGGCGCGCGGTGGGACCACGTGTTTCGCGAACGTGACCAGCTTGCCGTGAACTTCACACGGGCAGCCATCTCGAACGTGGACCCGTTGTCGATTGCGGGCGCCAACGTGCCGGGGTTTCCGGTGGGCGAAGACATAACCACGACGCGGGTCTCGGTTTCCGAGACCCACCTGTTTAGCGGCGCCACCATCAACAGCCTCCGTTTGGGCTTCTTCCGGAACGTCTTCTTCACCAACAGCCCGCTGAACCGGACTTCTCCGCGCAGCCTGGGTTTCAACTACGACAGCACATTGGCGGCGGCCGAAGGACCGCCGTTCTTCATCGTCAGCGGCTATGCCAGCGTGGGGAATCCGATCACGGGACCGCGCGACACGACCCAAAACACTTACGAAGCCCATGACGCGATCTCGCACATTCAGGGCACGCACAGTTTCAAGGCGGGCGTGGATTTCCGCCGCAACCAGATCAACATGGCGCAGGGAATTGCCTCCAATGGCTTCTTTGTGTTCGCGCCGTTTCCTCTCAGCGATTCTTTCGCCAGCTTCCTGGTGGGCTTCCCGGTGGTCTTTTTCCAGGGCGGCGGCGACATGAGCCGCGGGCTTCGAAATATCGACTTTGCCTTGTACGGCCAGGATGAGTGGCGCATCACACCCACGCTGACTCTCAACTACGGGGCGCGTTGGGAAGTCAGCACACCCTATGTGGACATCCGGAATCGCATGAACTCCTGGTCGCCAGGGTTGCAGTCCACCGTGTTTCCCGGCGCCCCGCGAGGCCTCCTGTTCCCCGGAGACCCCGGGATTCCGGATGGAATCGCTCCCACTTATTGGAAGGGAATCATGCCACGCATCGGACTGGCATGGGATCCGTCCGGCTCCGGCAAGACATCGGTGCGGGCAGCTTACGGCATTTACTACGACAGCTTTACAAACGGCGTCGGCGGGCCGTTGCAGGCTCCGCTGAGCGCATTGCCCTGGACACAGGCGCGTCAGTTGCCGCCACCGATCCAATTCACCGATCCCTGGCATGGAAGCAATCCATTTCAACCAGGCACGTTCCCGCAGCCGACGACCGTGCTGACGATTGAAAACGGGATGCGCCCGCCCTACTCCCAGAATTTCAACTTCTCCGTGCAACGGGCGTTCGGGCAGGGCTACCTGGCCGACGCGCGGTACATCGGGAACAAGGGCACACGCTTGCCCCGCATGATTGAGGCCAATCCGGCGATCTACCGGCCGGGCGCCACTTCGGACAATGCCGATCAACGCCGTTTGTACGCGGGTTGCAAGGGTCCGCAAGGCCCCTGCGACTTCGCCTCGGCCGGGCTGATCACGAATCAGACCAATTCGACGTATCATGCGGCGCAGTTTGCCCTGTCACGGCGGTTCAACAGCGGCCTCTCGTTCCTGGCCTCCTACACCTACTCCAAGACACTCGATTACGTCTCCAGTTTCAACGTGGCTGGATCGGCGCCACGCTTGACCGGCGGCGAAAACGATTTGGCGCAGGACCCATTCAATCTCAAAGCCGAACACGGTCCTTCGCTGTTCGATTCGCGCCAGCGTTTCACCTTTAGTGGAAGCTACGAGGTTCCGCTACCCCAGTCCGCCGCGGCCGCCGCAAAGGCGGTGCTGGGAGGGTGGCAGATCAACGTCATCGCCAACTTCTCGGCCGGCACGCCGTTTACGGTTTACGACAGCGCCAATGTGGCCATGCAGGGCAGCGCTCCGGAGATCACGGGCTTCTACTCCAGCCGGCCCGACCTGATTGCCGATCCGAACGCCGGCCCGCACACCGCGGATCAATGGGTCAGCCGCTCGGCCTTTCGCCGCCTGGACCCGCAAACGGAGGCGGGCCAGTTCGGAAATTCGGGACGGAACGCGATTCGAGGGCCCGGCATCGCCAACGTGGACATTTCCCTGCTGAAGAGCATTCCGGTCACCGAGCAGTTACGGTTGCAATTCCGCGCAGAATGTTTCAACGTGGCCAACCATGCCAACTTCGGCCTGCCGGACAATGACATCGCGTCGCCGAATTTCGGCCGCGTGCTGGCGGCGGGGTCGCCGCGACTGCTGCAGTTCGGACTGAAACTGGTTTTTTAGGATTTCCAAATGCCCAAGAACACGATGATGAAGCCGATGTTCCTGCCGGGAGTCGAGGGCGGCTCCAAGCCGTCCAGTTTCGCCGATAGCATCCGGATGATGGACTCCGCCGGCCTCGAATATCCGCAGATCTGGCACATGTTCGCCTACCTGCCGCAGGCGACGCAACACCTGGCGCGGTTTACGCAAGAGATTTTGCGCGGCCCCGGGCCGTTCAGCCCCGGCATAAGAGAACTGATCGCCGCCTACACGTCTCACCGGAACGATTGTCCGTTTTGACTGAAATCCCACGCCGCAGTTGCGGCGGAATTGTTGGGTGACGAAGATTTGGTTTGGGGCGTTCTGAAGGACCTGGAAACCTCGCGGCTCGACGAGCAACACAAGGCCCTGCTTCGCTTCGTCGACAAGGTGAACCACGACTCTCCGCGAATCACTCCGGAGGATATGAAGCCGCTCTACGCGGCCGGGTGGGACGACGACGCGATCTACTTCGCCATTACGGTATGCGCCCTGTTCAACTTCTACAATCGCTGGATCGACGCCAGCGGAGTTCACGCACTCTCCGATGAAGCACATCGCGCCGGCGGAAAACGCACTGCCACCAACGGCTACTCCCGCGACTGACACCGCGTGGAGGGTGGTCGTCGCCGGATACTTCGGCGTGATGGTCAGCTTTGGCTCGCTGCTGGTATTCACCTTCAGCATCTTTCTCAAGCCACTGACGGCCTCGTTCGGCTGGTCGCGCGAATCGGTTTCCGCCGCTTTCGGCTTTGCCGCGCTGACGGTCGCGGTCTGCTCTCCTCTTCTCGGAATCCTGCTGGACCGGTTTGGACCGCGGCCCGTGATCCTGCCTTGCATGACCGTGTTCGGCCTGGCGTTTGCTTCGCTCGGGCTTCTGACTTCCAACCTGGCGCATCTCTACGCCATCTTCATCCTCCTCGGAATGGTCGGCAACGGCACCACGCAAATGGGTTACTCCCGGGCCGTGTCCACGTGGTTCGACCGGAAGAGGGGTTTGGCGCTGGCCCTGGTGATGGCCGGGGTTGGCACGGGTGCGATGCTCTTCCCGCCGCTGGCGCAAGGGCTGATCGACCGGTACGGCTGGCGGCAAGCCTACTTCGTATTTGGAGCGCTGGTCCTGCTCTTCGGCCTTCCGCTGACGGCCCGTTATGTGCGCGAGAGACCTCGCGCAAGTGGAGTCCCCCACGCGGACGAGCGCCATGGACTCTTACTCAGGCAGGCACTCCGGACGCCGGCCTTCTGGATCGTCGCCGGAACATTGTTTTTCGGCTCGGTGAGCGTCAACGGCGCGATCACACATCTTTCACCGCTCTTGACCGACCGCGGCGTCACACCGGGAACGGCGGCCTTGTGCGCATCGGTCTTGGGACTGGCCAGCTTTTGCGGGAGGCTGCTGACCGGGCTCCTGCTGGACCGTTTTTTCGGACCGCGGGTGGGCTTCTGCCTGCTTGTCCTGACTGCCGCCGGCATCCTGCTTCTGGCCCATGCCTCATCCGGCGCGGCGGGTATTACGGCCGCGGCTTTGATTGGTGTCGGGCTCGGCGGCGAAGCCGATATCACGCCTTACCTGTTGACCCGCTACTTTGGCCTGCGCTCATTCTCGACCCTCTACGGGCTGACCTGGACGGCCTACGCCATTGCCGGAGCGCTCGGCCCGGTCGTAATGGGACACGCATTCGATGCGACGGGTTCGTATGCGGCGCTCCTGCTGGCGCTGTCGGTGGCAACCGCGGTCTCCGCCGTGTTGTTTCTCGCCCTTCCCCGCTACCCGGAGTTCGAGGTTGATGCCTGAGCTCTCCTGGATTGGACAATCCATTGAAAGATCCGCGCGCCATTTTCCGCCCAACCGAGGCGGCCGTCGACGACGAGGTCGGCAAAGGCCCGCGTCGGGCGCACGTATTCGGCAGCGGCGGGAAGCACCTGTTGGGTGACCTGGCGGATCACGTCGTCCCTCTCCCGTCCCCGCTCGGTTGTATCGCGAGCGACGCGCCGCCGCAGACACTCATCGTCCGGCGCGTCGACGAATACTTTGAGATCCATCACCGCCCGGAGTTCGGGCCAGTAGAGCGCGAACAGTCCGTCGACAATGACGTAGGGCGCCGGCTCAAAGCGGGTTGTGCCTTCGTTTCGGGTGTGCCGCGTAAAGTCATAGGAGGGCTTGTCGATGCCTTCGCCATCTGCAATCCGCCGGATCTGCCGGAACAGCAGATCGGTGTCCAGCGCCGAGGGAACGTCATAGTTCATGAGGCGGCGTGTTTCAAACGGAATGTCCCGCTGGTCCCGGTAATAGCCATCGAGGTCGAGCACAGCGGCTTCCAGGTGCTGGCTGAGCCAGCCGGCGATTTCGCCCTTACCCGCGCAGGACGGACCCGCCACTCCGATGAGGTAGGGCTTCATCGAGCGCCGCCATCTTTCCGCTAAACAACCGCCATTTCAGCCTGGCGCGGTGGAACGGGCGGAGGCGCCGCCGCCTGGAACCGGACGCTCACCAGTTTGGATACGCCCTGCTCCTGCATGGTGACGCCGAACAGCGATTCAGCGGCTTCCATCGTCTTCTTGGCGTGCGTGATGACGATGAACTGCGTCTGCGCCGACATGTCCCGGATCAACCGCGTGAAGCGTCCGACATTGGCTTCGTCCAGCGGCGCATCGACTTCGTCCAGAATGCAGAACGGGCTGGGCTGATATCTGAAAATCGCCATCAGCAGCGCCACCGCGGTGAGCGCTTTTTCACCACCCGAAAGAAGCAGAACGTTCTGCAGACGCTTGCCCGGCGGCTGCGCCACCAGTTCGATGCCCTGGTCAAGCGAATCGCCTTCGCCGGTCAGCCGCATCTCGCCCGTTCCACCGCCGAACAAGGTCACAAACATCTGCTTGAAGTTCTCGTTGATGGCGTGGAACGCTTCGGTGAACCTCTTCCGGGACTCGACATCGATGTCCTGAATCGCCTTTTCGGTATCGCGAATGGAATCCAGAAGGTCCTGCCGCTGCGTGTTGAGGAAGTCGTAGCGCTGCTGCGCTTCCTGGTATTCGTTCAACGCTTCCGGATTCACGGGTCCGAGAGATTCGATACGGCGCCGGATCTCCTCGACTTTCTGTTCGGCTTCGGCGACGGCGGCTTCGTCCGGTCCGGTTTCCATGCCCTGGACCAGTTCGGCGAGCGACGCGGACAATTCCTTGCGGCTGGTTTCGTCCAGGTGCTTCAAGTCGCTCTGGCGGCGCACGAGATCCAGTTCAATTTGCGAGCGGGATTCGTGGGCTGTGGCGCTTTGCGCCCGGAGCTGCTTCAGGTTTTCCTCTCTGTCCGATACGCTGGCGCGCTGCGCCTGCTCCTGCGCGGCCAACCGATTGACCGCTTCTCCGGTGGCTTCGATTTCGCCCGCCAGCGCCGAGGCCCGCTCCTGTAGCTGGCCGTTGCTGGCGGTCAACTGCGCCGCCGAGTTGGCAAGGCGCTCCATCTCGGCGGCCAATTCCTGCCGCCGCCGGCTCACGCCCCTGGCCTGACTTTCAATGCGCTCCATGGCGGACTCCAGCCCGCGCTTGCGCTCTTCGAGACCGGCGACCTCGACCCGCAGAATGGAATGTTCTTCGGCCAACTGACCGGCTTGGGCGCGCAGTTGTTCCGCTTCGGCGCGTCCCTGTTCGAACGCCTGCTCCTGTGTGTGCCGCGCCTGCTCCTTCTCTTCGACCAGCGCCTGCTTGGCGGCGAGTTCAGCGCGCGCCCGTTCGGATTCCCTGGTGAGCCGCTCCAGTTCCAATCGCGAGACGGACAAGCGGTGATTGGCGCGCGACTGCTCCTCGGAGATCTTGCGCATTTCGTGATCGAGCGCCAGGGTCTCTTTTTCCTGACGCTGCTGCTCGGTGCGCAAGCGTTCCAGGTTTTCCGACAGCGACTGGATCTCGGCTTCCAGGCGCGAGAGTTCCTGCTGCGTCGCTGCCAGCGCCGTGGCCTTAGTTTGCGTCAGGACACTCAATTCTCGCAGTTCGCGTTTGAGAGCCAGCGGGCCGCTCGATGTCTTCTTGCCGCCGCTGACCGCGCGCCCGTGATAGCAGACGCCGTCCGGCAGCAGGAAGTACAGGTCCGGGTACCGTGTGGCGAGGCGCTGCGCGCTTTCGCGCCCGTCGGCCAGGAAGCAGCGCGCCAGGCGCGGCAGCAGCGCCGCCGGCGCGTTGGTCAGGCCGTTGGTGAACCGCAGTCCATCGCTGAGCCGTCCGATGATGCCCGTTTCCGGCCCAATCGCCGGCTCGGGCAGTGAGGACGCGGCTTCGGCCACCGGACCGGTGTCCTCGCCAAGCCGCGGCTCGACCAGGAACGTGGCGCGTCCATCCAGGTCCGCGCGCAGCACTTCAATGCCCCGCCGCGCTTCATCCCACTCGCGCACCACGACGTACTCGAGCTCATCGTGCAGAAACTCTTCGGTCGCCTTTTCGAAACGCGCTTCTTTGAGTTCAATGAAGTCGGCGAGGACGCCGGCGGGCTTCAAGTCGGTCTCGCCGCGCTCCACCGCCGTGAAAAGCCGCTTCACCGATTCGGTGGTGTAGGCGCGATGCGAGAGAATCTCCTCCAGCGAATCGCGCCGGGCCTTCAGCCGCGAGGTCTCCTGGCGCAGGGATTCGAGCGCTTGCCGCGCCTGCTGCGCGCTCTCGCGCCGCGTGCCGAGATCGGCTTCCACGCGGCGGCGCTGATCTGTGATGCTCTCGAGTTCCAGTTGGCGCTGCGACAGGCGGGCGGAAAACTCGTCTTTCTGCGTGCTGAGCCGCTCCAAGTCGGCCGACGCCGCCTGCTCGTCACGCCCGACGCGCGCCGTGTCGCGGTCCATCGAAGCCAGAAACGCTTCAATCTGCCCGAGTTGATTCTTCAGGCTGGAGCTCTCGCCCAGCAGCCGCACCACCAGTTGGCGCGACGCCTCCAACTCACGCTCTTTGGCGCTGACCTGCGTTTGCAGCGCATCGCGCTCGGCGTTCTTGGCGGCCAGGCGCTGGCGCGCCTCCCCCGACTTCGCCGACAGTTCTTCGAGCAGCGCCCCCTGAGTCGCGCGCTCCTCTTCCAGCCGCGCCAGCGACTTTTCCAGTTCGCCGGACTCCGCTTCGCCCTGCGCGCGCCGGTGCTCGATCGAGGCAATCTGTTTCTGCTGCGATTCGATCTGGCCGCGCGTCCGTTCGGCTTCCAGTTGCAAGCTGGCGAGTTTCCCGCGCGACCCGGTCAGCGACGATTCAATCTGGTAAAGTTCCTGCCGCGCCTCTCCGAGCGAGACCTCTTCCTTCTCCACACCGGCGTTGATCTCCTGCAGGCGCTCGGTAGCCTGACTCAATTCCAGCGCCACGCGCGAGGCCTCCTGCTCCATGATCCGGTAGCGGCCGGCGAGCGCGGTTCGCAGTTCGGTCTGCAGTTCGCCTTTGAGTTCTTCGTAGCGGCGCGCCTTGGAGGCCTGACGCTTCAGCGAGTTCAACTGGCGGCTGACTTCTTCAAGGATGTCGAAGACGCGCGTCAGGTTCTGCTTGGCGCCCTCCAGTTTGGCTTCCGCCAGGCGGCGCTTGGTCTTGAATCTGCCGATTCCCGCCGCTTCCTCAATCACGTTTCTGCGGTCCAGCGGCTTCGAACTCAGAATCTGGCCGACGCGGCCTTGTTCGATGATGGCGTAGGACTCGGGCCCGAGTCCGCTGCCCGTGAACAGCTCCTGAATGTCGCGCAGGCGCGCGTGTTTTCCGTTAATCAGGTATTCGCTCTCACCAGACCGGAACAACCGCCGTGTGATGGTGATTTCCTGGGCTTCAGCATGGCCGTTCCCATGATGGCTGTGCTCGTTGGCGTGACCGTTGCCGTTGCCATTGCCGTTCCCACTGCCGGCTTCGGCGGCAACGGCAGGCGGATGGGCGTGTTCGGGTTTGAGGCCCGGGATTTCGGTGCGGCCCAAGGGGTCAACCAAGGTCAGCGTTACCTGCGCCATGCCCACCGGCTTCCGCTCCCGGGTGCCCGCGAAAATGACGTCTTCCATGCGCGTTCCGCGCAGGCTCTTGGCTGACTGCTCGCCCAGCACCCAGCTAATGGCGTCGCTCAGGTTGGATTTTCCGCAACCGTTCGGACCGACCACGGCTGCCATTCCCACCCCGGGGAAACGCAGTTCGGTCTTATCGCAAAAGGACTTAAAGCCTTGAATGTCAACTCTTTTGAGTCTTAACAAGCCGCAGGTCCCTCCATTCGGGATGGCCTAGTTTCGACGAACCCACACGGGTCCGCCTCTCGGGGGGATACCCGTATAGTAACCGCGCCGTCAGGAAAAGTAAAGCACAATGCCACTTTACCCTGTATTCGGCAATGCCATGCCCCAATTAGTTGTGGCTCGCTTGCCTGGGCCTACTCTAAACCTGCGCGCTTTATCAGCGTCTGCAATCCTTCCAACCCGGCCAGCCCCTCTCGCACTCCCACAATGTTTCCGTCCTTGTTAAGCGCCAAATAGGTCGGAAAGCCCCGCGGCTGAAAAATCCGGGGCAAGTTCGTGTCCTCGGTAGCCACTACCGTCACGGACCGCGGCGACTGGGCTAAGTACTCCCGAATCACAGATTTGGTCTCGTTGACGCTGACTGCCAGGACAGTCAGTTTGGAGCCATAGCGCTTGACCACGTCTTCGACCGCGGGCTGATCCTTGCGGCAGAATCCGCACCACGTCGCCCAAAATTGAATCAGGACCACCTTGCCTTTCAGCGACTCGTTCGAGAACTTCGCGCCGTCCAGCGTACGTCCCGAAAATGGCGGCGCTTCCTGCCCGAGGGGTTCACCTCCGCCACAGGCGGGCAACAGGCACAAGAGAACGGCGATAGTCAGGAGTTTGGAGGCCACGCCCCGATGCTAGCAGACCCTGCAAGGCAAATTTGGCCGCCTGGCGGCTACTTGGCTGGAACCAGCCGGATACGTTCAGCCGTTGCCGCTTCAACCGCGCGCCGCGAGTAGACCATGGGGTGATACTTTCCTGTGTGCCATTCCTCCAGGAGGTTTGAGTAGTAAGGGCTGGCTGGGTCGCCTGACTCGCCCGGAACGTTCGTCATGACCGATTGATCCCAATCGGAAAGATCCAGGATCTGTCTGTAAGAAGCGCCGTTGGTTTGCATCAAGCCGGCGCCCGAAGCGGCGTTAACGGTATTGGCGTCACCTGGACGGGGCAGTTTCGCGACGCTGCCGAACCGGATTTGATGCCATGCTCCCCAAGTCCACTGGCTGGTGTCCTTACCCAGCCGCAACTCGGCGCGAACCCAGGCGGCCTCCAGCGCGGGGCCAAGCGCGCTCCGGGCCTCTGCGCTTGTTTCCAGCTCAGAGAAAAGTACGCTGAGGGCCGGGCGCTGAGGTGTAGGGAAAACCACCAGGTAGAGAGAATCGACCCACAACTCGTAGAGCAGGGCTTCGCGGGAACCGGCGCTCAGCACGCGGTCCCAGGCCACGATGGCCGAGGCTGCCTCCTTGGACCGGCCGCTCAGGCGCGGTATCTCACGCTTCAGAAATTCCTGGAATCGCCTGGCCGGCACAGAAACGACGTCGTGCTGAAAACGTTGGAAATCCGAGATACTGAACACAGATTTTGTATGCAACAGTTCCCACACGCGCTGATACCGGTATGGCGCGGCCCACTCAAATGACAGGGTTGGGCCGAAGTTGGCGGGCAGTATGTTGTGATTGGCCGTGGCGATCATGTGGGCCGGAGGATTGTAGAGCAACGGATGCGCGGTGATGGGCAGATATCCGTCCCATTCGTATTTCCCCGAATCGCCCGGAACCGGAAACAGCCCGGACCAGCCCTTGCGAACCGGCGCGGCGCCAGCCGCCACCCAGCCGATGTTGCCGGCCCTATCGGCATAGACTAGGTTCTCGGAAGGGACCTTGTACTGACCGGCTGCTTCGAGAAACTCAGTCCAGTTCCGGGCACGCGCCAAACGCAATGCCGCCAGATAACCCGCGCCGCCGGCTTCCGCCCCAACCCATTTCAGCGCCAGCGCCCGCGCTCTCTTCCGGTCGAGGTGCAGGACGGGACCGTGCACCGTATAGCGCAGTTCGACGGTCTCGCCGCGGGAGCCCTTCACGGGAATCGTCTCGCGCTCGATTTCCATGCGCTTCCAGGCGCCCTGATTCCAGTACTCATCCCGGTTGTCCGGGTTCAGCCGTTCGACGTAGAAGTCCGCCTGGTCGATTCCGACAATCGTGAAGCCGAAACCCATGACTTCGTTGTGGCCGAGCGCCACACCAGGCAGCGCCGGTTCGCCGGCGCCGATGACGTTCCAGCCCGGCGCCACCAGGTGAACCGTCTTTCGCAGGGAAGGCAAAGTGATCGGACGGTGCGGGTCGCTGGCCAGGAGCGGTTTGCCGCTGACTGCCCTGGTCCCGTCAACAACCCAGTTGTTGCTGCCTCCGGCATCGCCGTCGCCCGTCGTGGCTCTAAGGACGGATTGGTAGTCGTCAAGCGCCTCGGGCGCGATGTCATCCAGATCCAGCCCAGCCGGCAACTGGAGCGGGATCGAAGGGTCCGGCGGAAACCAGGCTGCTTCTTTTTCCAAACCGAACTTGCGCCCGCGCGCCGAGCGCTGGATCTCGGAAGGGATGTTGCGAACCATCACCAATCCAGCAATTCGCGAAACTACATCTTCGGGCTTCCACAGCGCCGGATCATAACCGGCGGCTTCAAACTGAGCGGGACGCTGGCCACCGAGCGATCCGATATAGGCGTTGATGCCGCTGGTGAACGCGTTGACGATGGTTTCGGCGTCGGGAGAGTAACTCTGCCATTCGTCCTTCCAATTGCCGCGGAAGCGGACCAGGCGGGCGAGCCGGTCCCGGCTGAGCGTGGAGGGTCCCAGCACTTCGGATAATCGCCCGATGCCGGCGCGCCGCCACAAGTCGATCTGAAACAGGCGGTCGCGCGCCGCCATGTAGCCTTGGGCGAAGAACAGGTCCCCGGCGCTGCTGGCGTAGATGTGCGGAACACCCCACCGGTCTCTGAGTATTTCGACGTCCTGTTTGAGGCCGCGCAGCGCGACGCGCTCCCGCGGGGTGGCCGGCAGACCAAGCCCCACCGCGCAAAGCAGAACAAAGATTTGCCGCATCCGTTCCGGCCTCCCTTCCCGTCAGAAATAGCCGTAGGCAAGCCACCCGCCGTCCACATAGAGCGAATGGCCGGTGATGAAGTTGGCCTGGCCGCTCAGCAGAAAGACGGCCGCGCTGGCGACATCGCCCGGCTGAGCGAGCCTGCCCAGTGGAATCCTGCGCCGGATCTGCTCGACATCCACATTGCCGGCCGCGATGTTGCGCTGCGTCATTTCGGTCTCGACGTAGGCCGGACCCACTGCATTGACCCGGATCTGGCGGCTGGCCCACTCGATGGCGAGCACTTTGGTCAGCATGGCCACGCCAGCTTTCGCTGCGCAGTAGGCCGCGCGCCTTGGAAACGCGGCTTCGGCGTTCGTGCTGGTGATAAACACAATCGCACCGCCGCTTTCCCACATTCTCCGGGCGCAGGACTGCGCCAGGTAAAACGCGCCGTTCAGTTGAACATCCACCATCCGCGCCCAGTCCGCGGCCGGTAGCGAGATCGAATCGCCCGGCCGGCTGATGCCCGCACAATTCACCATGCCGTCCAGGCGTCCGAACCGCTCAACGGCCAGGGCGGCGGCGCGCTCACAGGCATCCGCGCTGGTGATGTCGCATTCGGCGCCCATGGCCCGGTCCACACTGATGCGGCCGGCCACGGCCTGGCTCACCGCGCGATCCATGTCCGCCACAACCACGCGGGCGCCAAGCGAGACAAGCCGGCGGCAGATTTCGGCGCCGATTCCACCCGCCCCGCCGGCGACCAGAATGACTTTGTCTTTCATGTCGAAATAGTAAGACCGGCGCGGCTGACCCTTTATAACTCCGTCAGACTGACATACATGCTCCGGCGCGCCGGGTTTCCGACCACCAGAGTGTTCGCGCCCACGTCGGAAACCACCACCGAGCCGGCGCCGATGACGGCGCCGTCGCCGATGGTCACGCCGGGGTAGATGGTGCACCGGCGGCCGATCCACACGTTGTTTCCAATCGTGATCGGCTTGACCGCATCGTCGCTGCACGGTTTTCCGGCCAGCCGGTCGGCCGGGTTCAACGGATGCCCCGGAGAGTCGAACAGATTGATGCCGGACGCCAGACGGCAGTTCTCGCCAATGCTGATCTGCTTTCCGATCACGAAACTGCACTCGTGCCCGATCTCCGTGTTGCTGCCAATGCGCAGCGTCGGGTTCTTTGCAAAGCGCGCTCCGAAGTGAATGCTATAGGCGCCCACCATGAGCACGTTGTCCCCGGCAATGATGTCCCCTTGGCCCTGTATCCAGGGGGTGTAGATGCCCGTCCGAACACCCTTGCCGTACTCTTTGCAGTAGGCCTTGAAGAGCGGCTCGCAAACCAGCAGGCGGTAGAGATAGTGCAAGAGCGAGCGTCCGCCAACAAAGAGATACAAGAGCGGGCGGGTGAGAATGGCCGGAGCCGGCAGGGTAAACGAAACGATGCCTGTGTAGACGCCGCGCAGGAAACGGGCTCCCCAATGATTCGAGGGCGCCAGACGGATGTAAAGATGCCGAAGGTTCACTGCCGGACCAAGAGCGGCGGCGAATGCAAGTACGCCGCCGCGCGTCTCCGAGCCTCAATCATATCGTTTACCCGCTCCACTTCGGCTGGCGAAAGTTCCACCACCGGCCCGACCTCGTGGGCGGGAATGCCTGCATTCCTGGCATACAGGCAGAGATCCATTTTCCTGTAGGGGAGATCGAAAAAGAACTCTTCCTGTGACTGCTGCAAGGAGTACGTGTCCGTTGTCGGCTCGCGCCGGCAAATTTCCTCCGGGACGCCCAGAAACCCGGCCAACGCGTACACCTGAGTCTTATAGAGGTGCGCGATCGGCTTCAAATCAGCCAGACCGTCCCCGCCTTTGACAAAGAAGCCTTGATCGAATTCCACCAGGTTGGGTGTCCCCGCCACAGCATAGCCCAGACGGTCGGCGTGATAGTACTCCACCATCTTCCGGACGCGCTGCTTAAAGTTGGTTGCGGCGACAACGCCGCGCAACGCGGCGAGCGTGAGGCGGCGCTCGAATCTCCTGCCGTCCGGAGATTCGGCGACGATCGAAAAGAAATGGAACCGGCCTTCATCGGCAATCAGCTTGGACCGCCATCCGTGTTCGAATTCGGGCATCACCGACCGGATGGCGTCGTCCCGGCGTTGGTAGCAGCCGGCCGATTCCAGCATGGCGCCGATGTCCTCGGTGATGCTGTCGATGCCGAAACGGGCCGCGACCAGCTTTCCCAGTTCCAGGCTGTCGGGTGAGGAATCCGCCTCAGGCATGTAGATCCCGAAAACTCTTTGCGCGCCCAGCGCCCGCACCGCCAGAGCACAAACAACGCTGCTGTCCACGCCGCCGGAAAGGCCGAGCACGATGCCCCGCCGCCGGAGTTGCCCGAACACTTGATCCCGAATCTCCTGCTCGATGTGGCGGCTGGCGGCTTCCGGGTCGATGTCGAGGACTCTTGCGCTGAACGGCCGGGCGTCAATCACACGAATACGATTTCCTTTTTGGCAATCTTGCCATTCTCACTCTTCGGCAGGCGGTCCCGGAACTCGATGCGTTTGGGCACCCGCGCCTCGTCCAGGCGCCCGGCGCAGAACTTCACCACGTCCCGCTCGGTCAAGCCGCTTTCCGGACGGCGAACGATCGCCGCCGCCACCGCTTCGCCCAGGAGTGGATCCGGGATGCCGACGACCGCGGCTTCCACCACTCCATCGAGCTCGTGCAGGACATCTTCGATCTCTCGCGGGCTGACCCGGATCCCGCGGGTCTTGATCAAATCATCACGGCGGCCGACGAAATACAGGTAGCCCTCCTCATCGGCGCGAAAGAGGTCTCCGGTGTAGAGCACCTTCTCCCATGGGTACGGCCCCGGCCGCAACCGCTTGGCCGTCTCCTCGGGATCATCCCAATACCCCTGCATCACATTCGCGCCGCGAACCACCAACTCGCCCGTCACGTTCGGTCCGGCTCTGTTCCCATCTTCGTCGACGATATAGACCTCCTCGTTGGGCATTCCGCGCCCGACCGATGCCGGACGGATGTCGATTTGATCGGGCGGCAGATATGAAACGCGCTTGCACTCCGTCAAACCATACATCGAGTAGATACGGACCCAAGGCAAAATGCGGCGCAACTGCGTGATGTGGTGAACCGGCAGCGCGGCTGCCGTATTGGTGATGTACCGCAAGGACGACAGGTCAAACTCAGACAGGTCGAGTTGGAGAAGCATGGCCGACATGGTGGGAACGATCGGAAAACCAGTCGCCCGTTCCCGGACCAGGTTTTGCAGCACAACGCGTGGGAAGGCGAAGGAGCGCTCGAGTATCACCGTCGCACCCATCTTGAAAGCCATCAGTACCTGATACAGCCCATAGTCAAACGAGAGCGGCAACACCGAGGAAACAACGTCATCTTCCCGGCTTTCGAGGTAGGTTGTGATGGAAGCCGCCGCCGCAACCATGTTGTGATGCGTCAGCATGACGCCTTTGGGAGGACCGCTGGATGCCGAGGTGTAGAGCAGCGCCGCCAGGTCGATGTCAATAGACGGAACCTCAGGCGCCGTGACGGGGAAGCGATCATCGTGCACCGCGGCATCGAGGGAACCCATTCCGGCCACCGGCTCGCCACTCAGCCATACCCGGCGCAGGTGCGGCAGACCATCCAGGACTTGCAAGGCTTGAGTGTCCCGTTCCGCCGTGACCAGGCCGAATGCCCTGCTCTTCTCCAGGACGTAACGGAGTTTGCCGCCCTTGGAGTCCGGATTGTGCATCACGAACACGCCCCCGGCTTTGAGGGTGCCGTAAACGGCGATCACCGTCTCGGGAACGTTGGGCAGGGCGATGACCACCCGGTCACCCCGCTGCAATCCACTCTGCCGCAGCGCATACGCAAAACGGTTGGCGGCGGCGTCCACCTCCCGATACGTCAAACGCCGGCGCCCGCTGATCAAAGCGACTTTGTCCGGATGGAGGACCGCGCTCCGCTCAAGAAAACTCTGCAGCAGCATTTTCTCTACCAGCGGACTCCCGCGCCCGGTACGCTTATGCGGCGGCCGTCATGTTTCCGGCTTTACGCGCCAGAAACAGTACGATGTTCTGAATCGAGTCCAGATTCTCCGGGACGACTTCCTGGTCCTGAATCTTGAATCCGCACCTTTCCTCGAGGTACTCAATCAGTTCCAGAACGCTGGTGGAATCGATAATCCCGCACTCCAGGAATGAATCCGTGTCCGCGATCGGACGCTGGTTTCCCAGCATGAGATTCTCCACCACAAACTGCCGAATATCTTCAGCGCTGACCACCAGACTCTCCACTCCTAACGATGCAAGAATTCCCACGACCACAACTGCGCCGACAGAATCGCCGTAACAGCCATATTCTCACGAGTGCTCAAGTTAGACGCCCGCGACTTGGCCTTCTCCACTAATCTTCTCACGAGATCCGGACGAAACAGCTTCGTCCTACGGATTGCGTCCTCACTAAGCATCTCATCGACATAAGCGAGACCATGACCAAAAAAACTCGAGACCTCAGGAGCACGATATGGCTGCTTAGTCCGGGCGGTCACCTGTGATGGAATTATCCCACGACTGCACAATCTCAACAAGTACTTCTCCCGCAGTACTTTCATCCTAAGGCGCGGCGGGACTTGCGCCGAAAACTCGGCGACACGGTGATCGAGGAACGGAAAGCGCCCCTCCACCCCGTGCGCCATGGAAACGCGGTCGCCTTGTGAGGACAGAATATACCCCGGCATCAGGATTGTTGTTTCCAAGTACTGTGATTGAGAGAAGTAATCCCAGGACGAGTACTGACTGTCTAACACAGCCGTCAAAGACTTGTATTCCGGGTCAGGCTTGATTTGCTGCCTGACGTCCTCAGTCAGGAACTGTTTCAAGCCCGCCGTCATTTCCCACCGGGGCCGGTGCGAGAAAAACGGCTGGCTGACATCCTCGGGACTCGACCGGAAAAAGGCCTTCAAGTAGGCGGGCGACTGCGCCTGCAACCCTGGCAAGTAGGGGTAGAGCCGCTTGAGGAGCAACGGACGGCGGGTGGATTCCGGATGGGCCGCGCAGAAGCGCCGGATCTTGGCCTCCTTGAAAATGTCATACCCGCCCAGCATCTCGTCGGCGCCTTCGCCTGTAATCACGACTTTGTAGTGGCTGTCCCGGACGAGGCGGGCCAGCAGGTACATCGGCGCGGGGGCGGTCCGCAGCAGCGGCTTTTCCG
>JADZCI010000216.1 GCA_020851655.1 Bryobacterales bacterium
TGCCGGGCGCCCGGATTGCCGCCTGGGCTGAGACGGATCCCAATCTCGCCAGGGGCTTCGCGCGCAACAAGAACGTCGCCGCGGCCAAAGCGTATACCGACCCGCGCCGGATGCTGGACAGCGAGAAACTCGAAATTGCCGTGATCGCCAACGATAACGGCGCCAGAGCGGAGGCGATTCTGGAGTGCGCCGCGCGCCGGCTGCACGTATTCTCGGAAAAGCCCCTGGCGTTGACCGAAGCCGGCCTGAAAGCGGTCGAGGATTCGATCCGCAAACATGGCGTCCGCCTCGGCTGCATGCTGGGCATGCGCACCGACCCCTGGTACCAGGCGATGCGCCAGTTTGTGCGCGAAGGCGTCATCGGCGAAGTGGCGCAGGTCGAGTCGCAGAAATCGTACAAGACCGATGACTGGCCCGCCTGGAAGAGCCGCTACGCCACCTACGGCGGAACGATTCCCTGGATTGGGATACACATGATCGACCTCATGCGGGCGACCACAGGACGCGAGTTTACTTCAGTCGTCTCGCACCAGGCGCACATCGGGTTTCCGGAACTGGGTGAAATGGAGAACACCACAGGGAGCCTCTTCCGGATGGACAACGGCGGAATCGCCGTCATGCGTCTGGACTACCTGCGCACTAACGAGGCGCCGACGCATGGCGACGACCGGTTGCGCATTGCGGGAACAAAGGGCATCGTCGAATACCAGTTGAGCACCGGGCTGACCTTGCAGGAGCGCGGCAAGGCGCCGCGCACGGTCACCGCGCTGCCGGAGCGGCGCTGGCTGTTCGCCGATTTTGTCAACGCGATCTATGCCGGCGGCAAGGACGAGCTAATGGAAGAGGACATTTACCGGTCGATGCGCTCCACGCTGCGCGCCTGGGAATCGGCCAAATCCGGCCAGCCGGTTGCGATCTGATGCCCGCCCGCCGCATTCTGCAACTGGGCGATCCGCTGCTGCGCGCGGTGTCGGCGCCGGTCGAACCCGCCAGAGCCCGCTTGCTGGTGCGGGACCTCGATGCCACCCTAACCGCGTTCCGCCGCGCCACGGGATGGGGACGCGGCATCAGCGCGGTGCAAATCGGCGAACTCTCGCGCGTGATCTTTCTGAGAGTGGATGGCGTCCCGTACGAACTGATCAACCCGCGCTACACGTGGCAAAGCCCCGGCAAGTTCGAGCTGTGGGACGATTGCTTTTCGTTTCCGAACCTGATGGTGCGTGTGGAACGCCACCAGCGGGTGCGCATCGTCTACCAGAGCCTGGGCGGGACGGAGCAGGAACTCGACGCCTCGGACGCGCTGAGCGAGCTCGTACAGCACGAGATGGATCACCTCGATGGCGTGCTCGCCGTTGACAGGGCAACGGGTCCGGATGCGTTGGCCACTCGCCAGGAGTGGGAGCGACGGTTCCGGCGCTCGTGACGTTGGTCACCACCACTTTCCAATCCGCCGGATGATGTTGTAACACCAGGTGCCGGAAGTTGACAGGTATCAATAGGTTGCGTGAGACTGAGAGCTAAGGGCGGCGCGGCAAGCGGCGCCGTCGCTTTGGGGGTCACGACCGGAGAACGCCTGCGTGATTCCGGGGCCTGACACCTGATGGCAGACGGTCTAATGAGGTTGATATGGCACGTTTATTGGTTCTCGCAATCGCGCTCCTGATGAGCGGCAATGCGCTCCTGGCGCAACTGTCCCGTGGTTACATTTCCGGTACGGTCACCGACGCGACCGGCGCCGCCGTGGCGGCGGTGGAGGTGACAATCGCCAATATGGAGACGAATGTTTCCCGCTCCATGAATACGAACGACGTCGGTGTATATCGCTTCCCCGCCGTCGAGCCGGGAAGCTACATGGTGGAATTCAAGCGCGCGGGCTTCGCCACCAAAAAGATTGGTCCGGTGGTCGTCGGCGCCGCGCAGGAAGCGGTGCTGAATCACACCCTGGAGGTGGCGGCCACGGCGACAACGGTGGAGATTATCGAAACCCCTCCCGGCGTCGAACTGGCCAAAGCAAGCGCTTCGGTGGAGCGGAAGCTCGACCTGAAAGTGATTGAGAATCTTCCGCTCACGGGCGGCACCCGTGATGTCAATGCGATGGCGCTGCTTGCTCCCACCGCGGCCCGCGGTCCGGGTTCCACAGGGATTTCAGCCAACGGCCAGAGGGCGCGTAACAACAACTTCATGATCGACGGCGTGGACAACAACGACCCGTCGGTGACCATCTCCAACAACCGCATCATCCCCGAGGCGATCTCGGAATTCCAGGTTCAAACGTCGGCCTATTCGGCCGAGTACGGGCGCAACAGCGGCGCACAGATCATGGTGACCACCCGGTCCGGCACCAACCAGCTTCACGGTGAGGCGTTTGATTACTATCGCGCCAACTTCATGGAACCGGTCAGCCTGGTCAACAAGCGCGCCGGGGTCAATGAGACGCCGCGTTACGTGCACAATCAGGCCGGCGGGTCGCTCGGCGGCCCGATCAAAAAAGACCGGACCTTCTTTTTCGCACTGATTGAAGCCAACCGCCGGAGGGAGGCTCCCGATTCACGCAATGCCTCTACGGCAACGGTCCCGACCGACGTGGGATATCAACTGCTGAAGACAGTCCCGCTGGGCCCGGACCAGACTCAAGCCAGCCGGCAGGCGGCTCTCGACGGCATCAAGTTCCTCGAGGGTATTTATCCGCGCGTGACGCGCTATGACAGCGCACGGAACGTGACGGTGAACGGCGTTGCGATTCCGGTGGGCACCATCCGGATGCCTTTGGCGAATCCTTACAACTTCTGGTACGGCACCGCGCGCGTGGACCATCAGCTCACCACCAAGGACAGCATCGGCTACCGCCTCCAGGTGGACCAGCGCACACAGCCCGATGTTGCGAGCAACGTTCAGTTTGGAAATCTGTTCTCGGCAGCCCAGCAGATCCTGCGGCAGAATCACGCCGGCAACTGGATCCGCACCGTCAATCCAAGCGCGGTGAACGAGTTCCGTTTCGCCTACGTGCGCGGCTTCCTTGACTTCCCGGAAAACGATCCCACAACTCCGACCACCGGCATCACGGGATTCTTTACGATCGGCGGCTTGTCCAACTTTCCCCAGGGCCGTATTCAAGATTCGTTCCAGTGGCAGGACGTCATGACGATGCAGGTCAGCCGCCACTCGCTCAAGTTTGGTATCGACCTGAGATGGACGAAGCTCCTCAACAATGCGGCGTTCGATTCAAAAGGCACCTACGGCTTTGACAACCTGCAGGACTTCGTCAACAACCGCGCGGCAAGCTTTGCCCAAGCCTTGAACACAGCCAGCTTTGATGCGCGGCAGTGGAACACCTACCTGTTCTTCCAGGACGATTGGAAGGTGACCAAGAACCTGACCCTCAACCTGGGAATGCGCTATGAATACAACACCGTGCCGTTCGGATTTTTTGGCGCGTCGGACAGCCAGGTGGCGGCGGTCGGCGTGCCGCTCGACACCCGCGTCGACAAGAACAATTGGGCGCCGCGGTTCGGCATGGCGTGGGCCCCGACTCCCAGCGGCGGCTTCCTCAAGACGCTGCTCGGCGACGGGCAGACCGTCTTCCGTGGCGGCTGGGGCATGGGCTACGACGTGCTTTTCTACAACATCCTGACGGTGAACGCGTCGAACTACCCGCGGGTCGTGGTGGGCAGCGTCGATCGAACCGCGCTTCCCAACCAGTGGCCGAAGCTCCTTCCGGTTTCGGGCACGCCGGTCCTGAACCCGTATGCCACCTTTGTCAACAGCCCGACGGATATGCAGAATCCGACGACCAAATTCTATAGCTTTTCGATTCAGCGGCAGTTTGCCAGGAACTATGTGTTTGAAGTTGGTTACACAGGGTCGGATTCCTACCATCAGATTCGCCAGGGGCAGGCCAATCCCGGTATCCTGACCGCGGCGCAAGCGGCGCAAGTGAACGCGTCCAGAAACCCGAACTCGATCCCCGGCTTGCTGCCTTCGACGGCGTTTCCGGTCTCCCGCCGGCTGAACCCGGCCTGGGGCCAGCGCGTGCTCATCGAAGCGACCGCCGTGGCCAACTATAACGCGATGTTCGTGAGACTGGACAAGCGCCTGTCCAAGGGCTTCACAATTGGCGGCAACTACACCTGGAGCGCAAACTTCTCCGATAACGATGAGTCGCTGGGCGTCGGCGACATCACCAACTCCAGCCCGCAAGTTCCACAGGATTACTTCAACTATCACAATGAATGGTCGCGGTCGGTCTTTGACCGCCCGCACCGCCTGGCGGCCTACTGGAGCTGGGAGATTCCTTACGTTCAGCCCGGCGCCAACAACGCGTTTACGCGCGCCCTGCTGGCAGGATGGCAAGTGACCGGCGCGGCCGACTTCCAGTCGGGCCAGCCTTTCACCATCCGGACCGGCGTCGATACCGGCGGCACCGGCACGGCCGCGCCGCACCGTCCCAACTACAATTCGGCCGGCGCGATCACTCTGGATCCCGTCACGGGCAACTACCGGACCTTC
The DNA here is from genome assembly GCA_020851655.1 of Bryobacterales bacterium. Lineage (GTDB taxonomy): Bacteria > Acidobacteriota > Terriglobia > Bryobacterales > Bryobacteraceae > JADZCI01. The sequence goes on from JADZCI010000216.1 coordinate 4,507, forward strand.
ACGACGCCTATCAACGGGACCGGAATCGTAATTACGCCGTTGACGGCATCCGGCTCGCCTCTGGCCAACTCCAAGCCCAACGGCGGCAACCTGGGACGGAATACGTTCCGCGGCCCGGGTTGGGCCAACTGGAGTTTCTCCGGCATCAAGAACATCAGCTTGACCGAACGCTGGAAAGTCGTGCTTCGCGCCGACTGGATCAACGGCTTCAACCATCGCAACTTCGGTAATCCGGTGTCCACCATGAGCAGTCCGATTTTCGGCACTAACTCCACGGATCCCGGTGGCCGCACCATGCTCGTGAGCGCTAAGATCAAGTTTTAGGTTCTCTGGTGGGTTGAGCGTCTCGGAAAGAGCGGGTCCATTTTCAGGACCCGCTCTTTTTATTTGTGATAAGCATTCTGATGTGATCACTCGCCGAAGATTTTCCCAAGGCGCTCCGGCAATCCTTCTCCAGCGCACGCCTCGCCAGCCCAACCTCCTGTTCCTGATGGCGGACGACCACGCGGCCTATGTCACGGGCGCTGATGGAAACCGGCAGTGCGAGACGCCGCACTTGGACCAGTTGGCGAGCGAAGGCGCCTGCTTTGCGAGCCACTACTGCAACTCGCCGGTCTGCACGCCCTCGCGGCAGTCGCTGTTCACCGGCCAGATGCCCCACGCGGCGGGCGTGACGCGTCTGGCAACGCCGCTCGCCACCGGCAAGCCGACGCTGGCGCGGCAGTTGAAGGCCGCCGGCTATACGACGGCCGTGTTCGGCAAGATGCACTTTAACCGCCCGGGCACACCCGGCTTGCACGGCTTTGACGTGATCATGACCGAGGGTGAAGTCACCAAAGCCTGGAACGCCCTGCCGGCGAAGCCAGTCTCCCCGGACGTGCCCGTCAAACGCCTGCCATGGCGCCCCTTCCAAACGCCCGCCGAGGAATGGCTGAACGCCGGCAACCTGCCTTACCCGCGATTTGACGACGGCATGCGCGGCTCTTTCATCGTCCGGGAAGCCTCCCGGTTCCTACGCGAAAACCGCGACCGGCCCTTCGCGCTGTGGGTGAGCCTGATGGAGCCGCATTCTCCGTTCGACTATCCCGTCGAGGACCGCGGCCACTTCGACCCTAAGCGGTTGACAGTCCCCGAGGCGGGCCCGGAAGACGCCTGGCAGATTCCGCTCATCTTTCGCGGCCTGACGCCGGAGCAGAAGCGGGGGATCACGGCGGCTTACTATTCGTCGGCGAGGTTTCTGGACCGCAACATGGGCCGCGTCCTGACTCTGCTCAAGGACCTGCGTCTGGACGAAAACACCCTTACCGTCTACACCGCCGATCATGGCTACTGCCTCGGGCACCACGGCAGGTTTGAGAAGCATTGCGGATATGACCCGGCGCTACGCGTACCGCTCATCATGCGCTGGCCGGGACGCATCGGAGTCCGGACGGTCACCGATTTGACCGAACATATCGACCTGGGGCCGACTCTTCTTGAGTTGCTTGGCGCGCCGCCGTTCGCGGTTCAACACGGGCAGAGCTTGCGGCCCTATCTCGAGGGCCGGACGCATCCCGCGCGGCGCGACCACATCGTGAGCGAGTACCTGGAAAACGAGGAGGTATTCGTGCGCACGGAACGATACAAGTTGATTTTCGGTTCGGGCAGGCGCGAGCGGCAGGACGGGTACAAGACTGACAATCCAAAGCCGGGGAGATACGTGCGGCTGTTCGATCTGCGGAACGATCCGGGTGAGTTCCGCAACGTGGCCGGCAGCCATCCGGACATCGTTTCACGTCTGGAGCAACTTGCCCTGCGACGTTTCCGGCAAACCCATCCGGATGCGGAAAAGGAACCGGCGCAACCGGCCACCGGGGAGGCATTGGAGTATTACCTGCCCCCTCGCGACCAGGTTGCGCCGGTGTAAGCCTGCCTGAGAAGAGGAGTTGCCCCAGGCAGGTAAAGCTCCGCGAGCGGCGCCGCTTTACTTCCGCTTGCGGAGGAACACGAAGAGACCTGCCAGACCCGTGCCGAGCATCGCGTAGGTGCCGGGTTCCGGCGCGGGCATCACCTGAACCATGAAGGTCTGCCGGGTGTCGGTGGTGAGCGTGCCATCGGATAGCGCAACGCCGCTCACCACGGCCCAGTTATGGAATCCGAAGTTGGAATTACTCGGGTTGCTGATAAAGGCAACGGCATTGTTGTAGTCGGCGTTGGCCGCCGGCAGGGAGCCGCCCGCGCCGGTCTGGTACGTCAGCCGCCAAATGGCGTTCTGGATGGCCACATTGCCCGATGGATCGGTCCCGTCCGGACCATTGGGGAAGCCCGAATACTGTTCCAGCAGCCAGGCCGCCGCCTGGTAGCGCTGCAAGGGCGTCAGGGTTCCGCCATCGCCCCAGTTCGTATTGGTTCCCTTCCGCACCAGCGAGTTCTTGCCACTAGCCCACGCGTCGAGTTCAATAACATTGGCGGTGTAGTTGGCCGAGGCCGCGCCCGGGCTGATGTGGTTCTGGATGTCCACGCACCAAACCGTCGTTGAAAAGCCGTCAATGATGGCGCTGAAGCCGCCCCCGCTGCCCGCGGGATAGGTGTGAGCGGTAATCTTCGCGTTCTTGTCGATGCCAAGCGCCGAGGCCGGTATCGGCGCGGCCGAGAGGCTGGCGGCGGCGATGGCGGCAATGGCGATGGAAGCGGCGTACTTAAGCATGTGTTTTGTTCTCCGTATCGTGAGTTGAATTTGCTACCCATCTGCAAGTTACCGGCGGATCGCGTGCGGACCTCAGAGAAGGAAGTACTGGGTGAGTTCGGGTCTGGTACTTGTACGGGAGTTCAGGGCCCGGCAAGGCGCGCCGCGGCCAGAATTTCCGCCCGGCTGACGGCGCCGTGAAAGGCTGCTGGACGAGGGACTTAGCTTCTTAGCAGCGCGGCAAACTTCTTGCGGAACTTGGCTACTTTGGGCGCAACCACCAAGCCGCAATAGGGCTGGTCCGGATGGTTGGTGAAGTAGTCTTGATGGTAATCTTCGGCAACCCAAAACTGGCTTGCCGGTTCGACGGCGGTCACGATGGGATCGTCCCAAAGTTTCTGAGCCGTCAGTTCCGCTATGACGGACTGCGCCGCTGCTTTCTGTGCGGCGGAATGGAAGAAGATCGCCGAACGATACTGCGTTCCCACGTCCTGGCCCTGCCGGTTCAGCGTGGTCGGGTCGTGAATCGCAAAGAACACTTCCAAGATTTGGCGATAGCTGGCCACGGCTGGATCGAAGGCCAGTTGAACCACCTCGGCATGGCCGGTGCGCCCGCTGCAAACCTCGCGGTAGGTGGGCTGTTGCGCCGTACCCCCCATGTAGCCCGAGAGCGCCGAGTCCACACCCTTCATCCGGCTGAAGACCGCCTCCAGGCACCAGAAGCACCCACCAGCCAAAGTGGCCGTTTCCCGATTCGTTTGCAACTGCATAACGCTTCCTATACCCATCGGATGCGCCAGATCATTCTCAGGATGGTCCGCCCGGCAAAAATGTTAGATTTAAGGATTGCAACGACTCCAGAGGCCGGATTGTGCAGTTTTTTCTTCAAGCGAAACTCCTCGGTATTGAAGCATTTGTACAGGCTGCGCCGTCGGCCGCCGATTGTGCCGGGCGGTCCCTCTACACGACACTTGTCAGCGAGGTTCTTCCCCGCGCGCTGCTGCACTCGGCGGGCTTAGCCAAGGAACTGGTGGGGTTGAGCGGCGGCGGCCATTTTCTGGTGGTGTTGCCGAGGGAGTCGATTCCACAGGCCAACGAGTTTTTGACCGCCGCGGCCGGGCGGCTCCAGGCACTTTCGGCGGGCGAACTGCGGCTCATCTGGAATTCGACCGAGAACCTCGGAGACTGGAGCATCGCCCGCAAGCGCCTGTTCGAGCCTCTCGACCAGATGCAGCGCGCGCCCGGATATCAGGCGGATGTTCCGGACACGCCACCGCCGGATTTTACGGAATCGTTCTTTGCCAAAGCGGTGCTGGCCAAGACGGCGGGTTGGGACCCGGAAAACCCGTTTATGGTCGTGCTGGACGGCGGCGTGGCGGCGTGGACCATTTCGCCCGACTTGGCGCCGGATACCATCAGCGTGGCTTCGCACTTCGCGCGGGGCGAGGAAACCGAGGCGCCCGCCCAACCCGGCGAACTCGCCGGACGGGCCAGGGGACGCAAACTCTGGGGTGTTTTGCGCGGAGACGTCGACAACTTTGGTGTCCGCCTGCGCCGCGCCCAGTCGATCGAAGAACACATTCAGCTTTCGGTTTTCCTCAAGCAGTTTTTTGCCGGTGAGCTGCAAGTGGTCTGCTCGATGGGTGAGTTCTGGCGAAAGGTTTCCATCCTCTACACCGGTGGCGACGACTTTGCCGTTTACGGCGCTTGGGACGCTCTGATTCCCCTGGCGCGTGAAGTTCAACGGCTGTTCCACAAGTCCGCCGAAGAGTTTCTGAGAGACTTGCCGGGACCGGAAGGCAAGACCATCTCGATGGCGGTGGCGCTCGCCCCCGAGGGCGGCGCCTCTCTGAGCACTGTATTGAAGGATGCCAGCCGCGAACTGGAAGCGGCCAAGTCGCTCGGCAAAGATTCGATTTCCGTTTTTGGCCGTGTCGTGGAGTGGAAACAACTGGCCGAAGCCTCCGAACTGCGGGACAACATGGTCCGGCTGCTCGACGAGTTTGGCTGTTCACCCGAATTTTTGGGACAATTGGGAGGGTTTTACCGCGACACCGCGGCGAACACGATGCTGAGGCTCAATCGCGCCAAGGCGGAGCGGTTCGACCGGCCATGGCGGTTCTATCGCCGGCTAAACCGGGTCCTCGAAGGACCTGTACGCAACCGGGAGTTTCAAAAGGCGCGCGCCGGACTGCTTGGAGAGTTCATCGGCAAAAATCAGGCGCATGTCAAACTGCGGCCGTCTGGGCGCGTGGCGCTCGAGTGGGCCCGACTGATGCAAGAGGCAAAGTAGCATGAGCGAACCAGATTCAATGCCAGTGCGGGAGAGCCCCGCCGCGGCCGCGCCCGAAGCACCCGAAGCTTTGGAGGTCAAAGAGGCGGAAGCCCCCGAGACTCCGCCGGCCGCGCCTGAAGCTTCGCCGCCGGCCTCAGCCGAGGCCCCGGCCAAGCTCGAAGCGCGTCCCGAAGCCAGGCCCCGGCCCGAGAACCGGGGCGGCGGGCGGCCGGGCGGCGAACCGCGCCCGCCCAGGCCGCCGCAGGAAGCTCGCGGGCCGAAACCTCCCGGTGAGCGCCGCGGCGACGAGCGGCGGGCCGAAGGGCCGAGAGGCGACGACAGAAGAGGCGACCGGGGTCCGCGCGACGACCGTGGCGGGCGCGACCGCGAACGCGGGCGCTTTGAAGGCCCCCAGGACATCGACCTGGACAAACTGATTGCCGATAGCTTGTACCTGGACAACCAGGCGCACGCCGTGGTGGCGCGTATGCGCGACATGGAGTCCGGAACGCGCAGCCAGTTGCGGCGCCTCTACAGCGCCGTCCGGCGCGCCTGCCGTGCTCCGGAGAGCGAGCGCCAGCACCAGTTTGTCATGCTTCGCGCGCGCCTGGCCTACACCATTGCGCGCCATTCGCTGCGCAGCCTGGATACGCTGGAGCGGCTGCTGCTGCAGGTAACTCGCAAGAACGACGCCCGCGGATACGAGCGGTTCCGCGACCTCTTTGAGGCCATCGTCGCGTACAACGAATAAAGGACTGAGCGAGGGAGTATGAGTTCTCACACCGCGGAAACCAAGCTGCGACTGATCGGAAAGCTGTTCTTGGAAGGCGATATGGTTTGCGAGACCGGGTTGCACATCGGCGCCGGCAAAGGATCGCTCGATCTGGGCGGCGCCGATAATCCGGTCGTTAAAGACGCGTTCGGGCGTCCCTACGTGCCGGGCAGTTCGTTGCGCGGCCGCTTGCGCGCGCTCCTGGAACACGCCGACGGACTTGTCTCGCCCGCCGACCTGGTCTACCTGTCGCGGCGCAGAGGCCAGGAGGTCCGGATTCACCAAAGCGACCTTCCCGGCGACGAAATCTGCCTCCTTTTTGGACGCAATCCGGGGCGTCTGGAGAAGGCCAATGGCGAAACGGTGGAGTCGACCGCGGCCACGCCCTCGCGCCTGACCGTCTACGACGCGCCGCTCGACCTGGAGAGCATCACGGTTCAAATGCGCGAAAACCTCGACGACGAACTCACCGAAGTGAAGAGCGAGAACGCCATCGACCGCATCACCTGCCAGGCCAATCCACGCACGTTGGAACGTGTCCCGGCGGGCGCCCGGTTCCAGGTTCGTTTGGCGGTCGACATCCTGTGCGACGAAGATCGTGAACTCGTTGGACGGCTGGCCGAGAGCCTGCGGCTTCTCGAAGACGATTCCCTCGGCGGCGGCGGCTCGCGCGGCAGCGGGCGCGTCCGGTTCTCCGGCTGGAAAGCGGCCTGGCGCAGCCGCGGCTACTATTCCGCGGGCGATGCCGAGGTTTCCTTATTCGAAGCCGCCGACACGGCGGGACTACAGACCAACCTGCGCGACGCGGTTTCGCAACTCGCCTGAATTCGCATGGCTCAGGCACTGCTTGTACGTCTGTATCCTGTCACGCCGTGGCGCTTCGGCGCCGAGTCCGGCGCGCCGGACCAGAGCGACAGCAATTACCACAGCGACACGCTGTACTCGGCGCTGTGCTCGGCATTCCTGCAGCTCGGCCAGCTTGACGAGTGGTTGAAGGCCACCATCGAGTCGCCGGATATCCGGTTCAGTTCCTGCTTCCCGTTCCTCGGTGAGACGTTGTTTGTGCCGCCGCCGCGGACCATGTGGCCTCCAGCCCACTCCTCCAAAGTGCGCTGGAAGGGCGCGCGGTTTGTGCCGCTCACTGTCGTCAAAGGCCTGCTGGCGGGCCAACTGCCTTCCGAAGACGGGTGGATCATCGACGGCCTTTCCGGCTGCCTGCTGCCGGTGGGACGCGGCGGCGCCGCGGCGGGTCCGTTCCGCCTGGTCACCCGCACCAGCGCTCCCGTTGACCGCCTGACCGGCCAGACCGGAGCGGCCACCTCCTGCGCCGTGGCCCAGTTTTCTCACAATGCGGGACTCTGGTTCGTGGCGGCGTTCTCGGCTCCCGAGGTGGAGGCGGTCTGGTCGCCAAGGCTGGAAGGCGCCTTGCGCTGGCTCGCCGACTCGGGCTTTGGCGGGTTGCGAAGCCGCGGCTTCGGCCGCTGCTCGGCGCCTGTATTAACCCGCGGCGAGTGGCCTTCTCTGCTCGTGGACGTCAAGGGCGAAGCGCGCGCCTGGTGGCTGCTGTCCCTGTTTGCCCCCGCCGATGGCGAAGCGATCGACTGGACCCAGGGTGATTACGAGACGGTTTCGCGCGGCGGCCGCATCGAGAGCGCATCCGGCTGGGGCGCGCGCAAGAAGACCATCCGCATGGTGCGCGAAGGGTCGGTGCTGGCCGCGCCGGAACTGAACGGCTCGGCCCGCAACGTCGCTCCCGAAGGGTTTCCTCATCCGGTTTATCGCGCCGGGTTTGCGCTTTCTGTGCCGATTCCCTCCAAAGGTGCCGAATGAAGCGTTACCGGGTAACCTGTCTGACTCCCGTCCTGATTGGCGACGGCCAGAAGCTATCGCCGATCGACTACATGGTGTGGAAGGACCAGGTCAACGTCCTCGACCAGCGCCGCATCTTCCGCCTGCTTTCAAAGGGACCCCGGCTGGACAGTTACCTCACGCAGGTCAAGAAGGCGCAAAAGCTGGATTTCGCTTCCTGGGGCGGCTTTGCCCAGAATTTCGCCGGACGCCGGATTCCGTTCGCGCATCCCGACTACACCGCCGTATTCAATCAGACGCCGGCCGAAAACTGCTTCATCCCGACGTTTGCCGCCGCGGCCGGAGGGATGTATCTGCCCGCCACCGTGCTGAAGGGCGCTCTCCGCACGGGCATGATTGTGTCGAAGTTGGGTGAGCCGCATTTCAAAGATCTGGAGGCGCGCATCAAGTCGGAGCATCCGCCGCGCAGCCTCGCCGAGCCCATCGAGTCGAATCTTCTGGGGCAGGCGGGGTCCAGCCGCACGCGTCCGCTGCTGTTCAACGATTCCCAGCCTGTGCCGTACCAGGATAGGACCAAGGTCTACCTGGTCAAGACCTCCAATCTGCGGCAAGCGGGCCCGAGGGTCGAAACGAGTTGGAAGCCGGTGGTTACCTTCGCCGAAATGGCCGCGCCGGGCACCGAATTCACAGGCGCCTGGGACGAGCGGTTCGTATTCCACCAACCGGATATGCTCCGGTGGCTGCACTGGAAAGAGACCTCCGCGCGAAGGCGCGCCGTTGACGCCGCAAATCACGCCGCCGATGGACTCTTGACACTGCAGGCGCGGTACGCCGAACAGGCGCGGCTGGCGTCGGTTGCCGAATCGATCGCCGCACTCCGGCATATCCTCGAGGGGTTGACGCATGATGGCAGGTCCTGCCTCCTGTGCGTCGGCTGGGGTACCGGGTTGCTGGCCAAAGCGGCGGTCAACGACGATACGCGGGCTTCTTACCACGAGATTCTACGGCACACCGTCTACGAGCGAGCGATCAAAACGGGCATGCCTTTCCCGAAGACCCGCAAGGTCATTTTTCACGGGCAGCAACCCTGGACCCTGCCCGGCTGGATTCAACTCGACCTCGAGTAGAGTTCAGGTCCTACTTGCGTTGTCCGAAGCCGCTGGGCTGGGATGGTTGCGGGCTTGACCCGAAGCCGCCCTGGCTTCCGGTTCCGCCCTGGCTGCCGAAGCCACCCTGACTTCCGAAGCCGCTCTGGCTCCCAAACCCACCTTGACTTCCAAACCCACTCTGGCCGCCCGTCCCGCTCTGGCTTCCGAATCCACCCTGCCGGCCGAAGCCACCCTGCTGGCCGAAGCCGCCCTGCTGGCCGAAGCCGCCTTGTTGACCAAACCCGCCCTGATTGGATCCGCCCTGCTGCTGGCCTTGCTGCCCCAAGGGATTTGCGTTGGCGTTGGTGTTGGCCGCGGCCTGCGCCTTTTGCGCTTCTTTGCGAGCGTCAAAGATAAACTCCCACTCGCTGTACCGCTGGCGCTCGTTGTAGACGCGGATGGCGTTCATCTCGCTCCTGCTGGCGACCCCCACCAAGCCGGCGCCCAATCCTTGAATTCCAGGACCCGCCTGGCCCATGGGATTCTGACGCGGGTTGGTGATGATACCGCGAATCATGTCCATTGCCGGGTTGCCGCCCTGTTGCGGGATCTGGCCCTGGAAGCCGCCGGCCGTGCCTTGCGATTGAGAGCCGAAACCGCCCTGGCTGCCAAAGCCGCTTTGTGAACCAAACCCGCTTTGGGAGCCGAAGCCGCTCTGCTGGCCAAGGCCTCCCGGCGTGCCGCGGCCTTGATTGCCGAAACCGCCCTGGCTCTGGCTCTGGCTGCCGAACCCGCTTTGATTGCCGAAACCGCCCTGGCTCTGGCTCTGGCTGCCGAATCCGCTCTGCTGGCCGAAACCGCCCTGGCTCTGGCTGCCAAACCCGCTCTGCTGGCCGAAGCCGCCCTGGCTCTGGCTGCCGAATCCACTTTGCTGGCCGAAGCCGCTCGAGCCCCGGTTGCCGAATCCGCCCTGCTGTGAGTTGACCGCGCCGGTCGGGTAGGTGCTCTGATTCGTACCGAACCCGGTCTGGCCCGGCATCATGCCGGGTTGTACCATTCCCGGCTGCATCATGCCCGGTTGCATCATGCCGGGTTGCGCCATGCCCGGTTGAACCGTTCCGGGTTGCGTGCCGGGCCGCATGCCCGGGTACATTCCCGGCATGGCCTGGCCCGCCTGGTTATAAGGCTGGCCTCCTGGCGGGAAGCCCGGCTGCTGGCCTGGCAACTGGTTCTGCGCGGACGGGTCCCGGGGGTCGATAGGCTGTCCTTGCGCGTTGAGGAGCGGCTGTCCTGTTGCCGGGTCAATCGCCTGGTTGGGGCCGGATCCTTGAGCCGGGCGGTCGCTGGCGCGCCGGAGCATCGCCGGGTTCGGCGCGGTGGCGGCTTGCCCGGACGGATCGATAACCACCGCGGACTGGCCCAAGCCTTGCACTGCCGCGGCGAGCGGGCCGTAGCTCTTCTTCTCCTGCTCCTGCTCGCGCTTCTGCACCAACGAATCCGTGAGCTGGCCGGAGGCGTCGACGTGTAAGAGCCGCCACTCGTCCTTGCCCGTCATCGGGTCTGTATAGCGTTTGCGCAGGAAGCGCAGATTTTGTGTTCGCTCGAGATCCTCAATGGACTGGGGATAGCGGGAGAACTTTCGCACGTAAAGTTGAACCGCCCTGATGTACTGTTCGCCGCGTTCGACCAGCAGACCTTCTTTGTTGCGCTGGTACTCGAAGCCGATCCGGGGCATTTCGAGGTAGAGCATGATGGCGATCGCGGCGGAAAAGGCGAACACCAGCAGCAGGACAAAGCCCTCCTGCCTCTGCCGCCTGCTTCGAATCCGTCCGCGCATCGCTCGCTCCTATCCTTGAGGCGCTTCTTCGATCTGCAAAGTCTGCTGCTGCTTGAATTGCAGATCCTCTACCACTACGTTGGCCAGGCCGATCCGGATGATCTTGTACCTGCCCTTAATTGTCTCTCCTTCGAGCGGCGTCAGAATGTTCTCGCCATCCAGGCAAAACGTCCGGCGGGCGCCGCCGGTTTTCGCGATCTGGTAGCCGTAGAACTTGAGTGGAACCGGGGGCGCAACCGGCTTGGGAGGAGGCGGCGGAGGCGGCGCGGGCGGCGGAGGCGGCTCCGGGCCCACCATCTTCTTAGCCTTCTTCACGGGTTCCTTCACTTCGATCTTGGGTTCCGGTGTCTTGGGCTGGACGGCGCCGAAATCGAACAGGCTACGCTCGACGCGCTCAATCTTCACATTCTCCAGCTTCGTCAGGAGATCGAGACGCAGGGTTGGGTCGACAGTGGTGGGATCGAGACGTTCCTCGGGCCGGCGCGGCCGGAGGGACGGCTTGAACTCTCCGCGATTCTGGCGGCCCCGGCTCGACTGCGCAATACCGGGACGGGGCGGCTCGGCCGGCGGCTGCACGGTATTCCGCAGCGCGGCTGACAGAGACCCTGACGCCGGCGCCGTGCTGTTCGCAGGGCTTCCGCCGCCTGGCGCGCCAGTACTCAAAACATTGGTGTAGAACAGGTATCCGGCCGATGCCAGCAGGACGGTGAGGATTACGACTTTCTTCGGCTCGGCGCCGACTGGCATCTTCTTCATGACTGTCCCGGCGCTCCGGAAGCTTGAGCCTGGACCGGCAAGGCGCTTCCGTCTTCTTTCACAAAGGTGATCATCTTGAGCGCGATCAACAGCGTCGTGCTGCCCTGTTGCGGCTGCGCCTGCAACGTCTCCATGATGATCAACCGCTTGGAGCGGTCCATCTGGTTGACGAACTGAATCAGGTCCGCGTAGGTGCCCTCGTAGTTTCCGTTCACGGTCAGAAGACCGATGGTGTCGCTGCCCTCGATGGGTTCGTAATTGTAGGCATGGTCGCGAGCCTTGACTCCCGCCGCCTTGGCCGCGGCTTCCATCTCCATAACCAGCGTGGAGTAGGCCGTTCTGCGATCCAGGAAGTGCTCGTGCTGAAACTGATCGCCTTCAGACTTTGCCCGGGCCACCTTGCCGGCGAGGCTTTGGATGCGGGTGAGTGAGGCCCGCCGCGCGGCGATCTGCCCTTGCAGGGCCGTCGCCTCCCGGTCGAGTTCCTCGACCGAGCCGCCCAGCGGGCGGAAAACGAAGTAGGCGGCCACCAGGTTGGCCACCAGGAGCACGCCCAGCACCAGGCGAACCAGCACCCGCGGCTCACGCAGGCTGAGCCCGCGCCCGGCAATCGCGCCGTACAGGGACAAGGTCAGCGAGTTAAAGCTTTTGGGCATAGTTCACGCTCACGCGGTAGCGGTACAGTGGCTCGTTCTGCGACGGCGGCATCGACCCTTGCACAGCTACCGCGCCAAACACGGACGAGTTCTCAAAACGCTTCAACAGGTCGAAGATCGGATCGGGCGACTGCGCGCCGACGACCATGTCGAGCTGTACTTTGTTGTCGGGGGTGACAAAAGGACGGACCGAAACCAGCCGCACCGCCGCTGGAAAAACGCTCTCCAGGTCGCCGAACATGCGCGTCCAACTGATCCCTTTGCGCTGGAGCAGGATGTTCAAAAACACACTGCGCTCCAGCACGATCTCGTTGTCGGGCTGGCGCAGAAAGGCGTCCACCTTCGCATTCTCGGCGTTCACTTGCCGCAGTTGGCCTTCATACCGGGCGATGGTGCTCCGCGCATCCTCGGCGGCATGCCGATCTCGCACGACAATAGTCACCAGCATGATGAAGACGGCCAGAAGAAGCGCCGCGGTGGCCGCCGAAGCCGCCAGGATCGGACGGTCGCGCCGGAACGGCTCGTTCGATAAATTCAGCGGGATTCTCAGGGCCATCATTCGAGCGCCTCCAGGTAGCCCAACAGGCCCGAGTTGTACGGGCCCGGCACGCCAAAGCGGGACGAGGCGGACAGCACCGGCGCGCCCAGTTCCTGGCTCCAGCGTTCCGCCATGCCGCCGGGCAAGTCGAAGCCGCAGACCTTGATGGCTTCTGGCCGCGAGGATAGCTGGTCCTCCATGTAGGCAATCGTCGGCAGCAAAATGTCCCAGATCTCGTGCTCGTTGTTGTGAGCCAGTTCGACACAGCGGACCATCTTGAGCGAACTTCCGTGCAGCACGCTCAGCGCCAGCACCCGTCCGCTGCGCTTCAGCACGATGCCTGTCCGCGCCTCGCTTGACGGCCCGAGAGATAGCGCGGCCAGCGCCGAAATCGTGATGAACCCCAGGTGAAAGCCCGCCGCCCGGAATGGAGCTTCGTAGCGGGCGGCGATCTCGGGAGCGATGGCCGCAATGACCACTTCGATTTTGGAACTATGCGGCGCCTTCGGCTGCACAAACCAGCTCAGGTTCGAGGACTCGACATCGAGCGCCAGGCCCCGCTTGACCCGGAAGCGCACCAGTGCCAGTTGATCCTCGGTCTCGTGCGGAAACGTATCGAAGTCGAGCACGCCCAGCCGCGCGCAATAGTCCGGCAGAATCAGCGCCGCGCGGCGCAGTTTCCGGTTGCCGTTCTGAGGAGCGATGCCGCGAATCGCCGCATGAAACGCTTCGGTCCGCAGGACGTTGTCCTTAAGAGGAGAGACTCTCAGCACGCCTTCTTCGAGCGGCCTCCATTGGGGCACGCGCCCGGCGGACGTGTTCGCCCAGGCGATGCCGGTTTCGGAGATCTCGAAAACGAACTCGGGCGGCGGATCTTGAACAAGGTGCGCCAGCTTGGACAGAAACGTCATCCGCTTACCCTTCGACGAACGTCACCTTGTTGATCTCGCGCAATGTCGTGACACCCAGTTTGACTTTCTCCA